>JBFYKC010000138.1:0-12155 GCA_041311135.1 Comamonadaceae bacterium | reverse complement strand
CATCAAAGTCAATCTGTCCAGCGACACGCAAAATATCAGACAACTCCGTGCTGACGACTTCTGAAACCTCAAGTTGTGCCATCAATGTGGCATCGGCCAAAACACGTTGGGTGTCTTGGTTGGGGTCTTGGTTGCTTGTGGTCGTGACTTTTTTACAGGCAGAGAGCGCGAGTACGCCGATCAGTAAAAGTACAAAGAAGTGGCGTTTTGAAAATGTCATGATGTTTTTAATGACTTATTTCAGTTGTTGTTCGCGCGTAGGCGTTCAATTTCAGTCCAGGCACTGGCCAATTCAAATTGGGCCGTGATTAGCTCGTTTCGTGCAGCGCGGTAGACCCGCTGCGCGTCCATGACTTCAAGAAAACTTTTTTCACCAGCTTTATAGGCGATCTCAGCAATGCGCAAGGCGTCAGCTGCATGGCGCACGATGCCGTTTTCGAGTGCGGTTACCTGTGCGTTGGCGATGTCATATTGTTGATAGGCGGCATCAAGGGACTGAACAAGAGAAAACTCTTGATAGGCCAACTCGTTGTCGGTTTGTGAGAGCTTGGCCGCAGCTTCACCCACAGGGCCGCCACGCCAATCCCAAAGAGGCAAGTTCATGGCAAAACCGACGCGCTTGCTGCGCCATTCAGGGTCTTGGTCTTGGTCGGCACGAAGGGCGAATTTGGGAAAGCGCAAGGCTTTTTCTTCGCTGAGTTTGCGATCCAGTTGTTGGCGTTGTGCACGCGTACGCACAAGGTCTGGGTTGTTGGCTAACACTTCAGCACGGACGTCGCTCAATAATTTAGGTGCTGTAAATGCATGCGGCTTCGCATCAATTTCAAAGCTTTCAGGCAAGTTGCTGCCCACCAGGGCGCGCAATGCGCCTCGTGCTTGGCGAACGCGCAATCCGGCAGACTCCTGCATTTTTTGAGCATTGAGCATTTCAGCATCTGCCTTGACCAATTCGAAACGTGGTTTCTCACCTGTTTCCACCAAGAGCGCAATGCGCTTGCGAATGCCTTCCATGAGCAACACATCTTCACGCGCGACACGGTTTTCTGCTGTACGACGGATCAGGTCGTAATAACGAAGGCGAAGCTGCGCCTTCATCTCCGCTTTGAAGGCTTGTTCGCTGGCTTGTGCCGCATTCAAGCCAGCAAGTGCCCCATCTACCCGAGGGAAGCGGTGCCACGGCATATCCAGGTCTTGGGTGACGCTGATGGACTTCAAATTGCCGTTGGTGCTTGTGTTGCCAGGGCGCGGATTTCGCGTCCCATTCATGACTTCAATTTGTGGGTTGGGGATGGTCCGTGCGGTATCGACGGCTGCACGTGCGGCCTCAACCGCATCTGCTGCGCTTTTGATTGCAGGGCTCTGACTGAACATCATGGTTTCTAGATCTGGCAGGCTCAATTTCGATGTGGGTTGTTGTGCCCAAGAAACTTGAACTGCAGCCATGCAAACCAAGGTAATGACGAGTTGTTTGGTGGTCAAAAGTCGCAAGCGAATCACCTTTTCGTGTGCTGGAATAAGAATGGATGCATTGTCGTTCAAGAGGTCATTGCCACGCGATATTTAAGGAAATCTAAGGGCAGGGCTCTGTATACACATGCTGCCAAAGGGTTACCTAAAATGCTGTTTTTGGAGCCATCACCATGCGCCTTCTCGGCAAAGCCCTCACCTTCGACGATGTGTTGTTGGTGCCCGCCTTCTCTGAAGTCCTGCCCAAGGACACCTCTCTCGCCACTCAATTCACCCGCAACATTCGCCTGAACTTGCCTTTGGTGTCCGCTGCCATGGACACGGTGACGGAAGCCCGCCTGGCGATTGCCATCGCGCAAGAGGGCGGCATCGGCATCGTGCACAAAAACCTCACCGCCCAAGAGCAAGCGGCCCAAGTGGCCAAGGTGAAGCGTTATGAATCGGGCGTGCTGCGTGACCCCGTGGTCATCACCCCGCACACCACGGTGCGCCAAGTCATGGCGTTGTCCGACGAGTTGGGGGTCTCCGGCTTTCCCGTTTGTGACGGTGGCAAAGTGGTCGGTATCGTGACCGGGCGAGACCTGCGGTTTGAGACCCGCTATGACCAAAAAGTCAGCGAAATCATGACGCCCAAAGAACGTTTGGTCACGGTGCCCGAAGGCACCACGCCCGAGCAAGCCAAGCACCTGTTGAACAAACACAAGCTCGAACGTCTGTTGGTGGTCAACGAGGCGTTTGAACTCAAGGGGTTGATCACCGTCAAAGACATCACCAAACAACTCAACTTCCCCAACGCCGCACGCGATGCCGCAGGCAAGTTGCGCGTGGGCGCAGCGGTGGGCGTGGGCGAGGGTACCGAAGAACGTGTGGAGGCTTTGGCCAAAGCCGGCGTCGACGCCATCGTGGTGGACACGGCACATGGGCACAGCAAAGGCGTGATTGACCGCGTGCGTTGGGTCAAACAAAACTACCCGCACATCGAGGTGATTGGCGGCAACATCGCGACCGGTGCTGCTGCATTGGCTTTGGTTGACGCGGGTGCGGATGGCGTCAAGGTCGGTATCGGTCCTGGCTCTATCTGTACCACCCGCATTGTGGCGGGCGTGGGTGTGCCGCAAATCATGGCGGTAGACAGCGTGGCCACGGCCCTCAAAGGCACGGGCGTGCCACTCATTGCAGATGGCGGTATTCGCTACAGCGGCGACATTGCCAAAGCCATCGCGGCCGGTGCTGGCACGGTCATGATGGGCGGCATGTTTGCCGGTACCGAAGAAGCCCCAGGCGAAGTGATTTTGTTCCAAGGCCGCAGCTACAAGAGCTACCGCGGCATGGGCTCGATCGGTGCCATGCAACAGGGCAGTGCGGACCGTTACTTTCAAGAATCGAGCACGGGTAACCCCAATGCCGACAAGTTGGTGCCCGAAGGCATTGAAGGCCGCGTGCCCTACAAGGGGTCTGTGGTGGCCATCATTTACCAAATGGCCGGTGGCTTGCGCGCCAGCATGGGCTATTGCGGTTGCGCCACGATTGACGACATGCACAACCGTGCCGAGTTTGTCGAAATCACGGCGGCGGGTATTCGCGAGAGCCATGTGCACGATGTGCAGATCACCAAAGAAGCGCCCAACTACCGCGCAGAGTAATTGTTAAGTACTCGATGGCAAGCCACCCTGCGGGGTGGCTTTCTTTTTTTGAGACAATAGCGGACTAGGCCACTGAAGGCCCTTTTTTATTTATGTCGCACCAAAAAATCCTCATTCTCGATTTCGGCTCACAAGTCACTCAGCTCATCGCGCGCCGTGTGCGCGAAGCGCATGTGTATTGCGAAGTTCATCCCTGTGACGTGAGCAGCGACTGGGTGCGTGATTACGCCAAAGACGGCAAGCTCAAAGGCATCATCTTGTCCGGCAGTCACGCCAGCGTCTACGAGGTGGATGACCGTGCGCCTGACGTTGTGTTTGAGTTGGGTCTACCGGTGCTTGGCATTTGCTACGGCATGCAAACCATGGCCACTCAGCTGGGCGGCAAGGTCGAGGCTGGTCACACCCGCGAGTTTGGTTACGCCGAGGTACGTGCCCATGGCCACACCGAATTGCTCAAGGGCATTGAAGACTTCAGCACGCCTGAAGGCCACGGCATGCTCAAGGTGTGGATGAGCCACGGCGACAAAGTGACCCAACTGCCTGAAGGCTTCAAAGTCATGGCTTCCACGCCAGCGTGTCCCATTGCGGGCATGGCCGACGAAGCGCGCAAGTTCTACGCGGTGCAGTTCCACCCCGAAGTCACGCACACCGTGCAAGGCCAAGCCTTGTTGAACCGCTTTGTGTTGGACATTTGTGGCACACGCCCCGACTGGATCATGGGGGACTACATCGCCGAAGCGGTGGCGTCCATTCGTCAACAAGTCGGCGACGAAGAAGTCATCTTGGGCTTGTCTGGCGGGGTCGATTCGTCAGTGGCTGCTGCCCTGATTCACCGCGCCATTGGTGACAAACTCACCTGTGTGTTTGTGGACCACGGGCTGTTACGCCTGAACGAAGGCGATATGGTGATGGACATGTTTGCAGGCAAGCTGCACGCCCGCGTGATTCGCGTGGACGCGAGCGATTTGTTCCTGGGCAAACTGGCGGGTGTGAGCGAGCCAGAAGCCAAACGCAAAATCATTGGCGGTTTGTTTGTGGACGTGTTCAAAGCAGAAGCTGCCAAGCTCAAAGCCGGCGATGTGGGCCACAAAGGTGCCACCTTCCTCGCCCAAGGCACGATTTACCCCGACGTGATCGAAAGCGGCGGCGCCAAGAGCAAAAAAGCCGTGACCATCAAGAGCCACCACAACGTGGGCGGCTTGCCCGAACAGTTGGGCCTGAAGCTGTTGGAACCCTTGCGCGAGTTGTTCAAAGACGAAGTGCGCGAACTGGGTGTGGCGCTCGGTTTGCCACGCGAAATGGTGTATCGCCATCCGTTCCCAGGCCCAGGCTTGGGGGTGCGCATTTTGGGCGAAGTGAAAAAGGAATACGCCGACTTGCTGCGCCGTGCCGACGCCATCTTCATCGAAGAGTTGCACAACTTCACGGACCTTGCCACTGGCAAAACTTGGTACGACTTAACCAGCCAAGCCTTCACCGTCTTCTTGCCGGTCAAGAGCGTGGGCGTGATGGGTGATGGCCGCACGTATGACTACGTGGTGGCCTTGCGCGCTGTGCAAACCAGCGACTTCATGACGGCAGATTGGGCCGAATTGCCCTATGCGCTGCTGAAGAAAGTGTCTGGCCGCATCATCAATGAAGTGCGTGGGATCAACCGTGTCACGTATGACGTTTCGAGCAAGCCACCAGCCACCATTGAGTGGGAATAACCCACTCATACGAACGGCTTACAATGGCTGGTTGTTTGTCAGCGCCCGTTTTGGGCTTTATTTTTTAAATTAGAGAACACTGAGTACATGGCAAAAGAAGAAATGATCGAAATGAAGGGTGTCGTGACCGAGGTCTTGCCCGACTCGCGTTACCGCGTCACCCTGGAAAACGGTCACTCATTGATCGCATACACCGCCGGCAAAATGCGTCTGCACCGCATCCGCATCATTGAAGGCGACAAAGTGACGGTCGAACTGTCTCCCTACGACATGAACAAAGCCCGTGTGACTTTCCGTCACATCGAAGGCAAGGCCCCAGGCGGCCCCGCAGTCAAACGTCGTTTCTAAATGTGCAACCGCCTGACCAGGCCTCGCACATGTACCTGCCCCCGCAATTCAAAGCCAAAGAGGAAGCCCATGCGCTGGCTCTGATGCGGGCGCATCCCTTTGCCACCCTCATCAGCACGGATGACGAAGGTTTCCCGTTTGTCACTCATCTCCCGTTGCATCTGACGCAGCAAGCGGGCCAGCATGTGTTGCTGGGGCATTGCGCCAAACCCAACCCCCATGGGCGTTACTTGCAGCAACGCCCGCAGGCCTTGGTGACGTTCATGGGCCCGCAAGCCTACATGTCACCCCAGGTGTATCCCGATCTCACACGGGTACCCACCTGGAGTTATTTGGCGGTGCATGCCCACGTACAAGCCACGTTGGTGGAAGAGCCCCAAGCCAAAGACCGTTTGCTCAAACAACTGATTGGTGACCACGAACCCGCGTATGCCCAGCAATGGCGTGCTTTAGGCGAAGACTATCAACACCAGATGCTGAGCGGCATCGTGGCGTTTGAGCTGCGCATCACAGAGCTTCAGTGCAAACTCAAACTCAACCAACACCGACCTGAATCGCATGTGGCCATGCATGCCGCTTATGTGCAGGGCACGCCTGATGAGCAAGCTTTGGCGCAATGGATGGTGACCTTGGGGATGGTTCAACCATGACGCCTACCCATTCCGCTGAAGACATGGGCTACATGCAATTGGCGTTGCGTCAGGCGCATGTAGCAGCGCAAGCGGGTGAGGTGCCGGTAGGAGCAGTGGTAGTTAGGGCAGGGCAGGTGATTGCGGCTTCGCACAACGCGCCGCTGGCCAGTCATGACCCGACCGCCCATGCCGAAGTCAATGCCATGCGCGCTGCTGCGCAGGCGCTGGGCAACTACCGACTCGACGAGTGCACCTTGTACGTGACGCTAGAGCCCTGCGCCATGTGCAGCGGCGCGGCTTTGCATGCGCGTTTCAAGCGCGTGGTGTTTGGTGCCTCGGAACCCAAAACAGGCGCAGCAGGTTCGGTGTTGAACCTGTTTACAAATGAACAGCTCAACCACCAAACCCAGGTCATGGGAGGGGTGCTGGCCGATGACTGTGCGCAGGTACTGCAAACGTTTTTCGAACAGCGTCGTTCGCAACAACAGCAATCCAAAGTGCCATTGCGTGACGATGCGTTACGCACGCCAGACAGTCGACTTGAAGGGCTGGATGTCCCACGCGCGTTGTCGCACTTCACCTCAGACTTGCCTGCTTTAGACGGTTTGCGTCTACATTGGTTTGACAACCGCACCGATACCCAAGTGCCCCCCCATGTGTACTTGCACGGTTTGGATGGTTGGAGTGTGCAGTACTTGCCACAGCTGCAATCTGCACAACCCGTGATTGCGGTGGACTTGCCCGGTTTTGGCTGGTCTGACAAACCTAAAAAAGTGGCGACCCATCGGTTGGCTTGGCACACGCAAGTGTTGTCCGAGTTTTTGGCGTGTGTGCTCCCTGCGCCTGTGGCACTGCATGCGCCTCGCAGCATGGCGCCCTTGCTGGCATCTCTCTCTTTTCCTATCCATTGGGTGGAAACGTCCCCCCTGAGCGCGGCATTGCGTGACGCGCCTTATCCCGACCCTGGCCATATGGCCGGTCCTCGTGCGTTACGCACCTTGTTGGCTGCTCCCGCACCCACGCCCCCACCGAAAAGACATTGAACATGACCGCCTACGCCACACCACCTCTCGGTTACGAAGTGAAGTTTCAGAGAATCGGTGTCGGAGGCGGGGCTGATTTGCACATCCGCTCGTTGCTCGATAAACAGCAGTTTTATGACCCTTTGGGGTTGGCACTGGAAGCGGGTATTTCATCGGCCACCTGGCCTTTGTTTGGGTTGGTGTGGCCGTCAGCACAAAAGCTTGCGGACTTGATGCAGACCTGGGAAATCAAAGACAAACGCGTGCTGGAAGTCGGCTGCGGCTTGGGTTTGGCCAGCTTGGTGGTGCACCGACGCGAAGGCAACATCACGGCCAGCGATTGCCATCCGCTGACAGAAACGTTTTTGAAAGCCAACGTGCTGCTCAACGAACTACCGCCCTTGCACTACGAGACGGGGAATTGGGGCCGCGTGAACAAGGGCCTAGGTACATTCGACTTGCTGATTGCCAGCGATGTGCTGTATGAGCGTAGCCATCCCGTGCAGCTGTCGGGATTCATACAAGAGCATGCCGCGGACGGTGCCGAAGTGCTGATCATCGACCCCAACCGCGGCAACCGCAGCGCGTTTCACCGCGACATGGCGAACATGGGGTTTTCTGTGACCGAATTGGTGATGAACGAACCTTTGCAAGACCTGAGTGCCTATCGCGGTCGTTTGCTGCACTACAAACGCAACTAAATTTGCCGCGACAATGTGGGCATGGCTCACATTTACATCTACTCCCCCAGTGGCGCTGTGCGCGACAAAGCGGCGTTCAAACGAGGTGTTGCACGCCTGAAGCAGCTTGGCCATGCGGTCGAGCTAGACGCAGACGCCCTCAGCAGCCACACCCGTTTTGCCGGTGACGATGCCACCCGTTTGGCAGCCATTCACCGAGCCGCTGCCAGTGGTGCTGATGTGGCTTTGATCACACGTGGTGGCTACGGCATCACACGCATCTTGCCCAGCATCCAATACAAACGCGTGGCCAAGGCCATTGCCAAAGGTACCCAATTCGTAGGTTTGAGTGACTTCACGGCCTTTCAAAATGCCTTGCTTGCCAAGACGGGGGCCATCACGTGGGCAGGACCGGCGTTGGGCGAAGACTTTGGTGCGCAAGAGCCAGACGACATCATGGAAGCCTGTTTTGATGACCTGGTCAGCGGGCAAGGTGAGGGCGGTGGCTGGCATTTTTCAGCAGCGTGCGCTGCGGCCAACGTCAAGCGCCGCCCCGGCGTGTGGGCACAGGACGCGGTGCTGTGGGGTGGCAATTTGGCAGTGCTGGTGTCGTTGCTGGGGACGCCTTATTTCCCGCAGGTGAAGAACGGTGTGTTGTTTCTGGAAGATGTGGGCGAGCATCCGTATCGCATTGAACGCATGCTCACCCAACTGTTGCATGCAGGGGTGTTGGCGCAACAAAAAGCAGTGGTATTTGGCCAATTTAGCAACTACAAACTGACGCCGCATGACAAAGGGTTCAAGCTCGCGAGTGTGGTCGATTGGTTGCGCACACAACTCAAAGTCCCCGTGTTGACCGACCTGCCGTTTGGGCATGTTCCTACCAAGCTGTGTTTGCCGGTGGGGCAAAAAGTGAGCTTGGTGGTGGAGGGGCGTGATGCTTTGCTCCTGTGGGCCCACGAGACGCATTGATACGATTGATGGCCTTCTATGAGCGTCCAAAAAATACTCATCCAATCAGCCATTTATCTGCTGTCTTTGAGCGCGTGCCTACAGTTGCAGGCACAACCCACCATGGGTCGTTTAGAAGCTGTGCTCGCCAGCAAAAAAGTGCGTGTCTGCATCTGGCCCGACTATTACGGCATCACCTACCGCAACCCCAAAACACAGTTGCTTTCGGGCGTGGATGCAGATCTGGCCTTGGAGTTGGGCAAAGACTTGGGCGTGGCCGTGGAGTTTGTTGATACCAACTTTGCCTCGCTGATCAACGATTTGAATGCCAACAAATGTGATGTGGCGATGTTTTCGGTTGGCATCACGCCGCAACGGGTTGAGAAATTGCGCTTCACCAAACCCACGTTGGTGAGTGATATTTATGGCATCACCACACGGTCGAACCGTCAAATCAAAACCTGGGATGACATTGACAAATCAGGTGTGGTGGTGGCAGTGATGAAGGGAACGTTGCATGAACCCGTGATGCGTGATCGTTTGAAACAGGCAACCCTGAAAGTGGTCGAAACGCCCATGGCGCGCGAGCAAGAGGTGTCATCGGGGAGGGCTGATGTCTTCATGACGGACTATCCCTACAGCCGACGCATGCTAGAAACCACAGATTGGGCTCGGCTGGTGTCGCCCAGCACCACGTATCACGAAACCCCCTATGCCTATGCCATGGCCCGAGGTGATGACAAGTGGGCGCAACGCATGGACAAGTTTGTCAGCGATATCAAAAGCGATGGGCGCTTGGCCGAAGCGGCAGCACGTTACAAGTTAGATACCCTTGTGGTGAAGTGATCGCTGCTCATGCCTTATTTCAGTCACGGCTATTCACGCTTTGTCTTTTTGCTGCTGGCCTTGTTCATCGCCTCTGTGTTGGCTGGCATTGGTTATTCATCGCACCAGGAACGTGCAGCACAGTTGGCCTTTCAGTTGCAGCGCGCGCAGGGCAGTGCGCTGGCGGTGGAGGACCAAATCAGCCAAACGTTTCAGCTGATTGAAAACTTGGTGCAGACCCTGCCAGAGTTGTCTGATGTGCCGTTACACCAAGTTCAAACCCCAACCCACACGCAAGACCTGACGCGTTTGTTGTTGCGCTTGCAACATGGGCAACCGGCATTGCGCTCCTTGTCGTTTTTGCGCGCAGGAGAAGGCATCCAAGCCAGCACCAACCCTGACAACGTGGGTGTGGTATTTCCGATGGATGCGTTCGTACCTCCAGACAGCCATGCATCTGGTGCCGCCGTCCTACGCCTTGGCACCTTGCGCCAAGGACGCGACTTGTCAGACAGCACGCCCGGTAGTTCCTATTTGCCGCTGGTGTTGCGCTTGGGAGAAGGGCAGCAGGCCGTGTGGGTGTTGGCCGCTTTGAACCCCGATTACTTGCTCAGTCGCATGCAGCGCTACACGCATGCAGAGACGGACCAATTTGATTTGGTCCGCTTCGATGGCGAAACCTTGATTGGCTCGATTGAAGGTGCCAACGCCCCGCATTTTTCTTGGGCCGAATTGTTGCCTGAGATTCAGCGCAATGAGATCGGGACCCATGCCGGGGCTTGGCTCACGGCCTATCGTTCGTCGCTGCGTTACCCATTTTTTGTTGCCATTCGGGTAGACAGCGAAGCGGTGCTGACCCAGTGGACAGCCAATTTTTGGAGTTTGGTGTCGTGGACGGTGGCGGCTTTGTGTGCCGTGCTGGCAGTGTCTGTGGTGCTGATGCGTCAGCTCATCTTGGGTGAAAAATTAGAGCGCCAACACAAAACAGAACTGTTGCTGTCGAGGGACAAAGCCGAAGCAGCCACCCAGGCCAAGAGTCAATTCTTGGCCAACATGAGCCACGAAATTCGTACCCCCATGAGTGCGGTGATCGGGATGACCCAACTGGCGCTCGAAGAGCCCATGCCTGATCAAGCCAAGCGTTTTGTCAGCAGCGCGCACCGAGCGGCGGTGTCGTTGTTGGGTATTCTGAACGACATTCTTGATTTTTCAAAAATCGAAGCAGGGAAGCTTGAAATTGAATCGGTGCCCTTCAATCTGCACCAGTTGTTGACCGATTTGGTGACCCTCCAACGACTGATGGCCGAAGACAAAGGCCTGACGTTGACCTTGTCAATCGAGCCATCCACGCCTGTATGGATTCAGTCTGATCCCTTGCGTGTCACGCAAATTCTGAACAATTTGCTGGTCAACGCCATCAAATTCACCTCACATGGTCAAGTTGAGATCCTCGTATCCACGACGCAATCGAAGCACTTGCATGTGGTGATTCGCGACGAAGGCGTGGGCATGACGCCTGAACAAGTGAGCCAGCTGTTCAAGCCCTTCAGTCAGGCTGATTCATCCACCACACGTATTTACGGCGGAACGGGTTTGGGGCTGGCCATTTGCAAGCAGTTGTGTGACCGGATGAATGGGCACATTCATGTCCACAGCCAGTTAGGTGTTGGCAGCAGCTTCACGGTGGATTTGCCGTTCTTGCTGGCAAATCCCGCAGAAACATCTGCCGCCTTGCCTGTATTGCCAGTCCAGCAAGATTTTGCAGGTGCGCGTTTGTTGCTCGCTGAAGACCATGTGTTGAACCGCCAGTTGCTTTTGGCGTTGCTGAAGAAAGTCAATGTCGATGTGCACATTGCCTCGAATGGTGAAGAAGTCTTGGACATGTTGACGCAATCCGAGCAGCCGTTTGATTTGATCCTGATGGACATACAAATGCCGGTGATGGATGGCATCACGGCGACCCGGCACATCCGTTCAGACAACAAATTCAACGATCTGCCGATCATTGCGGTCACGGCCAACGCCATGTCTGATGAACGGGCCATGTGTTTGGCTGCCGGGATGCAGGATTACTTGCTCAAACCCTTAGACCGAGAAACCTTGTTTACCTGCTTAGGGAAATGGATTCGAAGAATCTAGTTAACTTTATACGATGTATATTATGTAAAGTTAAAGAAGCGAGAAAATACGGCTCTGTTCAAAGCGGCAAATCAGCTCCTAGCCAGCGTCATTGCTCGCAGAGCGCTATTCCGTCGGGTTTTGAATTTCCCAGGCTTGGATGAACGCGCGGATGTAAAACGCACTTTGGGCATGTTCTGCTTTCTCCGCTAAATCAAGCGCTGAAGCGTTGCCATGGTTCACCAATGTCGGGTCTGCGCCTTCTTCTAATAAAAGTTTGACAGCCAAAGGTGGCGCTGCATACGCGGCCATCATCAATGGCGTGGTGCCATTTGCTGCTTCACTGTCAATGTACGCGTTGTTCTCTAGCAGCAACCGCATCATCTCGCGGTGACCTCGTGTTGCAGCGTAATGCAAAGGTGTCCAGCCTTTGCGGTTGACATCTGCGCCACGGTCAATCAGTTCTTGAGCGAGCGCCAATTGGTTGTTGATGGCCGCCAACATCAGCGGTGTTTCACCCAGTTTGTTTTCAAACTCAATTTTGGTGTGCGGGTGTTTGGCCAGCACCAAGGCTGATTTGAAGGCCTGTTTTTGCAGGGCCACCATCAAGCCAGGAATGGCATATTCGTTGGGTGTATTGGGGTCAAAACCGCGGGCCAATAGGGCTTCTACTTCTTCAGGCCGATCAAAAGTGATGGCTGAAAAAAAATCATCATAAGAACCTGCATTGGATAAAGAATATCCAAAAAAAACATATAGA
>JBFYKC010000044.1:0-7311 GCA_041311135.1 Comamonadaceae bacterium | reverse complement strand
GCAGTGCCATCGACAAAGTCGAGAAACGCAGCCCCTCTGCCGCGCAAGCGAAGGATGAGCTCGCTCCGTCTTTGGAGAAAACATCGTCCGCAGGAGCAGATAAAGTGAGCTTGAGCAACGTCGCACAAAAAGTCATGGCACAGCCAGACTTCGACCGCTCCAAGGTTGAGGCTATCAAGCAAGCGATCAAGGACGGCAACTACCCCGTGAATCCACGCCGCATCGCCGAAAACTTTGTGGCGTTGGAAAAAATGATTGGCAACTGAGTCTTTGTCATCTGACATGACAACATCTGCTGAATCGACACCTGCTTCCTCGTTGGAGCAGGCTTTGTCGTTGGCGCAAACACTGGAAGAGATGCTTGAACTTGAGTTTGAGCAACTGAAAGTGCAAAACTTAGACGCGTTCGAAGCGTCGCAAGCATCGAAAAATGAGCTGCTCGAGGAACTCGCGCGGCTCGCTGGCATTCAAGGTCCCGATTCCGCCGACCAGCTTGGCCCCGAATGGGACGGGTTCAAAGACCAGATGGCACATTGCCGCGACTTGCATCGCCGCAATGAGGTGTTGATTGGCCGAAAAATTGACGCCATCCGAGGCGCTTTGCAAAGCCTGCAAGTCGAAGATCCCGCCAGTTCTGTCGAAATTTATGACCGTCTGGGCAAGCTCTCGCGCGGTCGTCGCGGCGGCCGCGGTTACTCAGACGCTTAACCCTCTTGCGCTCAAGCCTTGGCAGGCTTTTCGTCCCCAGGCTGCATGCCTTTGAGCCAGTACACCCACGCCAAAATAACGGCGACGGCGGTGAACATATCCTCCGGAATTTCTTGCCCCACATCGAGGCGACTCAACATGGCCAATAAGCGCGGGTCTTCGGTCACATAGACACCTTGTCGTTTGGCTTCGGCCACGATGCGTCGTGCCAACTCATCGTCCCCTTTGGCAGTGACCACCGGGACCTTGTTGCGACCGTACTCCAAGGCCACAGCTTGTGCGTAGGGCTTGTCAATCATGCTTGTGTGTCCACCAACGCGCCATGTTCAGGGGGTGGGCGCTCTTCTTTGGCATCGGGGCGTGGCGCGTTGTAGACCTGAAAACTCCCCATGACCAAGCCTGCGTTTTCTAATTCGTATGTGAGTTCGCTGGCGTTGAATTTGGCTAAATCGGCAATCTCTTTGTTCAACGCCCACATGGTGAGATCGACTTGTGCGCTGTTGCTGATGGTGGTTTTCAACCAAACCTCACCCAACACACGGCTGTTGGTGTGCATGTTGACCACCAATGGATTTTTGGGCTGCCCCGGCTTATTGCCTTTTTTTTCAAATTGCACTTCCACAGGATCTGCATCTTTGAAGGGAATGACCATGGCCAAGTTCAAGTCATCTTTATGCAAATGCTGCTGAGTCGATTGGACTTGGGCGGCCTCGAGTTCATCCAGCGCATGGTGCAAACGTGCCTGGCTATCGCCCCCCTCTTCTTCGACGCGTTCGCGCTCAGCCAACAACAAGCGCAGCATGACTTTGGTGCTGTCAGGCACCACCTCCTCTTGGGCGAGGTAGGCCTCACTGGTTTTGGCATGCCCCAACACGAAACGTTTCAGAGCTTGTGGTTGCAGGCTGCTCATGCTCAGACGCTGGGCGCTGATGCGCTTTCTAAGTTCCCCTGGATCTTGCACAGGCACCATGCCCTCTAGCACACCGGGGCGCAACAGCATCAATAAATGGGTGAACCCGCCTGGCTGAAACAGCAGGGTGTTCAAACGTGTCGGCAAGGCGGATGCAGCAGCTTCGGGGCCCGCGAAGTTGCCGGTATGAAGCAGTTGTAACACCCACTTGCCAGCAGGCAACAGCTGAGCACGCAGCTGCACCAAGTCCCCTTCTTTGATATAGGGGTTCAAGGGCAAATTAAAAATGTGTTCGTTCAGTACCAGCTTGAGTTGGCGATCCACCAACGCGGCTGTCGCTTGAACCACTTGGCCATCGTGCAGACCCAGTTGCTTGGCGACAGGCGCTTCAACATAGACCGCCCGCATGTCCAAATGAATAGGCGCCACACGCGTGATCGCGTGGACGCCTTCAGGACCCATGATTGCCATACAGGTCGCTTAGGGGAAGCGCACCCAGTTTTTGCGCTCATTCATGTTCATGTCCGCCGTGGAATAGCCCCCGCCACGCTGCGCACCACTGTTACCCGGGGCATTGCCTGGCACCATGTAGCTGCGCAACAAGTCGTCGTGGTTGGGCACATTCAGGACCACGCCGGCCATCAAAGCACGGGGGGGAGACTTGGTGAAGGCTTGTGGGTTTTGTTGGATGAATGCGTTACGCAAAATGTCGGCCCGCAAAGGGCTGTTGGGCATGGTTTTGCGAATCACTTGGTCCAGCGTGTCCCCGGAGACCACTTGGTAAGTACGTGGGGCTGGAGGGGCGGCTGACGCCAATGCAGGCACCGCTAAAACCACGCAGCACAACCAAGTGCGCAATGACATAAAGGGCGTGTTCATGGTCAGTTCTCCCGTGTTTCTCTTAATACGTGTAAGGCCAAGCAACCCAAGCCCCTTTGAATTTTTGTTGGCGTCCAGCCACTTGTTTGATTTCGGCGCGGTACGGTGTGACCGATTTAACTTCGGCGAGCACGGCAGCGTCAAGCGCCCGCGGCTCAAGCGTGTGACGCGGTAACACAGAAGCATCAGCCAACAAGACGCGATCCCCGACACGCAAGCCCGCGTTGCCACCGGCATTAAGCGACAGACGACCACCCGATTGCTCAACCGCAAAGCTTTGGGGTTCGCATGCCAATTGCGTTTCCAGTTGATCCGCGAGGGCTGCCACAGCGCGATCAATATCCGCCAAGGTCAGGGTGTCAAATTTGGGCGTGCCGTAAGCTTGGGCCGACTGGTTGGGAACAACCACCTCTTGCGCCTGGAACCAACCTTGACGTTGACCAGGCCCGCTGACTTGCAAGATCAAACCAAACCCCAACGTTTCTTCAGAAGCATCGGCCACCTGCGCTGCGGCAACGGTGAGTTGTGCGTGCCATTGAACGTTCTCTTCTCCCTGACCGTAACTCAGGCGGTCATACGCACGTGCTTGAGGCAGGGTGTTGATCAGTCGCCAGCGCTCTGAACGCGCAGCACTTTGAAGTAAATGGGTACGTGCCACAAAGCCCAACTGCTGCGCCTGATAACGCTGATTGGCAGGCAACGTCGGCGACACTGCCAAGCCCACCGTCATGACTTGACGCAAAGCCGCTTTGGCTTGTGGTGCCTCGCAGCGGTTGGAGGGAACCGCATCTACACGGGACACCACCAATTCAGCCAATGGTTCTTGCGCTGCATCACGCCCATATTTGGCGACTTGCAAATCACGCAACTTGATTTCTGAGGAAAAGCGGTTGAGCTCACGCAACTGTCCGTCGCTCTCCATCCAGGTGGTGGCGCTGACACGGGTGTTGGATTTCATCGCCGCCTCCACCATCGCATTGCGAATCGCCTTGAGACGGTCCTCGGCGTTTAAATCAGCCGCTGCGATTGAAAAATTGACACCCAACCATGCCCAAACGACCAGGCACAGGTATCGGCAGGTAGATGTCCGCATCATCAACAACCCTTGAAAGCGCGTGCTCAACGGCGCTTGTTCGTCAGGTGCGCAATGTACAGGGCACGCAAGTCATTGACCACATTGCGGTCCAACGACATGGTGGTTTCGTAGGTGTCATCGCCCACAGGCGTGATGCTGACCAAGACGGCACCATAAATCACACCTTCCACGCGGGCACGGAAGGTATCGCTCATGACCGTCATGTCAGCCACCGTGGTGCTGGCGTCGAGTTGCTGCCCGTAAACCTGCTCAGTGAGTGCACGATAGGCATCAAGCTTGGAAGCACGAATGGCCAACAAGCGTTGCTGGGCAGGATTGCGATGGTTTTGAATACTAATGACCGCATAACCTGTGGCAACCAAAGTCTCACGCTTTTCGGTCATTGGCGTGATCATGTTGGCGCCATCTTCCGAACGCGATTGGAAGGGCGACGACACGTTGGCACATGCGGTCAGCAAGAAAACAGCGGCTGTCACAGCCCAGAGAGTGATGCGGTTCATATCTTTGTCCTTGAGAGGTCTCCCCCATGATTCGGCACCGAGCGCTGCATCTTTAACAAAATCAAATACGAATACTTTTTCTGTCTTGTGGAAAAACCCGGGCTGTCGACAATCCACTGTAGGAATTTTTGACATGAAACCCACCACTAACTTTATTGGCTCCAGTGAGGCAGCTGTCGCTTTGCGTCAACTGGTCACAACAATGGCCAATTCCAACGCCACGGTGATGATCACCGGCGAAAGCGGTACTGGCAAAGAACTGCTGGCCCGCTTGCTGCACGAGCAGTCTGATCGCTGCGGTGCAAACTTTGTACCTATCAACTGCGCCGCGATTCCCAAAGACTTGTTGGAGAGCGAACTGTTTGGTCACCGCAAAGGCGCTTTCACCGGCGCGGTAGCCGATCGCATTGGCCGTTTCGAGCTGGCCCACGGCGGCACCATCTTTCTAGATGAAATTGGCGACATGTCCTTGGATATGCAAGTCAAATTGCTGCGCGTGTTGCAAGAACGCACGGTTGACCCGATTGGGGGCACACGCCAAGTGCAAGTGGATGTGCGCGTGGTGGCCGCGACCCACCGCGACTTGGAAAACGAAATTGCAGCCGGTCGGTTCCGTGAAGACTTGTATTACCGCTTGAACGTGTTGCCCATGGTGACACCGCCTTTGCGTGAACGCAGCGATGACGTGCCCGATCTCTTGGCTTTCTTTGCCAAAAAATGCGCCAGCTTTGGCAAGCAACCGATTCGCTTCAAACCCGATTTCATGGCGGCACTGCAAAAGTACCCTTGGCCTGGCAACGTGCGCGAACTGTCCAACGTGGTGGACCGTTTCAGCACGTTGTACGCAGGCCAAGAGCTGGACTTGCGCGCCATCCCTCCGACGCTGCTGCCCAAGGGCTTGGTTTCTGCGCAAGCCGAGCTGCAAGCCAAAGCCCCCTTGCTGGCCAAGATGGAAATGACACCACCGCCCGAAGTGCTGGCAGAAATGCAAGCCAACGAGCCCGAGGAAGAAGAGAACGAAATCGAAGGCCTGATCATGCTGGCCCAAGGCATGCCGCAGCTCCCGCCCGAAGGGTTGTCACTCAAAGAGCGCATGGCGCAAATTGAGCGCAGCATCATCGAGCAAGCGCTCGAACGCAACTCGGGCAACGTGTCACGCACCGCCAAATTGTTGAATTTGCAGCGCACCACCTTGATCGAGAAGATCAACAAATACGAGCTGCGTCCTGCTTAACGCACGCCAATCGACCAAGAAAAAAGGCAGCTCGAGAGCTGCCTTTTTTGTTTGATTCAAGCATCAATCTTGATCGTTGTAGAGCACCGTGATACTCATGCGACGGTTGCGTGGGTCGCGTGGATCTTTCGGGTTGAACGGATCGGTGTCCGCTACACCTTCGATGCGGGCAAAACGGCTCTCTTTGATACCGCTGCGCTCCAGCAAGGCACGCGTGGCTTCTGCACGCTCCGCCGACAAAGACCAGTTGTTGCGACCTTCTTTGTTGTTGAAGGGCACGCTGTCGGTGTGACCGCGAATTGCGATCTTATTGGGCATATCGGCCAGCGATGCCGCAATCTCGGCAATCAGATTGGCCGCTTTGCCTTGCATGCCATTCGAACCACTGGGGAACATCGCAAAGTCGGCTTTGTCGATGATTTCAATGCGCAAACCTTGTTTGTCACGCGTGACCGACACTTGGTCTTTCAAACCACCGAGCTTTTTGTTTTCCGACAGCTTTTGCTCAATTTCTTTTTCGAGCTTGTCAAAGTCGGCTTTCTCTTGCGCAGCCGCAATTTCTTTCTTCTGCTCAGGCGTCAACTTGTCGGGGTCTGAGTAGGGGTTGTTGTTTTCTTGACCTGGATCGGTACTGGGGTTGGGGCCACCTTCGGAACGGGGTGTCAGACGTTCCAACAGCGCTGTTTGCTTCGCAGCAAATGGGAAGCCATCGGGATCGATGATGGAGCGACCACCCAACACACCGTTAGAACCTGCCAACTGACCAATCGCCACCAAGCTTTGCGAGGTGGGTTTGAAGTAGTCGGCAATACTTTTACGTTGGTCTTCGTTGGCAGCACCGAGCAGCCACATCAACAAGAAGAACGCCATCATCGCCGTCATCATGTCGGCCAACGCAATCTTCCAAGCACCGCCGTGGGCGCCGCCGTGACCGTCGTCAATGATTTTCTTGATGACGATGACGGGCGCAGGTGCTTCGTCTTTTTCTTCCTCAGCTTTCGGCGCTTCGGCAGCGGCAGCAGTGGCCGCTGCTGCGGCCTCTTCTGCTGTTTTTTCGGCGTCTTCCGGCGCGGCGGCCGCGTCTTTTTCGTCAGCCATTATTTCCTCAACGCGTCAAAGAGTTCGCCAAAGGTGGGCTGTGCGTGGTGGTTGATACACACGCGCGCGGCTTCAATGATCAGCGGAACTGGATAACCATGCATGTTGCCAATGATCACTTGCTGTGCCACTTTCAAAGACTCACTGTCTTCGTCAATGATCTGCACCAAACGTTTGCCGAACGGTTCAAAAATACCGTACGCCAAAAACACCCCGAGGAACGTACCCACCAACGCGCCACCAATCAAGGCACCCAGCACGGGAGGGGGTTGATCAATCGCACCCATGGTCTTCACCACACCCAACACGCAAGCCACAATACCCAGCGCTGGCAACGCGCCGGCCAAGGTAGAGAGGGCATCTGCGTTTTGCATTTCGCTGTGGTGGTGGTGTTTGATCGCTGCGGTCATCACGTCTTCCACCGCATAAGGGCTCAAGGTGCCTGAGGACACCACCATCAAACGGATGGTGTCACACACCAATCCGACCAAGCCGTGGTCGTGCAGCATCTTGGGACATTCACCAAAAATTGCACTGGCCTCCGGGTTCTCGACGTGCGATTCCATCGCCACCGCACCTTCGGCCTTGAGCGTTTTCATCAGCTTAGAGATCACGGCAATGATGCCGATGTAGTCTTCCTTGTGGTACTTGGGGCCTTTGATCACACGACCCATACCTGCCCAAGCGCCTTTGAAGATGGCGCCAGAGTTACCGGTGATCATGCCACCCACACCCGCACCACCAATGATGAACATCTCGAAGGGAGTGGCTTTGATAATGGGCGCCAAGCTACCGCCGGCGATCACGAAACCGCCGAACACGCAAATGAACAGAACGACCAAACCAATAATTGCTGACATCTAACACTCTCCCCAAGCAGGTTGGC
>JBFYKC010000038.1:0-10676 GCA_041311135.1 Comamonadaceae bacterium | reverse complement strand
CTCATCATCACCACCGCGGAAGTGGTGCACCTCGACGACAACGGCGGCGAATCGCCCTGCGCCTTGATGCAGCAAACCCTCGCCACCGTGAACAAAACCTACTGATCAACACCTGCTGATTGAACGGAGACCTCCATGAACAACTTACCCGGCCTCAACTTCCAACTCGGTGAAGACATCGACGCCTTGCGCGATGCCGTGCGTGATTTCGCGCAAGCCGAAATCGCGCCACGCGCGGCCCAGATCGACCACGACGACCAATTCCCCATGGACCTGTGGCGCAAGATGGGGGACCTCGGCGTGCTCGGCATCACCGTGGGTGAAGCGTACGGTGGCGCCAATATGGGCTACCTCGCGCACATGATTGCGATGGAAGAAATTTCGCGCGCCTCGGCCAGCGTGGGCTTGTCGTATGGTGCACACAGCAACTTGTGTGTGAACCAAATCAAGCGCAACGGCACCGATGCCCAGCGCCAAAAATATTTGCCCAAACTCATCAGCGGTGAACACGTGGGCGCTTTGGCCATGTCCGAGCCCGGTGCAGGCTCTGACGTCATCAGCATGAAGCTGAAGGCCGAGGACAAAGGTGGCTACTACCTCCTCAACGGCAGCAAGATGTGGATCACCAACGGCCCCGACGCCGATACCCTGGTGGTGTACGCCAAGACCGAGCCCGAGTTGGGCGCGCGTGGTGTCACGGCGTTCCTGATCGAGAAGGGCATGAAGGGCTTCAGCATCGCGCAAAAGCTCGACAAGCTCGGTATGCGCGGCAGCCATACCGGCGAATTGGTGTTCCAAAACGTTGAGGTGCCGGAAGCCAATATCTTGGGTGGCCTGAACAACGGCGCCAAGGTGCTGATGAGCGGTTTGGACTACGAGCGTGCGGTGCTGACCGGTGGCCCCTTGGGCATCATGCAATCGGTGATGGACAACGTGATTCCTTACATCCACGACCGCAAACAATTCGGCCAAAGCATTGGTGAGTTCCAGCTGATTCAAGGCAAGGTCGCCGACATGTACACCGTGTTGCAAGCGGCGCGCTCGTTCGCTTACACCGTGGCCAAGAACCTCGACATGCTGGGCACCGACCATGTGCGCCAAGTGCGCAAAGACTGCGCGTCGGTCATTTTGTGGACGGCCGAAAAAGCCACCTGGATGGCGGGCGAAGGCGTGCAAATTTTTGGTGGCAATGGCTACATCAACGAATACCCCTTGGGCCGTTTGTGGCGCGATGCCAAGCTGTACGAAATCGGTGCTGGCACCAGCGAGATTCGCCGCATGCTGATTGGTCGCGAGCTATTTGCCGAAACTTGTTGAGGGACTCCATCCTTGGTGACAATGGCGGCATGACAAACCAACTTCAACATCTTTTCGACAACAACCGTGAATGGGCCGCGCGCATGGAGCGCGAGCAGCCCGGTTTCTTCACGCACCTGTCACAGCAACAAAGCCCCAAGTATTTGTGGATTGGTTGCTCAGACAGTCGCGTGCCGGCCAACCAAATTACCGGGCTCGAACCGGGCGAGGTGTTCGTGCACCGCAACATCGCCAACGTGGTGGTGCATTCCGATTTGAATGCGCTCTCGGTCATCCAATATGCGGTCGACTTCTTGAAGGTCGAGCACATTTTGGTGGTGGGCCACTACGGTTGCGGCGGTGTGTTGGCCACGTTGCGCGGTGCGCGTGTGGGCTTGGCCGACAACTGGTTGCGCCATGTGCACGACGTGAAGATTCGCCACCGTCGCCGCATTGACCATCTCACCGTGCCCGAGCAAGAAGACGTGTTGTGCGAAATGAATGTCATTGAGCAAGTGGGCAACGTGGCACTCACCAACATCATTCAAGACGCTTGGGCCCGTGGCCAAAAGGTGTCGGTGCATGGCTGGTGCTATGGCCTCAAAGACGGCATGGCCAAAGATTTAGGCGTGAGCATGAGTCACCCCGGTGAGGTGATGGAGGTGTTCCGCAACGCACTCAAACGGTATCCCCGCGGTATGTGAAACGCGGGGGCGCCACCCCTTTCATTTTCAGGAGATCACACATGAGCACACACACAGACCCCATCGTCATCGTCGGCGCCGCGCGCACGCCCATGGGCAGCTTTCAAGGCGACTTCTCGAGCCTGGCCGCGCACGACCTGGGTGGTGCGGCCATCAAGGCGGCCGTGGAACGTGCGGGCATCAACCCCGAGTTGGTGACCGAGGTGTTGTTTGGCAACTGTTTGATGGCCGGTCAAGGTCAAGCGCCTGCGCGTCAAGCCGCATTCAAAGGTGGCTTGCCTAAGAGCGCGGGTGCCGTCACCTTGTCGAAGATGTGTGGCTCAGGCATGCGTGCCGCCATGTTTGCGCACGACATGTTGATTGCCGGTACGCACGACGTGTTGGTGGCCGGTGGCATGGAGAGCATGACCAACGCACCCTACCTCATGCTCAAAGGCCGTGGCGGTTACCGCATTGGCCACGACCGCATTTTTGACCACATGATGCTCGACGGCTTGGAAGACGCGTACGAACCCGGTCGCAGCATGGGCACCTTTGGCGAAGACTGCGCGGCCAAATACAACTTCACCCGTGCCGAGCAAGACGCCTTCGCCACCGCCAGCGTGCAACGCGCCAAGGCGGCGATTGAGGGCGGCGCGTTCGCCGCAGAAATCACGCCGGTGACTGTCAAGACGCGTGCGGGTGAGACGGTGGTGTCCATCGACGAAGGCCCCGGAAAAATTAAGCTCGACAAAATGTCGTCTCTCAAACCTGCATTCAAAAAAGACGGCACCATCACCGCCGCCTCTAGCTCGTCCATCAACGACGGTGGCGCCGCCTTGGTGTTGATGCGCGAGAGCACCGCCAACAAGTTGGGTTGTAAGCCCTTGGCCCGCATCGTCAGCCATGCCACGCACGCACAAGAGCCCGAATGGTTTGCTACCGCGCCGGTGGGTGCCACACAAAAAGCCTTGAGCAAAGCCGGCTGGGCTGTGGGCGATGTGGACCTGTGGGAAGTGAACGAAGCCTTCGCGGTGGTGCCCATGGCCTTGATGAAAGACTTGAACGTGCCGCACGACAAAGTCAACGTCAACGGCGGCGCTTGTGCCTTGGGACATCCGATTGGCGCATCAGGTGCGCGCATCATGGTCACGCTCATCCATGCACTCAAAGCGCGGGGGCTGAAAAAAGGCTTGGCCACGCTGTGCATCGGCGGTGGTGAAGCCACGGCGGTGGCTTTGGAATTGGTCTAAGCCCGCACATGTCGACGGCACTCGTCATCGGCGCCTCGCGTGGCATTGGGCTTGAGCTGGTACGCCAATATCTGGCGGACGGGTGGCGTGTGATCGCCACTGCGCGTGACGATGCCGGACGTGACCGCCTGCAAGCCTTGGGTGCGCAGTGCTTGCGCGTGGATGTGGCCAACCCCCTCAGCGTCACGTCGCTGGAATGGCTGCTTGATGGTGAGAAGCTCGACCTGGCCCTGTATGTGGCGGGCGTGATGGACAAGACCCAAGCCAGCACGCCCCCCACACAAGACGCGTTTGACCGCGTGATGCATGCCAACGTCATGGGTGCCATGATGGCGATTCCCCAAGTGGCCCCGATGGTCGAAGCCGCCGATGGCGTGTTTGCCTGCGTCAGCAGCGTGATGGGCAGTTTGCAAGGCACGCACAGCAGCGATGCGGCGTTGTATCGCATCAGCAAAGCGGCGCTCAACATGGTGGTGCGCACCTCGCAACCCGAATACCCGCGCGCACGCCTGGTCGCCTTGCACCCCGGTTGGGTGCAAACCGACATGGGGGGACCCAACGCCACGCTCACGGTGGAACATGCGGTGACCCGCATGCGCCACACCTTGGCACAGGTCACGCCTGAACAGGCGGGGCAATTTTTGTCTTACGACGGCAGCACCCTTGCGTGGTGAGGCCTTTCTTTTCTTTTTTACACATCGGATAAAGCCATGCTGCTCACCCCTGACCAACTGATGATCCGCGATGCCGTGCGCGACTTTGCCCAACAAGAAATTTGGCCCCATGCCGCACAGTGGGACAAAGACAGCACCTTCCCGCATGAGGTGCACAAAGGCTTGGCCGCACTCGGCGCCTACGGCATTTGTGTGCCCGAAGAGTTGGGCGGCGCAGGCTTGGATTACCTCACCCTCGCCTTGGTGTTGGAAGAAATCGCCGCAGGCGATGGTGGCGTGAGCACGGCGATCAGCGTGACCAACTGCCCTGTGAACGCCATCCTCATGCGCTACGGCAACGACGCGCAGAAAAAGAAATGGCTCACCGAATTGGCCCAAGGCCACATGCTTGGCGCCTTTTGTTTGACCGAGCCACACGTCGGCTCTGACGCATCCGCCTTGCGCACCACCGCCACCAAAGAGGGTGACGAATACGTCATCAACGGCGTGAAGCAGTTCATCACCAGTGGCAAGAACGGCCATATGGCCATCGTGATTGCGGTGACCGACAAAGGCGCCGGCAAGAAGGGCATGAGTGCCTTCCTCGTCCCCACCAACGCGCCGGGCTACCAGGTGGCACGCTTGGAAGACAAGCTCGGCCAACACAGCAGCGACACCGCGCAAATCAACTTCGACAACTGTCGCATTCCTGCCGAAAACCTGATTGGCCAAGAAGGCGAGGGCTACAAGATTGCCTTGTCTGCTTTAGAGGGCGGACGCATTGGCATTGCCGCGCAGAGCATTGGCATGGCCCGCAGCGCGTTTGAAACCGCGTTGCAGTACAGCAAAGAACGCGAGAGCTTTGGCACCGCCATCTTCAACCACCAAGCGGTGGGTTTCCGTTTGGCCGAATGCGCCACGCAGCTCGAAGCCGCGCGTCAGCTCATGTACCACGCGGCCTCGTTGCGCGATGCGGGCTTGCCCTGCCTCAAAGAAGCGGCCATGGCCAAACTGTTTGCCAGCGAAACCGCCGAGAAGGTTTGTAGCGTGGCGATTCAAACTTTGGGTGGTTATGGCGTGGTGGCCGACTTCCCGGTGGAACGTATTTACCGTGATGTGCGGGTGTGCCAAATTTACGAAGGCACCAGCGATGTGCAAAAAATCATCATCCAGCGCGCGCTGGCGTGAGGGGCGGCGCCTGCTTCACAGTCGGTTGACACAGGCCGGGTAGCATGGGGCGCATGAAAAGGATGTCCTCATGAACTTTGCGCAAACACACATCGCCACCCTGCTGAAATACGGTGGCATCAGCTTCATTGCGGGCGCAGTGAACCACGGTTTTTTCAGCGAAGCACGTTCGTTTTGGACGGCGGGCTTTGGCGTGTTGTTTTATTTGTTGGGGGCTTGGCTCGACCTGCGCGCCCGTGACGCCAAACATCTTCGCTGGGGCGACGTGCTGGGCTTTGGTTTGTTGTCGTCGATTGGCTTGGGATTTTTCACGGGCGGTTTGCAACACTTCCCCGATTCGCCAGACCGCAGCTTGTGGGTGGTGCCCCTCGGCTTTGTGTTGAGTTTGTTGGCCATGTACTTCATCGACTGGCGCGGCCAGTTGCGCGTGCGTGCCTTGGTGACTTACGGTTTGGTGTCGTTCGCAGTGGTGAGTGCGGGCTCTGCTGCGGCATGGTCGCTGTTGCAAGGCTTGCCACCGTCAGCGCACAGCCATTCGCATGGCGAGGCCGGCGCGACAGCGGCGCATGACCACGCTGCCGCTGATGACGTGGCCGTGCGCACCATCACCCTCACGATGAACGATGACATGCGTTTCAGCCCCAGCAGCTGGCAAGCGACGTCGGGTGAGACGGTGCGTATCCGTGTGATCAACCAAGGCCACGTGCGCCATGAATTTGTCATGGGCACCGAGACCGAGCTGGCTGCACATGCGGCCGAGATGAAAAAACAAACCGCCGCACATCACCACCACAGCCACAACGCCCTGAGCTTGGCGGCAGGCGAGTCGGGTGAGTTGCTGTGGACGTTTACCGATGCCGGCGTGTTGCAGATGGCTTGCTTTGAGCCTGGCCACTTCGAGGCCGGTATGCGCGGCACGGTGTCGGTGTTGCCTTGACTGCCCATACAACGTGCCCCTGCGGCCGCATGGACGCTAAGAAGCGCGCCGTGGCCTACCCCGACTGCTGCGGTCGCTACCTGGATCACTTCGACACCACGCCAGCGCCGGATGCCGAACACCTGATGCGTTCACGCTACAGCGCGTTTGTGCGTGCACGTGCCGACTATTTGCTGGCCACGTGGCACCCCAGCAAGCGCCCGGAATCGTTGACGTTGGATGTGGGTGCCAAGTGGTTGGGCCTGGACGTTCGTTCGCACCAAGCCACAGGCGCAGCCACCGCCGAAGTCGAGTTTGTGGCGCGTTACCGCGTGGCGGGGCAAGCCGTGCGCTTGCATGAGCGCAGCCGTTTCGTCCGCGAAGACGGACGTTGGTTGTATGTGGATGGCCATGAAGTTTGATGCGGTGTTGTTTGATTGCGATGGGGTGTTGGTGGACAGCGAGGCCATCACCTGTGGTGCCTTGCGCGACATGCTCGATGAAAACGGCTGGCGCTTGAGCTTGGCCGAATGCATGGCGCACTTTGTGGGCCATACCGTGCGCAGCCGCGCTGATTTGATTCAAGCGCACACCGGCAAGCCGCTGACCGATGCGTTCATGGACGAGTTTTACCGCCGTCGCAACCTGCGTCTTGAAAACGAAATCACCGCCATCGATGGCATCCACGACGCCGTTGCGTTTTTGCACGAGCGTTGCGAAGGCCGCATTGCCGTGGCGTCGGGCGCTGACCGCTACAAGGTGGAGATGATGTTGGCGCGTGTGGGGTTGGCACATTTTTTTGAAGGCCGCATTTTCAGTGGTCACGAAATGGCGCGAAGCAAACCCCACCCCGATGTGTACTTGGCCGCTGCCGCGCATGTGCAGGTCGACCCCGCACGTTGCCTGGTGTTGGAAGACACCCCTGTCGGCGTGACCGCGGGGGTGGCGGCTGGCGCAGAGGTGTGGGGCTTTGCGACACTGGGTCAAGACGCGGCTTTGCGGGCCACAGGTGCGGCTCGCGTGTTTGCACACATGTCAGAGCTGCCAACGTTGTTTGTGGCGACCTAGCGTTCGCACCTGATGGGGTTGCTGCCTCAGTGTTTTTGTTGGCGAAAGGCTTCGGGCGATGTGCCGGTCCAGCCTTTGAACGCACGGATAAAACTCTTCTCGTTTTGAAACCCCACCGCTTCGGCAATCTGCTTGAGCGGGCGCGAGGTGCGCTGCAATTGCGCCACGGCCACGTCGCGGCGCACGGCGTCTTTGAGTTCTTGCAACGAGGCCCCTTCTTCTTGCAGTTGCCGATGCAGCGTGCGCGCTGACATGTTCAACCAAGCGGCCAAGTCGTCGGCGTTGCGGCTGTGCTCGGGGTACTGGGCCAAGGTTTGGCGTACTTTTTCGACCAACAAGCGGTCGCGTCGGTAAGGGCGCACCGTCAGCAGCAGTGCGCGTTGCAGCATGTGTTGCAGGGCGGCTTCGTCGCGTCGCACCGGCAACGTCAAGTAGCCGGCATCAAACTGCAAGGTGTTGGCTGGCGCATGGAACGTGGTGGGGCCATCAAACAACACGCGGTAGCTGTCGTGGTGCGCCGGAGGTGCAAAGCGCAAGGTGGTGGCTTGTAAGGGGATGCGTGAATCGGTCAACCAGCATGCCACGCCCAAGGCATTGCGCAGCACCGACACCACGCAAAACTCACGGAACGCCCCCAGCTCACGCGCCTCGTTCAACTGCAAGGTGGCCACGCCTTGGTGTTCGGTCACGTGCAGGGCAATGTCGTCGGTCAACAAACCGTGGTGTCGGCACCAGCGCGCCAAAGCCACGCCCAGTGTGGGTGAGGTGAGCGATGCGCGCACCAACATGCCGTAGCTGCCCCAGGGCAAGCGGCGGCTGAACCAGCCCAGGCCTTCGTCATCGAGTTCTTGCATGGCCAAGCCCGAGATCACCTCCATTTGCATGGCGGTCACGCGGGCGTTGTTTTTCTTTAGAAGTTTTGGCTCGATTTGTGCCGTCTTCAAGACCTCGTCCATGCGCAAGCCGCGTTGCGCATAGGCGGCGGCAATCGCTTGTATGAAGGCGATGGGTGTCTCCGCCCGGCCTTGGGTCGGGGAGGCGTCTGGTAGCGAACTAGGGGTAACCATAGAAAGACCTGATTGTGGCAGGATTTGCAACCATGGTGACGCGCCAAAGCCAGGGCTTCGGCCTAAGCTCTTGGGCAACGACAAAAACATGGACACCCGCATGACTGTTTTGCACACCCAACTCAACCCTCGCTCGGCCGACTTCACCGCCAATGCAGCTGCCATGCGCGCGGTGGTGGACGATTTGAAATCCCATCTCGAAAAAGTCGCTGTGGGCGGTGGCGAAGCCGCTCGTGCCAAACACACGGCACGTGGCAAGCTGTTGCCCCGTGACCGCGTGCAAACCTTGCTCGACCCCGGCACGCCGTTTCTTGAAGTGGCGCCTTTGGCTGCGCTCAACATGTACAACAACGACGCCCCGTGCGCGGGTTTGATTGCCGGCATTGGCCGCGTCAACGGTGTGGACTGCATGATCGTCTGTAACGACGCCACGGTGAAGGGCGGCACCTACTACCCGATGACGGTGAAGAAGCATTTGCGTGCGCAAGAGATCGCTCAGCAAAACAACTTGCCCTGCATTTACTTGGTCGACTCGGGCGGCGCCAATTTGCCCAACCAAGAAGAAGTGTTCCCTGATCGCGACCACTTTGGCCGCATCTTTTTCAACCAAGCCAATATGAGCGCGCAAGGTTTGGCGCAAATCGCGGTGGTGATGGGCAGCTGCACCGCCGGCGGTGCTTATGTGCCGGCCATGAGCGATGAAACCATCATCGTGAAAAACCAAGGCACCATCTTCTTGGGCGGTCCTCCTTTGGTGAAAGCCGCCACGGGCGAAGTGGTGACGGCGGAAGATCTAGGTGGTGGCGATGTGCACACGCGTCTCTCGGGCGTGGCCGACCACTTGGCGCAAAACGATGTGCATGCGCTGGCGCTGGCACGTCAAGCGGTGAAAAACCTGAATGCCCAAAAACACCCCAACATCGCCACGCACGCACCCGTGCCCCCCAAGTACGACGCGCAAGAGTTGTATGGCGTCATTCCCACCGACACACGCAAGCCGTTTGATGTGCGCGAGATCATTGCGCGCATCGTGGATGCGTCAGAGTTCGATGAATTCAAGGCGCGCTTCGGCACCACCTTGGTGTGCGGTTTTGCACGCATCGAAGGCATGCCTGTGGGCATCATTGCCAACAACGGCATCTTGTTCAGCGAGTCGGCCTTGAAGGGGGCGCACTTCATTGAGCTGTGCTGTCAGCGCAAAATTCCGCTGGTGTTTTTGCAGAACATCACTGGCTTCATGGTGGGCCGCAAGTACGAGAACGAAGGCATTGCGCGCAACGGCGCCAAGATGGTCACCGCCGTGGCCACGGCAGCGGTGCCGAAGTTCACCATCATCATTGGCGGCAGTTTTGGTGCGGGCAACTATGGCATGTGTGGCCGAGCCTACTCGCCACGTTTCTTGTGGATGTGGCCGAACGCACGCATCTCGGTGATGGGCGGCGAGCAAGCGGCCAGCGTGTTGGCCACCGTCAAGCGCGATGGCATTGAAGCCAAGGGTGGCCAGTGGAGCGCCGAAGAAGAGCAAGCTTTCAAAGACCCGATTCGCCAACAGTACGAACACCAAGGCCATCCCTATTTCGCCACCGCGCGTTTGTGGGACGACGGGGTGATCGACCCTGCAGATACCCGCCGTGTCTTGGCCTTGGGTTTGAGCGCCTCGTTGAACGCGCCCATTCCCGACACCAAGTTTGGTTTGTTCCGCATGTGATGCACAGAGACATTTCATGACAGCACTCACCATTTCCAACCAAGGTGCGGTCCGCACCCTGACCCTCAGCCGTCCTGATGTGCGCAATGCGTTCAACGACGAAGTGATCGCCGAGTTGAAATCCGCATTCACCGAAGCAGGCCAAGCCGGCGATGTGCGTTGCGTGGTGCTGGCCGCAGAGGGCCCTGCGTTTTGCGCCGGTGCCGACCTGAACTGGATGCGTCGCATGGCCGACTACACGCGCGATGAAAATCTGGCCGACGCGGGCCAGCTCGCCGCTATGCTGCGCACCATTTACGAATGTCCCAAGCCCACCATTGCCCGCGTGCAAGGCGATGTGTTTGCCGGTGGCGTGGGCCTGGTCGCCGCGTGCGACATGGCCGTGAGCGTGGACAGCGCCACCTACTGCTTGAGCGAGGTGAAGTTGGGGCTCATTCCTGCCACCATCAGCCCTTATGTCATTCGCGCGATGGGCGCACGCGCGTCGCACCGCTACTTTTTAACGGCCGAGCGTTTCAGCGCCGCCGAAGCGCATCGCGTGGGCCTGGTGAACGAGGTGGTGCCAGCCGACGCGCTGGATGCCAAAGTGGCCGAGCTCACGCATGCCTTGGTCACTGCCAGCCCGAACGCAGTGCGTGCCTGCAAACGCTTGGTGCAAGACGTGGCCGAACGCGAGATAGACGACGCCTTGGTGGCCCACACCGTGGCAGGCATTGCAGACATTCGTGCCAGCGAAGAAGGCAAAGAAGGCGTGCAATCGTTTTTGCAAAAACGCAAACCCACGTGGTTGTTATGAACGCCAGATCGGAACAAAGGATTCAAAGATGTTTAAGAAAATTCTGAT
>JBFYKC010000002.1:0-8112 GCA_041311135.1 Comamonadaceae bacterium | reverse complement strand
AAATTAAGCAGCGTATGTTTGGAGATTGATGGCTAAATGCCAAAATTTCCTAAAAAGCAGACTGAAAAGTCTGCTTTTTTTATGTCCATTTAATCTTGATAAGGCACTTTTATAGCCCTCTCTAAGTGCTTCATTTATAACGATTTTTTGATTTGAATTTTGTCCTAAAGTCGTCGTAAGTCGTTGATTTCATTGAAAAAATTCCAAAAATAGGCGGTCGCAACTCATTTTCCTGATACAGTGCAAATAAGTGCAATTAAGTGGTGAAAAGTGCCTTTGGTGCTTTTGCTACGGGTTGTTTGTTTTTGTTTGCCACGGAAAAAGGGTTGTTCACGTGTTTCAAGGCGCTTCATCGCTGAGTCTCGACGCCAAAGGTCGTCTGTCGGTGCCCACGCGGCATCGCGACGTCTTGAGCGCGACTGCGGCTGGGCAGCTGACGATCACACGTCACCCGCATGGCTGCTTGATGGTCTTTCCACGCACCGAATGGGAAAAATTCCGCGAACGCATTGCCTCGTTGCCGATGAGTGCGCAGTGGTGGAAACGCATCTTCTTGGGCAATGCCATGGATGTGGAGATGGATGGCACCGGTCGCGTGCTCATCTCGCCCGAGTTGCGCACCGCAGCGGGCATCAGCAAAGACACCATGTTGCTCGGCATGGGCAACCACTTTGAACTGTGGGACAAAGCGACCTACGAGGCGCAAGAAGCTCAAGCCATGCAGGGCGAGATGCCCGACGTGTTCAAGGAATTCTCTTTTTAAAGGATGACGGTGGACACGCCATGGCAGCACACCACCGTCCTCTTAAGCGAAGCTGTCGACGCGCTCGACATCCAGCCGGACGGAACCTACGTGGATGCGACCTTTGGTCGTGGTGGGCATTCCCGACTCATTTTGTCCAAGCTCTCGCCCCAAGGGCGATTGATCGCCTTCGACAAAGACCTCGACGCGATTGCCGAGGCGCAAACCATTCAAGACCCGCGTTTCTCCATTCGTCACCAAGGCTTCACGCACTTGGGCGAGTTGGAGGCGGGTTCCATCGACGGCGTGCTGATGGATTTGGGGGTGAGTTCCCCTCAAATCGACAACCCCGCACGCGGTTTTTCTTTTCGAAACGATGGCCCCTTGGACATGCGTATGGACACCACGCGTGGCCAAAGCGTGTCCGAGTGGCTGGCCGAGGCAGAAGTCCAACACATCGCGGAGGTGATACGTGAATATGGCGAAGAACGGTTTGCTCTACAGATTGCAAAGGCGATTGATGCTCGCCGACAAGAACGGGGCGTGCCTACATCCACCGCTGAACTGGCCCAGCTCGTGGCTGACACGGTCAAAACCCGCGAGCCGGGCAAGGATCCTGCAACGCGCACATTTCAGGCTTTTCGGATTTTCATCAACGCCGAGCTTGAGGAGTTGCAACAAGCGCTGAGCGCCACGTTGCAAGTGCTACGTCCCGGAGGTCGATTGGCAGTGATCAGTTTCCACTCGTTGGAAGACCGCATCGTCAAGCAGTTCATCACGCAACATTCGCGTGAGGTGTATGACCGTCGCGCGCCTTTTGCGGCGCCGAAGGTGATGGACTTCAAAGCGATTGACCGCATCAAACCCAGTGCGGCCGAAGTGGAGGGCAACCCCCGCTCGCGCAGCGCCATCATGCGTGTGGCGCAGCGCTTAGGAGTTGCGGCATGAGTCGGCTGAGCTTGTTGTTGATGTTGGCGGTGATGGCGAGCGCGCTGTACTTGGTGCGCACGCAGTACGAGTCACGCTCACTCACCACTGAGCTCGACCGTGCCACCAACGAAGCGCGTCGTTTGGAAACTGAAAACGACCGCTTGGATGTGGAGCGTCGTGCCCAAGCCACGCCGTTGCGGGTGGAAAAGTTGGCACGTGAGCAACTGCACATGCGCACCATCACACCGGCCATTACCCAATACGCCACGGTCAATGGCGTAGCCGCACCAGCGGCGCCCGCCTCTGCGGAGGTGCGCCCATGAGCGGTCGCAGCGTGCAATACACCTCGAGCCCGTTGCTCGCCAGCAAGACCCCGATCTGGCGCAGCCAGTTCATCGTGGCCGTGATTGCAGCGGGTTTCTTGGGATTGGTGGCGCGCGCTGCGTATGTACAGGTGATTGACAACGCATTCTTCAAACGTCAAGGCACGGTGCGTTTTGTGCGCACCTTGGATTTGCCGGCGAACCGCGGACGCATCCTCGATCGCAACGGCAATATCTTGGCCTCTAGCGTGCCGGTGCCCAGCATTTGGGCCAACCCCGAAGACATGGAGCGCGATCCCGCCAAGCTCAAGGCGTTGGCCAAATTGCTCGGCATGAGCATGGCGGATTTGGACAAGAAGCTCCAAGACGAAGACAAAACCTTTGTGTGGTTGAAGCGCCAAGTGGATGAGTCGGTGGCGAAAGACATTGCCGAGCTCAAGATCAAAGGCGTCTACGACCGCAAAGAGTACAAGCGCATCTATCCCGAAGGCGAGTCGGTGGCGCATGTGGTGGGCTTCACCAACGTGGAGAACATCGGGCAAGAGGGCGTGGAGCTGACCTTCAACAAAGACTTGGGTGGCAAGCCCGGTTCGCGTCGCGTCATCAAAGACCGATTGGGTCGTGTGGTGGAAGACATTGGCGAGATGGTGCCGCCCGTCGATGGCCAAGACTTGCAATTGAGCATCGACAGCAAGGTGCAGTACTTTGCGTACGAAAAAATCAAAGAATCGGTGGTCAACAACCGCGCTGCCGCAGGCAGTGTGGTGGTGCTCGATGTGAAGACGGGTGAGGTGTTGGCCTTGGTCAACTATCCCAGTTACTCGCCAGGCAAGCGCGGCAACTTGAGTGGTGCGCAGTTGCGCAACCGTGCGTTGACCGACACGTTCGAACCTGGCTCCACCATGAAACCCCTTGTGGTGGGGTTGGCCTTGGAAAAGGGCATCGTCAAACCCGAGACCTTGATTCAAACCGCGCCTGGCAAATTGCAAATGGGCACGGCCACCATCACCGATGCGCACCCCCATGGTGTGCTCAGCGTGAACGAGGTGATTCAAAAATCCAGCAACGTGGGCACGGTGAAGATCGCCATGCAAATGCAGCCCCACGACATGTGGGAAGTGTTCACACAAATGGGCTTGGGGCAAAAGCCCCAAGTGCCTTTCCCTGGTGCAGTCGCTGGCAAAGTGCGTGCTTACAAAACATGGCGTCCGATTGAGCAAGCCACCATGAGTTATGGCTACGGTTTGTCTGCCAGTCTGTTTCAGTTGGCGCAGGCCTACACCGTGTTTGCCCACGATGGCGAGATGGTGCCTATGAGCTTGGTCAAAACGTCACAAGCCGTCACGGGGGCGCGCGTGCTGTCCCCACAAAATGCAGCCGCCATTCGCAACATGTTGCACCTGGTGACGATCCCAGGGGGCACCGCACCCAAAGCACAAACCATGGGTTATTCAGTGGGCGGCAAAACAGGTACCGCGCACAAGGTGGAAGGCAAGGGGTACGCCAGCAAAAAATACCGCGGCTTTTTTGTCGGCATCGCGCCCATTGATAACCCGCGCATCGTGGTGGCAGTGATGGTGGACGAGCCCACCAACGGCGCTTACTTTGGTGGCGATGTGGCTGCGCCGGTGTTTAGCCAAACCGTGCAACAAACCTTGCGCATGATGGGGGTGCAACCCGACATGGCCGTCAAACCGCAAGTGGTGACGCAAGTGGAAAAGGAGTCGTTCTGATGAAGCGACTGCACAACCCACAAGACGCCGCCCAGTGGTTGCGCACGCAGGTGCGTGGGGTGTTGCACACCGACAGCCGGCGTGTGGCTGCAGGCGATGGCTTCATCGCGTGGCCGGGTGGTGTGACCGATGGCCGTCACTATGTGGCGGCAGCTCTGAAGCAAGGTGCCACGGCATGCTTGGTCGAGCAGTCGGGGGTAGACGCATTTGCGTGGTCCGCCGCACAGACAGACATGATCGCCTCGTACGACGGTTTGAAAGCTGCGAGTGGTCCGATTGCCGCTGCGTACTACGAACAACCCAGCCAAGTGCTGGACGTGGTGGCCATCACCGGTACCAATGGCAAAACATCCACGGCGTGGTGGTTGGCGCATGCCTTGCACCATGTGGGCAAGCGTTGCGCCCTCGTGGGCACCTTGGGGGTCGGTGAAGTGGGACAACTCGAAGTCACCGGCATGACCACGCCCGATCCCGTGCTGCTGCAAGCGCGCTTGCGTGACATGGTGCAAGCCGGGGTGCAGGCGTGCGCCATGGAGGCATCCTCCATTGGTTTGGCTGAACATCGTTTAGACGGGACGCACGTGCGTGTGGCCATGTTCACCAATTTCACCCAAGACCATTTGGACTACCACGGCGACATGGCCACGTATTGGCAAGCTAAGTTGGCTTTGTTCAACTGGGCCGGCTTGCAAGCGGCGGTGGTGAATGTGGATGACCCTCAAGGCGCTGCATTGGCCAAGCAATTGCAAGCACGGGGTGATGTGCGTGTGCGGACCGTGTCATGCGCGCCAACCTCCGCATGGGGTGCTGAGCACATAGTGGCACGTCAGATTCAACACGGGGCGTTGGGCTTGTGCTTTGAGGTGGTCGAAGGGGATGCGGTTGAAGCCCTCAACACCCAGTTGGTGGGCCACTACAACGTGAGCAACGTGCTCGGCGTGATCGCTTGTTTGCGAGCCATGGGCTACAGCTTGGCCGATGCGGTGCAAGCCTGTCGCGCGTTGCCTGCCGTGCCCGGTCGCATGCAGACCGTGGGTGAGGTGGGCGAGCCCTTGGTGGTGATTGATTACGCCCACACCCCCGATGCCGTGGCGCAAGCGGTGCAGGCGTTGTTGCCCTTGGCCCAGTCGCGTGGCGGTGAACTGATCTGTGTGTTGGGTTGCGGTGGCGACCGTGATGCCGCCAAACGCCCCTTGATGGCGGCGGCTGCCGAGCGTCACGCCCACCACGTGGTGCTGACCAGTGACAACCCGCGCAGCGAAGACCCACAAACCATTTTGAACCACATGCTGGCTGGCATGCAGCACGCGTCGTGTGCCATCGTCATAGCCGACCGTGCGCAGGCCATCACCCACACAGTGCAACACGCCCGCGTGCAAGACGTGGTGTTGGTGGCTGGCAAGGGTCATGAAGATTACCAAGACATCGCCGGTGTGAAGCACCCGTTCAGCGATGTGCAACACGCGCGTGACGCGCTGCGGCAGCGTGTCGCAGCAGGGAGGGCACATGGCTGACATGAACCTCTCCTTGCAGCAGCTCCGTGCGTGGCTCACCGATGCGCGCCTGCACGGTCATCCAGATGTGGTGATTCAGCGGGTCACCACCGACAGCCGCGCATGTCAGGCGGGTGATTTGTTTGTTGCCCTCCAAGGTGAACGCTTTGACGCCAACGACTTTTTGCCACAAGTGGCTGCCAGCGGCGCAGCTGCTGCCATGGCCCATCGTGGGCTGGACGCTGCAAAACTTGCGGGCGTGGAAGTGCCCGACACCCGTGTGGCATTGGGTCAACTGGCCAAAGGCTGGCGCAGCCAATTCAGTCTGCCTGTGATTGCTGTGACTGGCAGCAACGGCAAAACCACCGTGACTCAAATGATTGCCAGCATCTTGCGTGTGGGTTTTGGTGACGACGCTTTGGCCACGCTAGGCAACTTGAACAACGACATTGGTGTGCCACAAACCTTGCTGCGTTTGCGTGCGCATCACCGCAGCGCTGTGGTGGAGTTGGGCATGAACCACCCTGGCGAAATCGCTGGTTTGGCAGACATGACGCAAGCCACGGTGGGCTTGGTCAACAACGCCCAGCGCGAGCACCAGGAATACATGGCCACCGTCGAAGCCGTGGCACAAGAAAACGGTGAAGTCATACGCGCCTTGCCGGCTGATGGCGTGGCGGTGTTCCCCGCCCACGACGACTACACGCCGTTATGGCAAGGCCTGGCGGGCGATCGCGCCTGTCTGCGTTTTTCAATGACGGGCGATGCTGAGGTGCAGTTGCTGCAAGCCGACTGGTTGAACGACCACTGGGCGGTTGCTGCACAAACCCCTGCGGGCGTGTTGCGCGCGCAGTTGCAGATTGCCGGCCGACACAACGTGGGCAATGCGCTGGCCGCTACGGCTTGTGCGTTGGCTGCAGGCGTCTCGCTGGACACCATCGCGGCTGGGTTGAACAGTTTCGAGCCTGTCAAAGGCCGCTCGCGTGCCTTTGGCATTCAGTGCCAAGGCCGTGCCATCACGGTGGTGGACGACACCTACAACGCCAACCCTGACACGGTGCGTGCCGCCATTGATGTGCTGGCTGAGTTGCCTGCGCCCCGTTTGTTGGTGTTGGGCGACATGGGCGAAGTGGGCACGCAAGGCCCCGAGTACCACGCCGAGGTCGGCCAGCACGCTGCCGACCGAGGCATTGACCATGTGCTGTGCTTGGGCGAATTGACGGCCTTCACCGCACAAGCGTGCGGCGCACGTGCGCTGCATGTGCCCGACATCGATGCACTCAACCAACACGTGCTGCAACAGCTGCCGCAACTCGGCAGTGTGTTGGTCAAAGGCTCGCGGTTCATGAAGATGGAGCGGGTGATCGACGCGATCAACAGCTGCCATGACCACCACTCAAAGGAAACCACGCCATGCTGCTGACTTTGGCCCAATGGCTGCAAACCCTCTCGCCTGAATTCGGCTTTTTCCGGGTGTTTCAGTACATCACCTTCCGTGCGGTGATGGCCGCGTTGACCGCGTTGTTGATCGGTTTGATCGCAGGTCCCGCGGTGATTCGTCGCTTGGCCGCGCTGAAGATTGGTCAGCCGATTCGTGAATACGCCATGCAAAGCCACTTGGCCAAGAGCGGCACACCCACCATGGGCGGTGTGTTGATCTTGATCGGCATTGCCGTGTCCACCTTGTTGTGGGCCGATTTGTCGAACCGCTTTGTGTGGATCGTGATGATCGTCACCTTGGGCTTCGGTGCCATTGGCTGGGTCGACGACTGGCGCAAAGTGGTCAACAAAGACCCCGAGGGCATGCCCTCGCGTGAGAAATACATGTGGCAATCGATCATCGGGTTGGTTGCCGCGCTGTACTTGGTGTTCAGCATTTCTGAAAGCAACAACTTGCGCGTGTTGGAGTTGTTCTACTCGTGGGTGCAATCTGGCTTTGATGTCGACTTGCCACCCAAGGCGGGTTTGCTCTTGCCCTTCATCAAAGAGGTGAGCTACCCCTTGGGCGTGTTTGGTTTTGTGATCATGACTTATTTGGTCATTGTGGGTTCCAGCAATGCGGTGAACTTGACCGATGGCTTAGACGGCTTGGCCATCATGCCGGTGGTGATGGTGGGCTCGGCCTTGGGCGTGTTTGCGTATGTCACGGGCAGCTCGGTGTATTCCAAATACCTGTTGTTCCCCTACATCCCTGGCTCGGGTGAGTTGATGATTTTCTGTGCCGCCATGGCCGGGTCCGGCTTGGCGTTCTTGTGGTTCAACACGCACCCAGCTCAAGTGTTCATGGGTGACGTGGGAGCTTTGGCCTTGGGTGGCGCGCTCGGCACGATCGCGGTGATCGTGCGTCAAGAAATCGTGCTGGCCATCATGGGTGGCATCTTCGTGGTGGAAGCCTTGTCGGTCATGCTGCAAGTGACCTACTTCAAGTACACGAAAAAGAAATACGGCGAAGGCCGACGGATTTTGAAAATGGCGCCCTTGCACCACCACTTCGAAAAGAGTGGTTGGAAAGAAACGCAAGTGGTGGTGCGCTTTTGGATCATCACCATGCTGTTGTGCTTGGTGGGCCTGTCGACTTTGAAACTGAGATAAGACGATGCAGCAACTTCACAACCAATCGGTGCTGATTCTGGGCCTGGGTGACTCCGGCCTGGGGATGGCACGTTGGTGTGCGCGCCACGGTGCGCAGGTGCGCGTGGTGGACACACGCGCCGAGCCGCCGCACTTGGCTGTGTTGCGTGCCGAGTTGCCCAATGTGAAGTTTGTGCAGGGGGCGTTTGTGGCTTCCTTGGTCGATGGCACTGAGGTGCGTGCAGTGTTTAAGAGTCCAGGCTTAAGCCCTGAGTCGGTGGCCCCGGTATGGAACGCAGCCGTGGCAGCAGGCTTGTGGG
>JBFYKC010000112.1:0-9708 GCA_041311135.1 Comamonadaceae bacterium | reverse complement strand
GTGCAAGGGGTCGATGTAGGGGAAGCGGTGACGCATCGAACGTTCGAGCGCTGCGTTGTTGACCAAGCGTTGTTTGTCGCCGGTGATCAACTTCAACGCATCGGAGGTGCGGTGCCATTCGGCTTCAATCAACCCAAAAATCTTTTTGCGCAAACGGGTGTCGCTGACCAACTCGGCATAGCGCGAAGCCAAGCCCAGGTCGCTCTTGGACAACACCATGTCGAGGTTGGAGAGCAACGAACGGAAGAACGGCCACTGGCGTTGCATTTTTTGCAACAGCGCCAATGCATCTTTGGTCTTGAGGGTGGGGTGGTGGTGGATGAACTGCTCCACCGCCGAGCCAAAGCCCAACCAGCCAGGCAAGGTCAAACGGCATTGGCCCCAGCTGAAGCCCCAGGGAATGGCGCGTAAGTCTTCAATGCGTGGCTGTGCAGTGCCACTCTTGGGGCGTGCCGCAGGGCGTGAGCCAATGTTGAGTTCGGCAATTTCACGCAAAGGCGTGGATGCAAAGAAGTAGTCGGTGAAACCTGGTGTCTCGTACACCAAGCCACGGTAGGCTGCCATGCTGGCGTTCGAGAGCCACTGCGCGGCGTCCAAGAAAGCTTGCGGTGCGGGCTTGGTGGTTTGCAACATCGTGGCTTCCAAGGTGGCGGCTACCAAGGTTTCCAAATTGCGCCGACCGATTTCGGGGTTGGCGTACTTTGAGCCAATCACTTCGCCTTGTTCGGTCAAGCGAATTTGCCCGCGTACGGTGCCGGGGGGCTGCGCCAGAATGGCTTGGTAGCTGGGGCCACCGCCACGACCCACCGTGCCGCCACGGCCGTGGAACATGCGCAGGGTGATGTCGTGTTGCTTGAACAAGCGGTCAAACAATTCAACCAACGCAATCTCCGCGCGGTACAGCTCCCAGTTGCTGGTGAAGATGCCGCCGTCTTTGTTGCTGTCCGAGTAGCCCAGCATGATGTCTTGTTCGGCACCGCTGCGTTTGACCAACGATGCCACGCCGTCGATGGCGTAAAAGCCGCCCATGATGTCAGCGGCACGACGCAAGTCGTCGATGGTTTCAAACAAGGGAACAACGATCAGATCGCAGGTTGATGTTTTGTTGTTCAGCGTACCCCGCATGAGGCCCGTTTCTTTTTGTAGCAATAGCACTTCGAGCAAATCGCTCACAGTTTCGGTGTGGCTGATGATGTAGTGGCGAATCGCGTCTTTGCCAAAAGTTTCTAGCATCTCACGGGCAGTTTCAAAGATCGCCAGTTCTTTGAGCGCCAGTTCGGAGTAGCACGCACCCATCACACGCAAGGGGCGGGCGTCGTGCAGCAGCTGGTTTAACACCGCAATGCGCTGTGCTTCGCTCAGCTTGGCATAGTGTTTCTCCACACCCGCGGTGGTCAGCAATTCAGCCACCACCAACTCGTGTTGGTCAGAGCTTTGGCGCAAGTCCACCGTGGCGAGGTGAAAGCCAAACACCTCGACGGCACGTATCAACGGGGTGAGGCGTTGCGCCATCAACGCGCTGCCGTGCTGGGCGTCGAGTGATTCTGCAATGACGCGTAAATCAGCCAAGAGTTCTTGGGCGGATAGGTAGGGGTTTTGGGGTGCCACGGCATGACGGGCGGCGTCACCGCCGGTGAGGTCTTTCAACGTGGCGGCCAAACGCGCATACATGCCGGTGAGGGCACGGCGATAGGGCTCGTCTTGTCGGTGCGCATTGGTGTCGGGTGAACGCTCAGCCAAGGCCTGCATCTCGGGCGTGATGTCCACCAACATGGCCGACATGGACAGCTCGCTCCCCAGAAAGTGGAGCTCGGTCAAGTAGTGGCGCAGCGCCACATCGCATTGGCGACGCAAGGCAAAGCGCAGGGTGTCGGCGTTGACGTTGGGGTTGCCATCGCGGTCGCCGCCAATCCATTGGCCCATGCGCAAAAAGCTGTGCACGTGCGCTTGACCCAATTCAGCTTCCAGGTCGGCATAAAGCTTGGGAATTTCGCTCAAAAAGGTCGACTCGTAATAGCTCAGTGCATTTTCAATCTCATCGGCCACGGTGAGTTTGGTGAAGCGCAGCAAGCGGGTTTGCCACAGCTGCAACACACGGGCGCGCAGCTGCATTTCGTTGGACGTCAATTCACGTTGGGCCAATGCGTCAGGATTTTTGGACGTGTGTAACGCAGAGCGCGATTTGATGTCGTCACGCAAACCCAAGAGTTGGGCAATGCCACGCTCGGCATCCAAGATGCTTTTGCGTTGCACCTCGGTGGGGTGGGCCGTGAGCACAGGCGACACATGGCTGTGGGCCAAGGTTTGCACGATGCTCTTGGGGGCAATGCCCGCCGACTTGAGGCGGCTCAACGCCATGTGCAAGCTGCCTTCTTGTGTGTCACCGGCGCGTTCGTGAATGGCACGGCGGCGAATGTGGTGGCGGTCTTCGGCCAGGTTGGCCAAGTGACTGAAATACGTGAAGGCCCGAATCACCCGCACAGTGGCTTCACCGCTGAGCGAGGCCAGCAACTTCTTCAGCGCTTTGTCGGCATTGGCGTCCGCGTCGCGGCGAAAGGCCACGGAGAGCTTGCGCACTTGCTCGACCAACTCATAGGTCTCGCGGCCTTCTTGCTCGCGAATCACATCGCCCAAGATGCGGCCCAGTAGCCGAATGTCTTCGACGAGCGGACGCTCATTGTTCTTCTGGCGTTCGTTCGCTTTGGCTTGCTGTGTGGCACGTGCTGTAGCAGAGAGTTTGGGTTTGGCTGAGGGGGATTTGTCAGTCATGCGAGGCTCTTGGTTGAGAGAGGGAGGAAATGCTTTTGACCTTGTGGGTCATAGGCGAAAAATCAGGTCCATTGCGTGAGTGAAAGTGCTTGCGACGCACCTTGTAACGCGGGCGAGACAGGGCTATGGATGACCCAGGTGGGAATGTCTTGCAGGTACTTCTTGAATCGGCCTTTTGCTTCGAAGCGTTCCCGAAATGGCGAAGCATCAAAGCGTTCACCTAAGCGCGGCACAATGCCACCGCCGATGTAGATGCCACCACGGGCACCGAGCGTCAAGGCCAGATCTCCCGCCACCGAACCTAAAAATCCGCAGAACATGTCGAGCGTTTCGTTGGCCGTTGAGGTGGAAACTTCTTGGGCACGTTCAATCACTTCAGCAGGCGTGGTGATTTCACGACCCTCGCCATCTTTCAAATCGCACAAGGCGTGGTAGAGATCGACCAAGCCCGCACCAGAAATAACGCGCTCTGCCGACACATGGCCATAGCGTTTTTGTAATTGCTGAATTGCTGCAAATTCATATGGGGTCGTCGCAGTGAGGCTGACGTGCCCGCCTTCGCCCGCAATAGGTAGCCATTTGTTTTGATACCCCACAGGAAACAAACCCGACACACCAAGACCAGTACCTGGTCCAAGCAAGCCAATGGCGGTATCTGGTGCCGCGGTACCGCTGCCCACTTGGCGCTTGTGCGCCTCGGGGAGCAGAGGGACTGACAGGGCCAAGGCGGTGAAATCGTTCAAAAGCAAAAAACGTGAAATACCCAAACCCTCGCGCAAGGCGTTGACCGAAAATTTCCAGTGATGGTTGGTCATGGCGACTTGGTCGCCTGTCACCGGGTTGGCGATGCCAAATGCGGCACAGGGTGGTGCGCTTAAGTTTTGATCGGCAAGATAAGTTGTTGCTGCCGCCAGCAAGGAGTCATGTTCTGCACAGGGCAGAACTTGCACATGGGTAATTGAATCGTTGGCATGAGCTTGCCAACCAAAACGTGCGTTGGTACCCCCGATATCACCCAGCAAGCGTGGAAATGCCGCAGGAGAGGCCACGGATGGGTCACGTGACTCGAACATGCATCAGGCTTTCAAGCGCGCAGCATCAGCTGCTTCAATGTCCTTGGCCATTTTTTTGCCCAACTCCACGCCCCATTGGTCGTAAGCGTGGATGCCCCAAATCGCCGCTTGGCAGAACACCTTGTGTTCGTACAACGCCATCAAGGCGCCCATGCTGCGCGGGGTGAGTGCATCCACCCAAATGGTGGTGCTGGGCACGTTGCCGGGGTAGCTGCGGTGAGTGGCCAGGCGTTGCACTTCGGCTTCGTCCAAGCCGCTGTCGCGCAACTCACGGATGGTTTCTTCTGGGGTTCGGCCTAAAGCCAAGGCTTGGGCTTGGGCTTGCATGTTGAGCAACACCACGCGGTGGTGTTCAGCCGCAAATGGCAAGGGACTGCGTTCGGTGCGCAAGCCAATGAAGTCCATGGGCACCAAGTGCTTGCCTTGGTGAATCAACTGGAAGTAGGCGTGTTGGCCATCAATGCCCAAGCCCCCCCACAACACAGGGGCGGTGGCCACTTGGACCGGGCTGCCATCGACATGCGTGCCTTTGCCGTTGGACTCCATGTCCATCTGTTGCAAGAACGAGGCGAACTTGCCCAAGGGCGAGGCATAGGGCGCAATGTTGTGGGTGGTGGCGCCCAAGAAGTTGCGGTTCCACACGCCAAACAAGGCCATCAACAAAGGCAGGTTGTGATCGGCCGGTGCTGTCATGAAATGCTCGTCCATGGCGCGGGCACCCAAGAGCATGTCTTGGAACGCAAAGGCGCCAATCGAGATGGCTAAGGGCAAACCAATGGCCGACCACACCGAGTAACGACCACCGACCCAATCCCAAAAACCAAAAGTGTGTTCGGGGGTAAAGCCTTGTGCTGCAGAAATTTGGGGATTGGCCGTCACGGCAATCAAGTGTTTGCCGAGTTGGTCCTCGGGGCACCCACCGTCGCTCAACCAACGCTTGGCGGAGGCCGCCAAGGTCATGGTTTCTTGTGTGGTGAAGGTTTTGCTTTGCACCACAAATGCGGTGCGTGCCGGGTTGAGATAAGCCAATGTGGTGTACAGGCTCCATGCGTCCACGTTGGATACGTAGTGCACACGCACTTTGTTTTTGAAGCTGTCGCGCGTCAAGTGGCTCAGGGCTTCGGTAGTCATGCGAGGGCCAAGGTCAGAGCCGCCAATGCCGAGGTTGACCACGTCGGTGATGGATTCGCCGCCAAAGCCTTTCATCTGGCCTTCACGCACTTTTTCTGCAAAGGTGCAGACGCGGTGCAACTCATGGGCGACTTGCTTAGAAATCTCGTGGCCCCAAGGCGGGTTGGGTACATGGCTGCCGCGTAAAGCCACATGCAGCACGGCGCGTTGCTCGGTGGCATTGATGGGCTCGCCTTTGAACATGGCATGTGCTTGTTCCATCACATGCGACTCCGTGGCCAAGGCCAAAAGCTGCTGCATCACTTCAGGGGTGACGCGTTGGCGTTCGTAATCGATGCTGATGCCCGCGCCGTTGGCGTGCATCTGCGCGTTGCGTTCAGAATCTTTTAGCAACTCACGCAGATGCGGTTGTGGGCCGGTTGCGAGTTGTTGCAGGGCTTGCCACGCTTGGCGTTGGTGAGGAGGCACGAATGGAGTCATGGCTGAATTTTCGTCAAATTTAGTGCGGTTCTGGTTTCAGTTGAATGAAACTTTTGATGGCCTACATGAATTAGATTGCTTCGGCTGCGGCCGTTGCTTCACGTGCCAAGCGGGTGATTTCTGCCCAATCGCCACGTTCCACCACGTCGACGGGGGTGAGCCATGAGCCCCCGATCATGGCCACATTGGGTTGCTTCAAAAACTCTCCCATGTTGGCCAATGACACGCCACCTGTTGGGCAAAAACGCATGTCGCCCAAGGGGCCGCCCAAGGCTTTGAGCATGGCCAAGCCACCGGCTTGCGCGGCAGGAAACAATTTGACCAAGCCAAATCCATGGTCGCGTGCGGCCATCACTTCACCTGGGGTCATCACGCCGGGCATGAAGGGCAGTTGGCAATCGACCGCGGCTTGCACCAACGCGTCGGTCATGCCAGGCGACAGTGCAAAGCTGGCCCCGGCGGCCTGTACGCGTGCCATTTCTTCCGCGCGTGTGACAGTGCCTGCGCCCACGTGCATCTGTGGCACCTGCTTGGCCACTTGTTCTATCGCAGGCAAACCGGCGGCGTGACGCAAGGTAATTTCCATCACATCAATGCCGCCTTCGAGCAGCGCATGCGCCATGGGTACGGCTTGGTCCGGATGTGTGATGACGATGACGGGCACCACGCGTGATTTGAAATGCGGCCGCGAGAAAGCGGGGTTGGAAGTGGTGTAGGGTTGGCTCATGGGTGTCTCGTTTGTTTTTGAATCGACATGACTTAGATGTGCGTGAGCAAAGGCGACGCACCTTCTTCGGCCAATGCCGCATGGGCGCGGAACAGCGCAAAAATGTCGCGGCCTGTGCCGTGTTGGTTGCCAGACAAATCAGGTATGGGGGCGATGCGCGCGGCCAGTTCGGCCTCGCTGACTTCAAGCGTCAAGGTTTGCGTGTCGCAGTCGAGCGTGATCATGTCGCCGTCTTTTACCTTGCCAATCACCCCCCCATTTGCGGACTCGGGACTCAGATGAATGGCCGCTGGCACTTTGCCGGAGGCGCCTGACATCCGTCCGTCGGTCACCAAGGCAACCTTGAAGCCTTTGTCTTGCAGCACGCTCAAAGGTGGGGTGAGGCGATGCAGCTCAGGCATGCCATTGGCCTGTGGGCCTTGGTTGCGTACCACGGCCACAAAGTCGCGCTCGAGCTTGCCTTGTTTGAACAAGTCACCGAGTTGCTTTTGATCGGTGACCACCACGGCAGGGGCACGCACACGGCGGTGCTCGGGTTTGACGGCAGACACTTTCACCACGGCACGGCCCAAGTTACCTTGCAACAAACGCAAGCCCCCATCGGGGCTGAAGGGGTGCGTCACGGGACGCAGCACGGCTTCATCGGCAGACTGTTTGGGAACCTCACGCCAATCGAGCTGTCCGTTGTTCAGCCAAGGCTCCACGGTGTAGCGGTGCAGGCCTTGGCCCATGATGGTGTGCACATCGTCATGCAACAAGCCCGCGCTGAGCAGTTGTGCCATCAGATAGCCCATGCCACCCGCGGCTTGGAAGTGGTTCACATCGGCGCTGCCATTGGGATAGACGCGGGCCAACAAAGGCACGCAGGCCGACAGGTCAGAAAAGTCATCCCAGTTGACGATCAAGCCCGCTGCACGCGCCATGGCCACCAAGTGGAGTGTGTGGTTGGTCGATCCCCCTGTGGCCAACAGGCCCACGATGCCGTTGACGATGACTTTGGCGTTGATTTGGTAACCCACGCCAGCTTCTTTGTCTTGTGACAGGGCCACCGCACGTTTGACGGCTTCGACGGTCAGCGCCTCACGCAGCGGTGTGCCGGGGTTGACAAACGAGGAGCCAGGCAAATGCAGGCCCATGATTTCCATCAGCATTTGGTTGGAGTTGGCCGTGCCATAAAACGTGCACGTGCCGGCGCCGTGGTAGGCGGCTTGTTCGGCTTCGAGCAACACCTCGCGGCTGACCAAGCCTTGCGCGAATTGCTGACGCACTTTGGCTTTCTCGTCGTTGGACAAGCCCGAGGTCATGGGGCCTGCAGGCACAAACACCGCAGGCAAATGGCCAAACTGCAAAGCGCCCATGAAGAGCCCAGGCACGATCTTGTCACACACACCGAGGAACAAAGCGGCATCAAATACGTTGTGCGACAGGCCCACGGCCGTCGCCAGCGCAATCACGTCGCGCGAGAACAAGGACAGCTCCATGCCGTCTTCGCCTTGGGTCACGCCGTCGCACATGGCGGGCACGCCTCCTGCGACTTGCGCGGTGGCACCTGCGGCACGCGCAGCGGCACGAATTTTTTCGGGGTACTGCTCATAGGGCTGGTGCGCCGAGAGCATGTCGTTGTAGGCGGTGATGACGCCCATATTGGGCTGACGCTCTTGGCGCAACACCAGTTTGTCGTTGGCAGGCATGGCCGCGTAGGCGTGCGCGGCGTTGGCGCAGCCCATGCCACCACGGTAAGGACCGGGCTTTTTGGCTTGGGCCAACACGTCGAGGTAGCTCTGGCGTGTGGCCGTGCTGCGTTGTTTAATACGTGCCGTGACAGCGGAAAGTGTGGGGTGAAGTGGTGTGGTCATGTGGCTGTGGTGAGTCAGGTCAAGGGGGCATCAAGACGCCATCAAGACGCTATCCAAATCGCCACTGGCGTTTGGGTTTGATGCAGCACCATGGAAATGGGCAGGGCGGGTGTGGCGTGTTGCCAAGCTTGCGCGAGGGTTTGTAATTTGTCTGTACCGCTCACAGGCAGCACGATGTGCCGCGCGGTCAAGATATGCGCCAAGGTTTGGGTGATGCGCGGGTACGGCGCATTGGCGGGCGGGTGGGGCAGTTCGATGGCGACACAGGCGTGGGGGTTACGCAACGCAAGTGCTTCGGTCAAGTTGGGGGCGTCGGGAAATAACGATGCGGTGTGACCATCCACCCCCATGCCTAACACCAACACATCGGCGGTACCTGCGGCACGCAAGGCCGCATCTGCTTTCTCGGCGTAGCTGCTGGGCGGTGCCAAAGGCTCGGCCGCGGCGTCGACCATGCGAACGAGCTGCGTTTGAGCCGCCAAGTCTTGCAAAAAATGGGTTTGCACCAAGCAGGCGTTGCTGTCGGGGTGGGTGTAGGGCACACAGCGTTCATCGACCAAGGTCACACGCACGTGGGACCAAGCGATGTCGATCACGCGCAGGGCTTCAAACAAGGCGACGGGCGATTTGCCACCGGATACCCCCAGCACCGCGAAGCCACGTGCTTGGATTGCCGCGGACAAACGTTGGGCAATGTCTTGTGCCAAACGCACGTTCAACTCCGCAGGGCTGAGCGTGTGCACCGTCAGTGCGCCGCGCGAGGTGGGAACCCAGCTGTGGCTCATCACGCTTCCTCGAACCAAGCCAGCTCTTCGCGTGCCATGAGTGCCGACGAGGCGGCGGGGCCCCAGCTGCCAGCCGAATACGCGCGCGGTTTGTCGTCCAGCGTCGCCCAGCCGTTCAGGATGGGTTCGACCCACATCCATGCGGCCTCCAATTCGTCGCGACGCATGAAGTGGGTGAGGCGACCTTTGATGACGTCCATCAACAAACGTTCGTAGGCTTCGGCGCGTCGTTTGTCGGAAGACTGCTGCAAATCAAGGCCGAGCTTGACGGGGTGCAAGGTCATGCCTGAACCGGGCTCTTTGACCATCATCTGTAACTGGATGGATTCTTCCGGTTGCAAGGTGATGATGAGTCGGTTGGGCTCATGCTGCGCGGCGTTGCCGAAGATGGAGAACGGTTGGTCAGCAAACTCCACAATGATTTGTGATTCACGGCGTTGCATGCGTTTGCCGGTGCGCAAGAAGAAGGGCACGTTGGCCCAGCGCGCGTTGTTAATTTGCGCGCGCAAAGCCACGAAGGTTTCGGTGCGGCTGTCGTTGGGGACGTTGTCTTCTTCCAAATAGCCTTTGACCGCTGCGCCTTCCGACGCACCTGCGGTGTATTGGGCGCGCACGGTGTCGCGTTTGATGTCGGCTAAATCCATCTTGCGCAGCGAGCGCAAGACCTTGAGTTTTTCGTCCCGCACATCGTCGGCATTCAGCGAAATGGGGGGCTCCATGGCGACGATGCACAGCAGTTGCAACAAGTGGTTTTGCACCATGTCGCGCATGGCGCCGGCACCGTCATAAAAACCGGCACGGCTGCCCACGCCCACGCTTTCGGCCACCGTGATTTGCACGCTCTTGATGTATGGTGCACGCCACAAGGGCTCGAAGATGGCATTGCC
>JBFYKC010000124.1:0-4919 GCA_041311135.1 Comamonadaceae bacterium | reverse complement strand
CATTGACACCACGTGAGGTGATGACGTCAAACACAAACTCGGCTACGCCTTCGTAGCCTTGACCGGGCATCAACACTTTGGCTGCGCCGGGCAAGGTGCAGCCACCACCGGCCATGTACACATCGATGATGACGCTGTCGTCGCCGGGCACGATTTCCCAATCCAGCCATGGGATTTTGGAACCCGTGTTGGTACCCGTGTTCTTCTCCACAAAGGTCTCCACCGCGTTGTGACGCAATGGGCCGTCTTTGGTCGCGCCTTGCGTAGCCCCCAACAAGATTTCTTCCAACTCGCCCAACAGCGGAAAGTTGGAACCCGCGGTGAGAAAGTATTGAATGACGCCGGTGTCTTGACAGCTGGGGCGGTCAAGCTTGTCGGCAGCGTCTTGGTTTTGACGCATGGACTCATACACCTCTTTGGCCAAAAAGTTGACTTCTTTCTCACGCAACTCGCCCAACTTTTCAGTCACGTCGGTAGGCAAACGTTTGCCAATGTACGACGTGAACTTCGCCATCACGTGGGTCAGGTCTGCAACTGCTGCTTCTTTGTTCACAGAGAACTCCTTTGGTAAATCGAGGAATGATCAGTCGAGGGTGACCTTGCCGACTTTGACCAAGCCTGCAAATTTTTCGGTCTCTTCTTTGATTTGTTTGGCCATTTCTTCTGGCTTGTTGCCCACCGGTTCAGCTCCAATGTCGAACATTTGTTTTTTGAACTCCGGCGTGTTGATGATCTTCACGATCTCCACGTTCAGCTTGCTCACCACCTCTTTGGGTGTGGCTGCTGGGGCCAACAAACCAAACCAGGTCCCAATCGCCACACCGGGCACACCGGCTTCTTGCAGCGTGGGCACGTTGGGCAACGCCGACGAACGCTTGGCCGTGGTCACGGCCAACGGCTTCAACTTACCTTCTTTGATGAAGGGTAAGACGGGGGTGACGGTGTCAAAAGACATGTCCACTTGACCACCTAACAAATCGGTGGTCAAAGGCGCGCTGCCTTTGTAGGGTACGTGCAAGATGTGTGCACCGGACAGCATTTGAAACTGCGTGCCAATCATGTGCTGCGCAGTGCCGTTGCCATTAGAGCCATAGGCCAACTTGTCGGGCGTGGCCTTGCCTGCAGCCACCAGGTCTTTCACGCTGTTGTAAGGGGACTTGGCATTCACCACCAACACGTTAGGAACCAAGGCCACCGTGGTGATGGGCGCAAAGTCTTTTTCAAAGTTGTAGGTCAGCCCCTTGTACACACTGGTCGCGATGGTGTGATGCACCGCCCCCATCAACAAGGTGTAGCCATCCGCGTTGGACTTGGCCACTTGCGCTGCCCCCAGGGTCGCCCCCGCACCGGGCTTGTTGTCGACGATGACAGTTTGGCCCAAATTGGCCGAAAGCTTGGTGGCCACTGCACGGGCCAATACATCGGTGGTGCCACCGGGTGGAAAAGGCACAACAACCGTGATGGTCTTGGTGGGCCAGCTTTGGGCCGACGCGAATCCGGCAACGCCACACAAGGCGGCGATACACACTTGCTTTTTGAATTGACTCAACATCTTGTCTCCTACTGAAGTTTGGACCGAGCATCTGACTTCGGCTTGAAGACAACTGTAGTTTTTGCAATGTTAAAAATTTAGCCGTATATTCAAAGCATTATTAACTTGAGATTAAATATATGTCTAAGCTAATCCACCCTGCAGACTTGGGATTCTTCATGGCTTTGGCCAATGCCGGCTCCTTGAGTGCAGCAGCCAGAGAGCAAGGGGTATCCACGGCCGCCGTGAGCCGACACTTGGGGCTGATGGAATCTCGCTTGGGCATTCCCTTGGTCAACCGCACCACGCGCCGCATGAGCCTCACCCCAGAGGGCGAGGTGTATTTGGAATACGCCAAAAAAATCACCGACGACATGGAGGGGCTCGAAACCCAACTTCTGGGAGCCACTGCCGCCCCCCAAGGGCTGTTACGCGTCAACGCTACCTTGGGCTTTGGGCGCAGCCACATCGCCCCGCTGATTTCTCAATTCACACACAAGTACCCCAAGGTCGACATTCAGCTACAGCTCTCTGTGAACCCTCCGCCCAGTGGCGATGACGCGTTTGACATTTGCTTTCGGTTTGGCAACCCACCTGATTCACGCTCGATTGCGCGCTTCATTGCCGCCAACAAACGTGTGGTGGTCGCCTCCCCCGCTTACTTGAAGCGCCATAGCGAACCCCAAACACCTGCCGACTTGAACAAGCACAACTGCATTGGCATTCGTCAAGGAGATGAAGCGTATGGGCTGTGGCGCTTCACCACCACCAAGGGCAAAGGCAAGTCCAAAGTGGAATCAACCCAAAGTGTGAAGATACGCGGCAACCTGACCACCAACGATGGTGGCGTAGCGCTGAACTGGGCGCTGGATGGGCATGGCGTGTTGTTACGCGCCCAGTGGGATGTGGAGAAATACCTGCAGTCCGGCAAGTTGGTGCAGCTGTTGACGCCCTACAACAGCCCCGATGCGGACATCTATGCCATTTATGCCGAACGACACCGCACCTCGGTGCGGGTCAAAGCATTGATTGACTTCGTGGCCGCCGCGTTCAGGCGACCCGAAGTCGGGGCGCCATCAAGCCGCGCCGTGTGACGCGGCCAATGCAGCGAAAGCCTTGACCACTTCAGGCGGCGCCTGCACCAGTTCAATCAACACACCTTCGCCACCAATGGGGAACTCGTCGCTGCCCTTGGGATGCAAGAAGGTGATGTCAAAACCAGCAGCGCCCTTGCGGATGCCACCAGGCGCAAAACGCACGCCTTGTGCTGTGAGCCATTCCACGGCCACAGGCAGGTCATCGATCCACAAGCCAATATGGTTCAACGGCGTGGCGTGAACCGCAGGCTTTTTCTCAATGTCCATGGGCTGCATCAAATCGACTTCGACCTTGAAGGGGCCAACGCCGATGGCACAAATGTCTTCGTCTACGTTCTCGCGTTCGCTTTGAAACGTGCCAGTGACTTCGAGGCCAAACATATCGACCCACAACTTTTTCAAGCGGCCCTTGTCAGGGCCACCGATGGCGATTTGTTGAATGCCGAGGACTTTGAATGGACGCGCCATTATTCAAACTCCACAATCATTTGGTCTACGGTGAGTGATTCACCTTTGGCGGCGACCACTTTTTTGACCACGCCGTCTTGCGCAGCGAACAGCACGTTTTCCATCTTCATCGCTTCAATGACAGCCACGCGCTCACCCGCTTGCACTTTTTGACCGGGGGCCACCGACACTTCGACCAACAAACCAGGCATGGGCGAAATCACATACTTGCTCAAATCGGGTGGTGCTTTGAACGGCATGAGTTTGTGTAACTCGGCCATGCGGGGCGACATCACCAAGGCTTCAATGCGCGTGCCGTTGTGTTGCACTTGCAAAGCCAAGGGGTTCTTCAAGGTTCCGCGTTCGACTTGGGCAGTGAAAGGCTTGCCGTTGCAGGTGCCTTCAATGCGAATGTCATTCAAGCGTGAGTTGCTTTCGATCGCATAGGTTTTGCCCGCGATGGCGATTTGCGCCACGCCAGGCTTGCCTGCGAACTCGTCCACATGCACTTGCACATAGCGGTTATCGCCGTTTTGTCCCAACTCGACCACCGCGTAGTCTTGACCAATCTTCACGTCGTAGCCAGGTAACTGGCCACTGAGATTAGCCGCGCGTTGGCGTGACTTGCGACGCACGAAGGCGGCCAATGCAGCCAAGAAGTCGTGGTCGTCGTGCGGCACGTCTTCAGCACGGAACCCGTGGGCATAGTGCTCGGCGATGAAGCCTGTGTTGAATTGACCAGTGACGAACTTGGGATGCGCCAACAACGCCGCTTGGAAGGGAATGTTAGAGCTGATGCCACGAATGACAAAACCGTTCAAGGCTTCGCGCATCTTGGCAATGGCTTCGTCGCGGTCTTTGCCGTGCACGATGAGCTTGGCGATCATCGAGTCATAGAACATCGGGATCTCGCCACCGTCTTGCACACCGGTGTCCACGCGCACACCTTGCAGGTCCTGGGTGTTGCCTTGGAACATCGTTTGTTTCGGCGTTTGGAAACGCACCAAACGGCCAGTCGAAGGCAAGAAATTGCGGAACGGGTCTTCGGCGTTGATACGGCACTCAATGGCCCAACCATCGCGCTTGACATCGGCTTGTGCAAACGACAGTTTTTCGCCTGCGGCCACACGGATCATTTGCTCCACCAAGTCGAGGCCCGTGATGGCTTCGGTCACAGGGTGCTCCACCTGCAAGCGGGTGTTCATCTCGAGGAAGTAAAAGTCTTGGTCTTTACCGACCACGAATTCGACCGTACCTGCCGATTGGTACTTCACCGCTTTGGCCAAAGCCACGGCTTGCTCGCCCATGGCTTTGCGGGTGGCTTCGCTGATGAAAGGCGATGGTGCTTCTTCGATCACTTTTTGGTGACGGCGTTGGATCGAGCACTCACGCTCGTTCAAATACACCACGTTGCCATGACTATCACCCAGCACTTGAATTTCAATGTGGCGTGGCTCGAGCACGTATTTCTCGATGAACACGCGGTCATCGCCAAAGCTGTTGCGCGCTTCGTTGCGGCAAGAGGTGAAACCTTCCAGCGCTTCTTTGTCGTTGAACGCCACGCGCAAGCCTTTACCGCCACCACCAGCCGAGGCTTTGATCATCACGGGGTAGCCAATGCCTTTGGCGATTTCAACGGCCTTCTCGGCGGTTTCAATGGCATCGTTGTAGCCGGGGATGGTGTTGACCTTGGCTTCGAGCGCCAACTTCTTCGAAGCGATCTTGTCGCCCATCGCAGCGATGGAGTGGGCTTTAGGGCCGATGAAGGCAATGCCCTCTTCTTCGCAACGCTTGGCGAAATCGGTGTTCTCGCTCAAGAAACCGTAGCCTGGATGAATCGCTTG
>JBFYKC010000047.1:0-16960 GCA_041311135.1 Comamonadaceae bacterium | reverse complement strand
CCAGGCAAGCGGTAGAACGGTTCGAAGATGCGCTCGCGCAATTCAGGTGGCACACCCGGGCCGCGGTCGCACACGCTCAGCTGCACCTCAGCACGCCCCTCGCGCGTCGTGGGCAACAGCGCCACCTCGATGTCGGTCGTGCCGTAGCGTCGCGCGTTCTCCAGCAGGTTGCGCAGCATGCGGCGCAGCAGTTTGGCCACGCCGGGCACGATGATGCTGTGGGGGTTGTCGCCCAACAGCAAGGGGACATTGGCGCGTGCGCACTCTTCGCTGGCCAAGCCGACCAGGTCAACGGCTTCGATGGTGCCGAGGTCGGCCTCTTTGGCATCCAAGCGGCTGGCCAACAAAATTTCATCGATCAACGCATCGAGCTCGCCCACACTGCGTGAAATTTCGGCTTTCATGGCGGGAGAGGGTGACTCCCCCATCAACTCCAGTCCCATGCGAATACGCGTCAGCGGAGAACGCAGTTCGTGTGAGGCATTGGCCAACAACGATTTATGCGAAGTCACCAACTGCTCCACCTGCTCGGCCGCATGGTTGAAGCGTTGCGCCAAATAAGTCACTTCGTCATTGCCTTGTTCGGCCACGCGCGCGGACAGATTGCCAGTGCCCCACTGCTCAACGCCTTTTTGCAGATTTTCTAAACGACGGGTGAGCCGACGCACGATGGGGTAAGTGCCCAAGGCCACAGCCAGTGCGACCAGACCCAAAGTCCAAGTAAACCCAAAAGGCGGGCGTGACCAAAAGTTGCGCGGCGGGCGCGGCAAATGCACGTGCATCAATTCGCCGTTGTGCATGTGCACCATGAACTCGGGCCCCGAACCAAAGTGTCCCGGCGGGTGCGGCATGTCGGGCGATTGCAACGGCGGCGCTTCCACAGGTAGCCCATCGGGTGGTCGCAAGCGCGCACGACCTTGGCCCACGGTTTCGCCAGCGGCGTTGCGCACCACCACCTCACGCAGCGGCGGCTCAGCCGTCATGCGCATGATCCAGCCGGACAACAAACTCAACACCGCCACGGCCAACACCACGGCCAACCAAATGCGCACGTACAGCGGCAAATGCAAAGAACGGCTGGGGCTGGAAGATGTGGGCATGGGGTCAGTCTTGTTGTTTGGCAAACACATAGCCGACACCGCGCACGGTCAGGATGCGCTTGGGGAACTTGGCGTCGTCTTCAATCGCCGCACGAATGCGACCCATGTGCACATCGATCGAACGGTCAAAGGCTTCGAGCTCGCGCCCGCGAACCGCTTCCATGATTTGCTCACGCGACAGCACGCGTCCTGCGCGCTCCGCCAAGACCCACAACAAATCAAATTGGTAGGCGGTCAAATCGCACACGCTGCCGCGTACGGAGACGGTGCGTGCATCCCGATCAAGATCAAGTGAGCCGAATTTTAAAATCTGGTGGCTGTCCTCGGTGGCGGCTCCGGGTGCATGGCGTCGTAGCACCGCGCGGATGCGTGCCAACAACTCGCGTGGTTCAAACGGCTTAGGCAGGTAGTCGTCAGCGCCAAGCTCTAAGCCAACGATGCGGTCCATCGGATCGCCCTTGGCAGTGAGCATCAACACGGGCGTTTGCGCCAATGCACCCGGCAGGGCGCGGATGCGTTTGCACACTTCCAAGCCATCAATGTCGGGCAGCATCAAGTCCAACAGCACCAAGGCGGGAGGTGCGTCTTGCAGCATGTACAGACCACTGAGGCCATTGGCCGCGTGTTGCACGGTGAAGCCAGATTGTTCAAGGTACTCGCTCACCATGTGAGCAAGGCGGTGGTCGTCTTCGATCAGGAGCAAAGTGTTCATGGTGAATTCATCATGCTCGGGCTTGTGTGCGCTTCTCTGTCGGAAAAGTAAAGACCATGTAAATCAAGGCGTGCTGTCTGGACGCGCATCGCCATGCGCCACAGGCAAGATGCGCGAGGCCAGCCACACCAGCAGCACCACCGGCGCTCCCAGCAACGCGGTGCTGGTGAAGAACGCTTCGTAGCCATGGGCGTCCACATACACCCCCGAAAACCCCGCTAACCATTTGGGTGCCAGCAACATCATCGAGCTGAACAGCGCGTATTGCGTGGCCGAGTAGTTGATGTTGGTCAAGCTTGACAGGTAGGCAATGAACGCGGCGGACGCAATACCACTGGCCAGGTTGTCGGCTGAAATGACCCACACCAATGCCGTCAGATCATGGCCGCGCGTGGCCAACCAGGCAAACAACAAATTGGTGACCGCGCTCAACACGGCGCCCAACATCAGAATGCGCATCACGCCCAAGCGCATCGACAGCACACCGCCAACGAAGGCGCCTAACAAGGTCATGAGCACGCCAAACACTTTGGTCACTGCCGCCACTTCGTCTTTGGTGTAACCCATGTCCACATAAAACGGATTGGCCATGATGCCCATCACCACATCACTGATGCGGTACACCGCAATCAACCCCAAGATCAGTGCCGCTTGCCAGCGGTAGCGACGAAAGAACTCGGCAAATGGCTCAATCAGCGCGCCTTGTAGCCATTCACGCGCGCTGCGTGCGGGGGGCAGTTCGCGTGGCAAGGGTTCGGGAGACAACAACACGGTCAACACGCCCAAGCCCATCGAGGCGGCCATCACCAAATAAGCGGTTTGCCAGGCCGCGTGTTGGTAGGCAGTGTCTTCGCTGCCTGCGGCGCGTGCAGCAATCCACAGCACGCCTGCACCTGCCCAAATCATGGCGAGGCGGTAACCGGTTTGATAGGTGGCTGCCAAGGCGGCTTGGTGTTGTGCATCGGCAGACTCAATGCGAAATGCATCCAGTGCAATGTCTTGGGTGGCCGAGCCAAAAGCCACCAGCAGGGCGCACCACACCACCGGTTCGAGCGCCTGTTGTGGGTCTAACAACGCCATGCCCACCAAGCCCGTCACCACCATGGTTTGTGCCAACAGCAACCAACTGCGGCGGCGCCCCAGCGTGTGTGTGAGCCAGGGCAGTGGCAGTCGGTCCACCAACGGTGCCCACATCCATTTGAAACCGTAGGCCAAGCCCACCCAACTTAAAAAGCCAATCGTGCTCCGGTCTATCCCCGCTTCACGCAGGCGAAAACTCAAGGTGCCGAGCACCAACAACAGCGGCAGTCCGGCTGAGAATCCCAGGCACAACATGCGCCACGACGCCGGCTCTAGATACACATGAAACGCGGCCAACCAACCTGGTTTTTGCGTTGCGGTGTCTGATGTGGAGGCGTGACTTGTTGTATCGTTCATAACCCCTATTTTCAGGCTTTCACAAAGAGACTTCTTTCATGCTCACCAAACGTGCTTTTCTTTACGGTTGTGTCGGTTGCGCTTGCAGCTTGGGAAGCGGCGCGTTGCTGGCGCGCGAGGGCGTGGAGGTGAATCGGGAGGCCTCGGTTTTTGCCGGGCTGGTGCCTGCGGCAGAGGTGGAGCAATCGGCCCACAAACAATACAGCGACATGATGAAAGACGCGGCCAGCAAAAAAGCCTTGGGCCCCGATGACCATCCGCAAGTCATCCGCTTGCGTCGCATTGCCAAAGCCATTATTCCGCACAGCTTTGATTGGAACCCGCGGGCCAAAGAGTGGACCTGGGAAGTCAACTTGGTGGGCTCGAATCAGATCAACGCGTTTTGTATGCCCGGGGGCAAGATTGCTTTCTACACCGGTATCTTGAACCAACTGCAGCTCACCGACGACGAGGTGGCCATGGTCATGGGCCACGAAATCGCGCATGCCTTGCGCGAACATGCCCGTGAGCGCATGGGCAAGGCCACCGCTACCAACGGTGTGGCGGCGATTGGCAGCACCGTGGCCTCGGTATTTTTCGGCGTCAACCCGCAGCTCACCGACTTGGTGGCCAAGCAAGGGGCCAACTTGTTGAACCTCAAGTTCAGCCGCGATGACGAAACCGAGGCCGACTTGGTGGGCATGGAAATCGCGGCACGTGCGGGCTTTGACCCTCGTGCGGGCGTGACCTTGTGGGAAAAAATGAGTGCCGCCAACAAGGGCGCCCCCCCGCAATGGCTCAGCACCCACCCCTCGGGCACCACGCGCATTCACGAAATTCAGGCCAACCTGCCTAAGGTGATGCCGCTCTACGAGCGGACCAAATAAGCGCGGACCTCAGGTCCCACCCACATAGGGGTTGGTACGCCGCTCGCGTCCAAACGTGCTCTCGGGGCCGTGGCCTGGGATGAATACCGTGTCGTCCCCCATGGGCCACAAACGTTGGGTGATGCTGTCAATCAAATCGTCGTGGTTGCCGCGTGGAAAATCGGTGCGACCAATGCTGCCGGCAAACAGCACATCGCCAACAAACGCACGTTTGATCTCGGGCGAATAAAACACCACGTGGCCTGGCGTATGGCCAGGGCAATGGCGCACCTGCAAGGTGTGTTGGCCGAGTGTGACCGTGTCGCCGTCGTGCAACCAGCGTGTGGGTGTGAACGGACGCGCGGGGGGGAAGTGGTAACTGGCAGCTGCCTGTGGCAAACCGTCAATCCAAAACTGATCGCCTTCGTGCGGGCCGATGATGGGCAGGTTCAACTGCTCGGCCAAATCGGCGGTGGCACCGGCGTGGTCGATGTGGGCGTGGGTGATCCAAATTTGCTCCAACGTCACGCCGAGTTGTTGGCATGCGTTTGCCAGCACGGGTAAATCGCCACCGGGATCGATGATGGCGGCCTTCATGGTTTCATCGCACCATACGATGGAACAGTTTTGTTGGAAAGGGGTGACGGGAACGGTTTCGTACTGCAGCATTCGGAAATGGTAGCGCGAATCGCTACCTTAACTTGCAGTGAATTGCGTGCCGACTGTGTCAATCAACTCGGGCAGAGTACGTACCCCCATTTTTTCCATCACATGGGCGCGGTGCAATTTGATGGTGGCAGGGGCCGCACCATCGAATGCTGCAATCTGTTTGTTGGAATAGCCGCGCACCATCCACTTGCAAATTTCTAACTCTCGCGGGGTTAGCTGCTGCAGTTGTTTGGCGATGATTTGCTTTTGATTGGCTTGGTGCAAGGCTTGTTGTGCCGCCTGCATCGCACGCGCCACGACTGCCAGCATGGCTTGTGCGGTGAAGGGCTTGAGCAAAAAATCAAAGGCCTCTTGTTTCATGGCGGTGATGATTTCATCGGGACGGCTGTCGCCGCTCATGAAAATCACAGGCGCCTGCAGACCCGTGTTTTTGAGATGTGCTTGTAACTCAACGCCGGTCATGCCGGGCATGCGCATGTCGAGCAGAAGCACCGCAGGTGCGGACGGCAGGGGGTGTTCTAAAAATGCGTGCGCGCCTTCGTGCGCGCTGACGGTGTAGCCCACGCGTTCCAACAGGGTGCGTACGCTGCGACGCACGGAGGCATCGTCGTCGATCACCACCACATGGCCCAAGGTGGGTAAGTTGTCAGGATTGCTCAGCATCTTTGCTGTTCATTATTCCGTACAGCTTGGCCCCGTGTTCAATCGCCATCGTGGCATAGGTGATGTTGCCTTTGACATCCGCCCCCGCGTGCAGCTCTACCCGACCCGTGGAGGCGATGTTGCCCGTCACCACCCCGTTGACCGAGGCTTGTTGGGCATTGATGTCACCTTCAACATGGCCTTGTGCCATGACCGCGAGTTGTGCGTTGGGGCCACCGTTGACATCGATGTTGCCCACCACATGTCCGTTCAGTTGCACTTGGTCTTGCGACACGATGTTGCCCACAATCACCGTGGATTTGCCAATGACCGTGGGGTGGCGTTGGGCTTCTTGGTCGGCGGAGCCCCGTTTGAGCGGCTTGAACATGATCTCAGCGCGCCACGGACGCTTCTACCAACGACAGGCGCTGAGGCGCACCTTCGGGTAACACCACCAGACCGCCTTGAAAATAAATTTTGATGCGTGGCAAATTTGCGCTCGAAATTTGCCAGGGTGCCGTGCCATAAACGCTCTGGCTTTCGCCCGCTTTCATTTGCAATAAGGTGGCCCGCTTTTGGGCATCGACCACGCACACCTGGGCTGGGGTGGTGCTGACCAAATGCACATAGCGCCCCTCTTTGTGCGCTTGCACTGGGGTGAGCTGTGGCATGGCCTCGGTGCTGAACGCACACGCTGAGTCTGCTGTGGCTGTGGGCGTTGCTGCAACGGCTTGAGGCGGTGTCTTTGTTTCAGCGATGGTGGGGGTGGCAGGAATAGCCGCAGGCAAGGGTGCCGGGGCGGACGTTTGGGCTGTTGGCGTGGGCTCTGTGGCGCGCCGTGTGCCATCAATGACCCATCCGCCAAGTGCCAACAGCAACAATAAAAATGCGCCGATTGGCTGTTTGTGTTTCTGCAACTGCTGACCCATCACGTGAAAAGCGCTGACCACGGGACGGGCCAAAGCAGGGCGGTGGCTCATCGCGGCAATTTGGTCCAAAACTTCTAGGCGCGCGTTGTCGGGCGACACCACAACAGCGCTGGGTGTTGGCGTTGGGTGTGTGGGTGGCGTCACGCCGAGGACCATCAACACCCGTTTGTAGGCTTGGCGCTTGATCGTGTCGGAATAAAAATAACGCCCGTTTTCGCCACTCTCAAGCTCGCGCACCTGTCCCACCGATAAACACGCTTTGCGTGCCAGTATCAACACGTCCATGTCTGCTGCTTCCCGCAGCGCGCGTAGATAAGCCGCGTCACAGTTTGTGAACGCATCGGGTGGCGGGCAAAAACGATCGGGCAGTGTCATAAGCGCAAGCGCAACTCTCTCAGCTCGTGGTGTTGCGGTCAATACGCCGATGGGCGTAGATCAAGGCCCAAGGGGCAGGCGCAAGGTCACGATGGCGCCCTTCACTGGCGCGTTGGCAATGACCAAGTCACCGCCATGTTTCTCGGCAATGGCTTTCGAGATGGAAAGCCCCACCCCCAAACCGTTGTCTTTGGTGGTGAAAAAGGCGTTGCCCAGGTGCTCTTTCACTGCGTCTGTGATGCCCACCCCCGTGTCTCGAAACTGGATCACGGCCTCAGGCCCTTCCTTGTGAATCGAGACAAACAGCACGCGTTCGGTGGTGTCTTGCATGGCCTCAATGGCGTTGCGATACACATTCAACACGATCTGCGAAATCTCCACCTTGTCGCACCACACAGGCATGGCAGAAGGCATGTCGTAGTCGAATGTCACGCCATTAAGACGGGCTTCGTAGCTCACGATGGTGGCAACATCGCGCAGCAAGTGAACCAATTCGTTCTCTTGAAAGTTGGCGGCTTTCGGATGGATGTAGTTGCGAATACGTGCAATCAGCGCCATGGCGTGGGCGACCGTTTTTTGAACTTCCTCAAGGCCTTGAGCCAATAAGGTCGGTGAGAGGCCTGCGGTCTGGTTTTGATCTTTGATGTATTCCAAGTCAAGCGCGATCGAGGTCAGAGGTTGCGACAGTTCATGTGCAAACGACGTAGCCATCAACCCGATAGAGCGTTGCCGCTCTAACTGTTCCACTTGGCGCGACAATTTGGATTCTTGTGCTTTCACTGCGCGTTCAAGATACAAACCCACAAAGGCAAAGTTGCCCACCACGGCCAACAGCAAACCAGAGGTGACGGTCAGCAAGCCGTCGATTTCGGAACTGCTGACGTCCGGTTCGGTGTAGCCCGTCATCACCAGCAACAACTTGATGGCGTTCAAGGCGGCCGCAGCCACAAAGGTGAAAAACAGCCACAACAAACTCTGCAGTTTTTCACGTTTGTAAAACGCAAACACCAAATAGCCAATGAACAAGGACTGAGCAACAAAGGCCACCATGCCCACGCTGAACCGAATCAGGGGATGTGGCCAGGCCGTGCGGAAAAACTCGTACACCGTGATGAAGGCCGCGCCAAAGAACAGTGCCACATAGGGTTCGGGCTTGACGTTGAGCTCCAACTTCAGCGCATCAATCTTGATGGCGAAGCCGAACCACAGCAAACCAAATGCAAAGGTGTACGAGACGAGGGGGTTGAGCACCAAGCGCAAGCCAATCAGCATCGCCCCTAGGCCAAACACAATGCCGCCTAAGCACCACAGCGCCACGGCCTTGCGGCGTTGGTTGGCCAAAATGACCCACGACAGGATGGGGAGCAACACATACAGCAAACCAATCAACAGGTAGGCGGTGTGGATGCTGAAAGACTTGAACATGGCGTGGCGACAAGCGCAGAGTGTGTCGGTGGGGCGTATGTTAAGTCGGGTAAATTCAAACCATGGAATTGAAACACCACGTCACGTTTTGTGTCCCCGCAACATTGGCAGAGCTGCAAGCTACCCGGGACCTATTTTTGGAATACGCGCAAAGTTTGCGGGTGGATTTGAGCTTTCAATCATTTGAAGAAGAGTTGGCGCAGCTACCGGGCGAGTACGCGCCTCCGCGCGGTGCATTGCTGTTGGCGAAGGTGGACGGCGCCCTTGCGGGTTGCTGTGCGCTTCGTCCCGCTGACGCGGTGGACTACCCCAATGCAGCAGAAATGAAGCGTTTGTATGTCCGTCAGGCCTATCGCGGACAAGGCATTGGACGCCAATTGACCGATGCAATCTTGGATGTGGCCCGTCAACTTGGCTACAGCTGCGTGTTGTTAGATACCTTAAGCGACATGGAAGCTGCACGCGCCATGTACGAAGACATGGGATTTAAAGAGATCCCCCCCTACTATCACAACCCGCATGCGGGCGCGCATTACCTCAAGGTTGACATCACCTGAATGGTCTTTCTTGCAGCGCCAGCGCCTTGGCTAAAAAATTAATTAAAACCGACACCCGGTGGGGCACATACCGATTGCTGGGCAACACCGCATAAATGCCCAAGGGTTCGGGCGCGAAATCGGTCAACACGGGCACCACGCTGCCGTTGTCCAAATAAGGTTGAGCCATGAAATCTGGCGGACGAGTGATGCCCAACCCTTGTGCCGCGGCCTGCAACAACGCCTCACCGTTGTTGGCAGCCAGGCGGGGACGAATGGTCACACTGATGGGCCCCGCCTGCGTGGCCGTGCCTTCTGGTGCCCCGTAGGTCCAGCTGGTGGACTGGAAATCTTGCGAATAGACCAAGCACGCATGGTGAGCCAAATCGCGCGGGTGGGTGGGGCGGTTGTGTTGGGCCAGATAGCTGGGCGAGGCCACAGTCAGCAGCTGCGATTCCCCCAGCTTGCGCACGATGTCTCCGGGCTCTAAGCGGCTGGTGATGCGGATGGACAAATCAATGCCTTCTTCAATCAGCTTGCTGCGTCGGTCTGAGAAGTCCATCACCAACTCAATGCGCGAATGTGCCTCGGCAAATTGCAACAACGCTGGCATCAGCCGTTGCAAACCAAAACTCAAGGGCAGACCCAAGCGAATGCGGCCACGGGGTTCGGTTTTTTCTTCCAACAAACTCGATTCGGCCGCATCCACCATGTTCAAAATGACGCGACATTTTTCAAGGTAAGCCGAACCCGCTGTGGTGAGCGTGAGGCTGCGCGTGCTGCGCGTCATCAGCTTGGTGCCCAGCTGTTTTTCCAGTGCTGAGATTTGCCGTGTCACCACCGAGCGCGCCACATCCAGCTGGTCTGCTACGGCGGTAAAGCTGCCGGTTTCGGCCACTCGCACAAAAAGTTGCATTGCGTTGAGTTTGTCCATTGTTGCTAATTTTGCAACAAATAATTGAATATTAGGTGCTTTTTCTGTTTCCGATTCGTTTCTACATTACGGGCTCCACATCGAATTCATCGTATGCAGACCTTTCGCAATGTTCTCTTTGTGCCGCACGGCGCCCCCACGTTTGCCCTGAACCCAGGTGCAGCGGGCGCGGCCATGTCCGCCGTGGTGCAAAAGTTGTCACCCCCTCGCGCCATCGTGGTCGTGAGCCCGCATTGGGACACCCGCTTGCCCACTGTGAGTGCAGCCACCCAGTTGGAAACCATCCACGACTTTTATGGCTTTCCCGCCGAGCTCTACCAGTTGGACTACCCCGCCACAGGCTGTCCCGAGGTGGCCAAAGAAGTGGCCGCTGCTTTGCGTGCGGCAGGTCTTGAGGTGGTGGACGACAGCCAGCACGGCCTCGACCATGGCGCGTGGCAACCCTTGCGCCAAATGTTTCCCGATGCCGATGTGCCCATCGTGCCGCTGTCGATGCAAAGCCACGGCGGTCCTGCGCACGCTTACCGCGTGGGCCAAGCCTTGTCGGTTTTGGCGGAGAACCATATTTGGGTGATTGCCTCGGGCAACATCACCCACAACTTGGGCGACTGGCACCACGCGGCGTCGACGAATGGCCAAACGCCAGCCTATGTGCCCCGATTTGCCGATTGGGTGCAAGCGCAACTGCAAGCGCACGCGTTGGATACCTTGCTCAATTACCGCCAGCACTCGGCCGATGGCCGTCAAGCCCACCCGAGTGAAGACCACTTGCTGCCGCTCTTCGTCGCCTTGGGTGCCGCAGGTGAGCGCGCGCAACCGCAGGCGTTCTACCGCGGCGTGAGCGACTACGTCATCGCCATGGACGGCTATGCCTTTACCCACTGAGGATTCCCTGATGCACAACAGTTACACCGCCGTTGCCAAATTTCTCCATTGGGGCATGGCCTTGATGATTCTGGGTTTACTGGCACTGGGGTTTGTCATGACCGACATGCCTTTGTCGCCCGAAAAGCTGCAGTACTACGCCTGGCACAAATGGGCGGGCGTGAGCGTCTTCATGCTCGTGTGGTTGCGCTTGGTCTGGCGTGTGTTGAACCCGCCGCCGGCCTATCCCGACAGCATGCCGCCTTTGCTGCAACGCGCGGCGCATCTGGGGCACGCCGCCTTGTACGGGTTGATGATCGTCATCCCGCTCTCCGGCTGGTTGCTCAGCTCGGCCAAAGGCGTGCCCACGGTTTGGTTTGGTGTGTGGCCACTGCCCGATTTGTTAGAGAAAGACAAAGCCATGGGCCACTTGCTGCACGAAGTGCACGAGGCTCTCAACTATGTGTTGCTGTTCTTGCTGGGCGGCCATGCGGCTGCAGCCCTCAAGCATCACTGGGTCGACAAAGACGATATTTTGAAACGCATGCTGCCTCACGGCCGCACCACACAGGAAGGCAACGCATGAAACACCTCGCTACTTTCGTCATGGGCATGGCGCTCACCCTAGGTGCTGGCGCTGTGGAATACAAAGCCATTCAGCCCGAGAAAAGCAAAGTCACGTTTCAATACAAACAAATGGGCGTGGGCATGGACGGCCACTTCAAAAAATTTGTGGCTCAGCTGAACTTCGACCCAGCCAAGCCCGCGGCTGCTCAAGCGCAAATTGAGATTGATTTGGCCAGCATCGACGCCGGCTCGTCAGATGCCGACGACGAGGTGGTGGGCAAACCTTGGTTCAACGTCAAAGCCTTTCCCAAGGCGACGTTTGTGGCCAAACAAATCAAGGCCACAGGCGCAAACCAATTTGAAGTGACGGGCGCGCTCACCATCAAAGGCAAAACCCAAGATATCAAGTTTCCACTCAAGCTCGTCACGCAAGGTAACGCGGGCGTTTTCAGTGGGGGCTTTGTCATGCGTCGTGCGGACTTTTCCATCGGTGAAGGCATCTGGGCCAAGTTCGATGTGGTCGCCAACGACATCCAAGTTAATTTCCAACTCACCGCCGTTTCTGGCCAATGATTTTTTAAAAGGAGCTTTCAAATGACATCAATCAAACGCATCGCCGCCGCTTTGGCCTTGACAGGCGCCGTCGCCGCTTCGGCAGTGGCCGCCCCTGTGACTTACGGCGTGGACGGCACACACACCTTCCCACGTTTTTCGTATTCACACTTTGGCTACTCCACGCAGCTCAGCAGCTTTAGCAAGACCACCGGCAAAGTGGTGTTTGATGCCGAAGCCAAAAAAGGTTCTGTGGACATCGTGATCGACACCAAATCGGTCAGCACCGGGTTTGCGGATTTCAACGAACACATCCAAGGCGAAGACTTCTTGGACACCACCAAATTCCCTCAAGCCACGTTCAAATCCACCAAGGTGGTGTTTGAAGGTGACAAGCCCCAAAGCATCGAAGGCCAATTGACCATCAAAGGCGTGACCAAGCCAGTGACCTTGACCGTGACCAGCTTCCAAGCCATGCCTCATCCCATGTTGAAGAAACCAGCCATTGGCGCCAACGCGTTCACCGTGATCAAGCGCAGCGAATTCAATGCTGGCAAATACGTCCCCTATGTGGGTGATGACGTGCGCATCGACATCGCCATCGAAGCCATCGCGCAGTAAACACCGTTTGCTGGATAAAAAACCGCTCTGCGTGAGCGGTTTTTTTATTGGCGAAAGCAAAGCAGTTGCGCTATATTTTTCAGGTCATCAAACCAAAAGGCAACAACTGTGAGCAGTCTGAGTGTGACATCCACCCAAGTGCCAACCGCGGCGAGCATGTCGGCTCAGGTGTCTGCGCGTCCCAACAGAGTGGCAGGTGGCGGCGCACCTGAAGTGGCTGGCAAAACCAAAGACGCGTTAGAAATCAAGCGGCAAACGCAGCCCGACATGCTGGCCAACCTCAAGGCGATTGAGGCGCAAATTGCAGCCCGTGCGCAAGAGGCGGCCAATGTCAACGCCCTCGATATTTCGTACAACAAAAAAGAAGCCTTGCTCTCCGTCAAAGTCGAGCAGCAGCAAACAGGCGACTTGATTCGTGAACTGAAATTCAAAGACTACCAAGCCATGGCCTATTCACCCCATGGCTACAAGGGCGGTTACGTCGACGTCACGGCATAAGTCGTGAACTATTTAGCGGCGATGAGTTTTTCAATCGCTGCTGCGACGTCGTGGAAACTGACGGGCTTGTGCAGCACTTCAATGTTCAACTTGGCAAACAAGTTGATGTGTGAAGGCGAGGTGTCGGCCGTGACGATGATGGCCGGAATTTCTTCGTTGAAGTTGTCGCGAAGTTTTTGTATCAGCAGGTCGCCGGTGGTTTGGGCGAGGCGGTAATCGCTCAAGATGCAGTCAATGCGATCCATGGTTGCCAACTGCCCATCCAGCTCGCTTTCATATTCAGACAGCACCTGTACATACGCCCCCTTGTTGGCAAGGGTTTGACGGTAAGCATCCACGATGATCGGGTTGTCTTCAATCACCGCAATATGTTTACCTTGAAGGCTTCGGTGCAAAGGCGGTGTCTTGGGCGTCGCGGGCGAAGTGTCCATGTCGTCTTCGCTGGCCGAGGTGGGAAACGCAGTGGTGACCACGAATTTGGCCCCCTGTCCGGGCTCCGAAATCACTTGAACGTCCGCCCCAATCAGGTTGCACAAACGTTGAACGATCGAAAGCCCTAGCCCCAAGCCATCGTGCAAAGCACGTGTTTTGTCCGCGCGATAAAACTGGTTGAAGATGTGTTGCTGCTCAGAGGGGGCGATGCCACAGCCCGTGTCACTGACCTCGATCACCAGACCATCATGAGCGGATTCGAAATGCACCACCACATGACCGCTTTCCGTATATTGAATCGCATTCGACACGAGGTTGTTGGTGATTTGTTGAAGCAGCAGCTTGTCACCACGCACCATCAAATCGGGCACATCCATCGTCAGCGTCAAACCTTTGCTGCTGGCTTTGGCCTCGTTCAGATCGCGAATCGTGTTGGCCAGATCTTCCAAGCGAAACACACGGTGACTCACTTGCATCACATCGGCATCGAGCTTGCTGATGTTCAACAACGAGTCAAACATGGCATTCAGCGTGGTGATGCTGCTTTTGATCTTAGAAATTGATTTCTTTTCTAAGCTTGGCAAGTTGTCGAGGCTCAGTAACTCCAGGTAGACATTCACGGCATGCATGGGCTGTCGCAAATCATGGCTGGCCACGGCAATGAATTTGGACTTCGCCACATTGGCTGCAATTGATTGATCTCGCTCAGTGGCCAACTCTTGGTAAAGGCGTTCGTTGCGAAATCTCAGTCGCACAGAGTTTTCAAAAGTTTTGGCGAAATTCTTCGCAATGCTCAGGACCACGATGTACAGAGACGCCAAGCCCACCATGAACGGCCACGGAAAAATGCTGAACGACCACAGCACGGTACCCAATGAGGGAACCATGATGGGCAAGGTAAAGGCATAAAACGTGGCTGTGTTGACGCTGTACGCAAACATGCTCGAGATCATCGCGGCCGTTGTCATGTACACATAGATCATGCGGTTCACCATGTGTAATTCAGGTGCCATCAAGATCCAACCCAAGCCCCAGCCAAAGCCCACGATGCCAACGGCATAGGTCATGATTTTCAAATCATGCTGGGGGTTGAAAATCTTGTCTTCTTCGTAGGGCAGCCTGTAAACCATCCAAGTGCGAATGCTCACCACAACGGCCATGTAACCGAGCCAAAGTGCCAAGTTCAAAAATGACACCTCATCTTTGAACATCGGAATGCAAAGCAAAGGCGCCAAGATGTTGGCAATCGTCGCTGATCGTGCTGCTTTGGTGATGTGAGCCGATTTTTCACGCAGCAGGTAGAAGTTGTTGACCTCGTCTTCAAGCAACTCGGTACGACCACCTTCAATGGATTGGGGGCTAGGTTTCACTGCTTTGGTATTTCCGCTGGGCTTATGCCAACAGTTGGTGCTTCTGTGCCTTGATCACCGCTTGCGTTCTGTTGAAAACGCGCAACTCTTTGAATATTTGGTTGATGTGAATTTTGACGGTCTGTTCACTGATGCCGAGGTAATCGGCAATCACCTTGTTGGGGTGGCCTTGTGCAATCAAATCCAACACCTCCAACTGCCGTTGCGTGAGGCGAAACTCTTTGGGCTCTGCGCTTTCACTTGTGACGACATAGCTGCCTTGCCCGGTCATCAAGGGCTTGAGCTTGCGAATGATGAAATCTGCGGTGCTGTTTTTTGACAAAAACATGGACGCACCGGCAGACGCCGTTTTGGGTTCCCAGGCGTGTTCATCCAGCCCCGAGATCGCCACGACTTGCTCGACATTCGGTAGCTCTTTGAAAACTTTGATGCCGGCCAAGCCGCTGAGACCGGGCATCAAGATATCAAGCAAGATCACCCATTGCTTGTTGGAGTTCTCAATCAGTTCGAGTCCTTCGTGCGCACTGCCCGCCACGGCCACCGCAATGCCAGCAGGCACAAACTCGCTCGCTAGTTTTTCGCTCAAGGCATCGCGATACACCGGGTGGTCATCAATGATGAGGAGCGTTTTTTGACGAGTATTCATTCAATCAATGCTACTGATTGGATGAATGCCCCACAACTAAACTTTGGTTGTAGACGCCGGCGAATACCACCGAAGTCGGCAATCAAAAGTAAATCTAAATGATTGCTTACTGTTGCGCGGATTGTGGTGCGGCGTTATTTTTCAAAATCACCATGCACTCTGCGACACGGGTTTTGATCAAGGCCACCTGCCGCTCTAAATCCAGCTGGGTTTGTGAAATTGCCAACAAAAACTGCAAGGCCTGGGGCGTCAACGTCGCACCTTTGTTGGTTCTTCCCCAAACAATCAGGCTGGTATTCAGTTCGGATTCCCAATGTTTAAGCTCGCTCCAAACATAGCGGTAAGAGCGCCCCAATTGCTGGGCAGCGCGACCGATGGAGCCGGTTTGGTGCACACTTTCCAACACGTCAAGCAGCGGATGTTCTAGCCGATGGCGTGTTGGCCCCTTTGCAAACTTGTACTCTAGGGATAAGTGAAGCATGGTGGGTTCATTCCCAATAGTTGGCATTGACGATTTCAGCCAACTTGCGGCATACCCTGGCCGCCATCACCTTGGGCGGTGTTTCTGCTTGCACGGTGCCTTTGCCATTGGGGCCGTCGTAGTCGTAGAACGAGCGAGACAGGCCGGCGACACTTTTTTTAATACGAAACAAGTCGATAGGGCTCGTTGTTGGCACAGGTGCCTGCAAACACAAACGTGGCCTCGTCATTGCTCAAGCTTACTTTTGAGTTGTTGCCTCTGGCGATCCGGCCTCAGAGCCTTCACCCCATTTGATTTCGATGGGCAATTCCGGCACGACGCGCTTGATGGATGACTTGGGGGGCGAATCCAAAAACAACATGGAAGCGGTACTGATGCTTGCCGCAAACAAAAGCAGTGGAATGAGAAAACGAGGTTTCATGGCTTAGCTGCCTTGGCCCCAAGAAATTTCTGTTTTGGTGTCTGAGCTGGGGTCATAGCTCTGAACCGCTGGATAAATCCACGACAAGACAACGATAGAAATAGCGCTGACCACGGTGATCAAGACGGCGGAAATGGAAGACGTGACGATGGCGAATCTCATAGATGGGCTGAAATAAAAACAGCCCAAATCGTAGTTTTCGCGAGGCAAAGACTCAATAACAAATACGCTCTAGAACCAATGCGCTAAGTGATTCCATAAAGCAAAACGCACGGTCCGTGGGCCGTGCGTGACTTGGCATAACGACAGGCAGAAGATTAAGAAAACCGCTGAACCCAATAGCGCGTGATTGCAAACAACACCGCCGTCATTGCGCTGCAAATTGCCAAAGCTGCGTAGTAGTTGAGCCCTTGTCTCAGCAGTCAACCCAACAACAAAAACATAGGCAAAGTGGGCAGCACAAACCAAAACGTTTCTGTGGACAGGTTGGCAATGCGTTCCGCATCTGGGTTCTCTACCCATTCCCATGTGAACGCAATCAAGGAAACAAAAGGCAGTGCCAGCAGCATGGCCGCCAAGGCTGTGCTGCGCTTACTCAGCACATTCACTGCAACGATGATCAGTGCCGAGAGAAAAACTTTGATCGTGTAGATCACAGGGTCATTCAATCAGCACTCATCGGTGCTGTGCCCAGGCGCTGCCTGCGTCGGCACATGGTGGCGCAGACCCACTTGTTGGTTCTTTTCATCCACAAACACGAGTTGTGGTTCATGCTTGGCTACATGGTCTTCATGAACTTGCGCGAATGACGCAATGATCAACAAGTCACCCACGCTGGCGCGGCGTGCAGCAGAGCCGTTGACCGAAATCATGCCTGAACCACGCTCGCCTTTGATGGCGTAGG
>JBFYKC010000007.1:0-4741 GCA_041311135.1 Comamonadaceae bacterium | reverse complement strand
CAACGCCCTGCGGCACGGCCTTTGCAACAAGCGCTGGACGACCAAGCCGCTTTGATCGAGAGCATGAGCGATGAGTTTGATGTGAGCACCCTGCTCGACGTAGATGATCAGCTGAGTTTTCGACGTCCTGGCATTGGCACCGATGTGACGCGCAAATTGCGCAAAGGCGAATGGAGCATGCAAGGCCAACTCGACCTGCATGGCTTACGCAGTGACGAGGCACGCGAGGCACTGGGTCAATTTGTGCGCGATGCCAAACGCATGGGCTGGCGATGCGTGCGTGTGGTGCACGGCAAAGGTTTGGGCTCGCCCGGCAAAGAGCCAGTGCTCAAAAGCAAAGTGCAACGCTGGTTGGTCCAAAAAAATGAGGTACTGGCCTTTGTCCAAGCCAAGCCCTCTGACGGTGGCGCAGGCGCCTTGGTGGTATTGCTCGGCCCCAGCAACGTGTGAACTCAAACGCCTTTGTTACGCATCCAATCGGCGGTTTGAAAAAAGCTGTTTTTCAAACGCGTCCGTAAATCTTCCGGCACCTGCGTTTCCCCCATGGCTTGGTCCATACACGCCACCCATTGGTCGCGCTCTTTGATGCCAATGGCAAACGGCATGTGCCGCATGCGCAAACGGGGATGACCATGTTTTTCGACGTAGTAGTCCGGCCCACCCAACCAACCACACAAAAACATGAACAAGCGTTCACGCGCGTTGGTCAAATCGGGGCCATGCGTGGCGCGCAGGTCCACATAGGTGGGCTCTAGATCCATCAAGTCGTAAAAGCGCTCGACCAGCATGCGCACGCGCGCTTCGCCCCCTAGCCATTCAAAAGGGGTATCAAAAGGTGGTTTTTCTTCTATTTGCATGGGGATGATTGTCGGGCTTCTGGCATCAGGGCAGATGCAAGTGCTTGGCCGCTTCGCGCACCGTCAGGTTCGACAAACTGTCGCGATGCTGCACCAGAAAATCCGTCACAGCTTGCGGGTTCCAACGTGCGTAATCACGCAAGGCCCAGCCAATGGCTTTGCGAATGAAAAATTCTTGCTCGTCTGCCAACTGTTGCGCATAGACAAACAAGCGCTTGCTGTCGGTGTCTAAGCGCCAGCCTAATTGGTGCAACATGGCAGAGCGCCGCACCCAGAAATTGGGATGAATCAGCCAAGCATCCATAACACTCGCTGCATTTGGTTTTTGCAACACCGCCTGATGCAACACATCCGCAATCACGGCGCTCAATCCATCCACGGTTTCCCACCACGCGTCGCGCAACAGCAATGCCCGCAATTCCGGCAGATCACGCACGCCGAGCAGGTCGCTGTGCTTGCGCAACAAATCAACGGCGGTGTAGCGAAATTCACGCTGCGGCTTTTGCCACAACATGTCAGCGGCAGCCAACACATCTTGGGCACTTTGCCACTGGACCCTGCCAATGCCTCGAACGGCTTGACGACGCACAGGCGCTTGCAAGCCTAAAAACTCAAATTGATTTAGCAAATACGCACGCATGGCGTGCGCCCGTGGCGCGTCGGCCAAGGGCGTGAACGCGCGCTCCACCGCAAGCACAAACTGCGCAGGCGTCATCGCCATCACACGTGTGCTGCTTGGCGCAGCGTCTGCACCACGGGACGTTGCAGCACATCGCGCAAGCCCCACCAACCAGCGGCCAAAGCCAGTGCAGCGCCAACAACGGCACCGAGCAACGGCACCCACGGGCTGGCTGTCCAAGCAAACTCAAACGCAAAACGCGCCAAGCCCCATCCCATGGCCATGGCCACGCTGGTGGCCAGCAGCCCTGCCAAAGCCCCCACGCCCGCCAACTCGGCACGTTGCACCTGCGACAGCAACTGGTTAGAGGCACCCAAGGCCCGCAACACCGCGTATTCACGCGCGCGTTCTTCACGCGTGGCAGTGACCGCAGCAAACAACACCACCAAGCCCGCAGCCAAGGTGAACAAGAACAAAAACTCCACCGCACTCACCACTTGGCCGAGCACGCTTTGCACTTGGTTCAACGCGGCCCCCATGTCGACGTTGGTGACATTGGGAAAACGCTGTACCAGTAAGTTGTCAAAACTTTGGCCCGCCACCCGTTGCGGTGCACGAAATGCCGCGATGTACGTGGTGGGCACGTCAAAGCCCGCCCCCGTGGTCATGCGGCTGACGGGGTACATGACAAAGAAGTTGGCGCGCATGGAGGTCCAGTCCACAAGGCGTACCGAGGTGATGCGGGCTTCGTGCAACACACCGGCCATGTCAAAGCGCAAGCGGTCGCCCAGTTGGAGCTTCAAGGTTTTGGCAATGCCTTCTTCAATGCTCAAACCATCAGACTCGTCGCGTGTCCAAGCACCACCTACCACGGTGTTGTGTTCGGGTACCGCAGCACTGAACGACACATTGAATTCACGGTCAACCAAGCGCTGGGCGCGCTCGTCGGTGTAGCTGTCGGGCGTGACAGTGGTGCCGTTCACCGCCACCAAGCGCGCACGGATCATGGGGTACCAATCGAGCTTGCTGACCCCGGCATCGCGTAGCGTTTGTAAAAAGGGTTCCGCCTGTGTCGGTTGGATGTTGATGACAAACCGATTGGGGGCATCCACAGGTGTGGCGTTGCGCCAGCTGCTGATCAGGTCGGTGCGCAGCAACACCAACAGCGCCAAAGCCAACAAGCCCACGGCCAACGCACTCACCTGCACCATGGCGTACAGGGGACGCGCGCTCACTTGCCGTGTGGCCAACATCAGCCAGGGCGGTGCAGCACCTTCGACCACGCTGCGCCGCAGCACCCACACAGCCAACCATGCCATGCCGGCAAACAGCAGCACCGCACCGGCAAAGCCCCCCACCACCATGAGGCCCAATTTCAAATCACGACTCACCGCCAAAAGCAACAGGGCAAAACCCGTGAGGCCCAAGGCCCACACACTGAGTGTGGTGGCTTTGAGCTCCCCCACATCGCGGCGCATCACCCGCAACGCAGGCACGCTGGCCAGTTGCAACACAGGGGGTAAACCAAATGCCAGCAGCAAGGTCAAGCCCGTGCCCAAGCCGTACACCACCGGCCACATGCTGGGCGCAGGCAGCACGGTGTCCACCAAGCCTTTGAGCAAGCTCACAAACAGCAAGTGCACGGCATAACCCAAAGCCAGTCCAAGGCTGCTGGCAAACATGCCCACCCACACAAACTCGGCGGTGTAGGCGCAAGCAATGTGACGTTGGCTCAAACCCAACACACGCAACATGGCGCAATCGTCCAGATGACGCGCTGCAAACGCGCGTGCCGCCAAGGCCACGGCCACAGCGCTGAGCAAGGCAGCCAACAGCGCCACTAGGTTTAAAAACTTGCCCGCGCGGTCTAAGGTTTGGCGCATTTCGGGGCGCCCCGCTTCGAGCGATTCCACACGCACACCACGCACTTCTGGCTTTTTGCTTTCTGTGTCAGCCCAGGTTAAAAAGTTTTGCGTGGCGGCCTCGGCACCCACCACGGCGTAGCGCCAGGTCACACGGCTGGCGGGTTGCACCAAACCGGTGGCAGGTAAATCTGCAACGTTCAACATCACACGTGGCGCGAAATTCATGAAGCCTGCACCACGGTCGGGTTCGTGCACCAACACACGGCTGATGCGCATTCTGCGCTCGCCCAACAGCAAGGCATCGCCCACATTCAGACCTAAAGCTTCTAAACCACCGGCCTCGACCCACACCTCGCCTAACGCTGGAATTTGGGTGGTGGTGTCGACGCCGGCTCGGCGGGTTTCACCCGCGTGGTTCACCCACTGCTGCGCCTCGGTCAACGTACTGGCCACTTTGAGTTCGCCGCGCAGTGGATAGCCAGCCTCGACCGCTTTGAGCGCCACGAGGCGGCTGTTGGGAGCTGCGCCGTGTGGGGTATCACCGCGCGCCATGGTGGGGAAGCTCAAGGTGGTCACACCTTGAAGGCCCAACTGCTTGGCTTGCTGCACGATGTGCGCGGGCGTGACTTGGTCACTCACCACCACCACATCACCGCCGAGTAGCTGACGCGCATCGCGTTGCAAGCCACCATTCAATCGATCTGCCAAAAAGCTCACCGAGCTGAGTGCGGCCACACCCAACGCCACTGCCACCACCAACAAACGCAACTCCCCCGCACGTGCGTCACGCCACAGCGTGCGCCAAGCCAGCGACCACCAGTTCATGCGTGGGCCACCTTGTGCACGCCGCCCACGGCCAATGTGGGGTCGAGCAACAAACGCTCAGGCGCGGTGTAACAAAGAAAGTGTTTGTTGGTGGCACGCCCAATAGTGCACAAATGCAAACGCTGCGCCACGTCATAGCCCATTTGTGTGATGCCGCTGCGCGACACCACCACAGCCACCCCCATTTGGGCCGACTTCATCACCATCTCGCTGGTCAAGCGACCGGTGGTGTAAAAAATGGAATCTGCATTTGACGTCACACCCTGCATCCACATCCAGCCCGCAATGGTGTCGATGGCGTTGTGGCGGCCCACGTCCTCCACAAACACCAGCATCGTCTCGCCACTAAACAACGCGCACGCATGCACCGAACCTGCTGATTTATAGGTGGTTTCTTGCAAGCGAATGGCATGGAGCACCGCGTACAAACGGGCTTGGCTGATGCGCGCCTCGGGCAAGGCCACATGGTCAATCTCGGCCATCAAATCACCAAACACACTGCCCTGCCCGCAGCCGGTGGTCACCACGCGTTTTTCAGTGCGCGCTTGAATGTCGGCAATGCCATGGCGCGTTTT
>JBFYKC010000113.1:0-2919 GCA_041311135.1 Comamonadaceae bacterium | reverse complement strand
CCCATGATCTCGACTTGCAACTGCCCCATCTCCAAATAGCGCTTGTTCACATCGGTAATTTCCAACTCGCCACGCGCAGAAGGCTTCACGGCTGCGGCAATGTCGCACACCTGCTCATCGTAAAAATACAAACCCGTGACAGCGTAATTACTCTTAGGCTTGGCTGGCTTTTCTTCAATGCTCAGCGCATGGAATTGGCTGTCAAACTCCACCACGCCATAACGCTCGGGGTCGTGCACGTGGTACGCAAACACACTGGCACCGTGGGTACGTTGATCGGCGTTGGCCAACTGCTTGACCAAATCGTGACCATAAAAAATGTTGTCCCCCAACACCAAAGCGCTGGGATGATCAGCCACAAAGTTCTTACCAATCACAAAAGCTTGCGCTAAACCATCGGGGCTGGGTTGCACCGCGTATTCGATGCGCATGCCCCATTGGCTGCCATCGCCCAACAGCTCGGTAAACCGAGGCGTGTCTTGTGGCGTAGAAATCACCAACACCTCGCGGATGCCACTCAGCATCAAGGTGGTCAATGGGTAATAAATCATCGGCTTGTCATACACCGGCATCAATTGTTTGCTGACCGCTTGCGTCACCGGATACAGGCGCGTGCCCGATCCGCCCGCCAAGATGATGCCCTTACGTTGTTTTGTCATGGTGCTTTCTTTTCAAACAATTGATCCAGGATGGTATCCACCCCCACCTGCCATGCAGGTAAATCGATGCCAAAGGTTCCCCGTATTTTCTGCGTATTCAAACGCGAGTTCATCGGACGAGGCGCGGGCAAGGGGTACTCGGTGGTGGCAATGGGATGGACCTGATCTGGCGTGGCTTTCAACACCGCACCACGGACGATCGCCCCAGCGATCACATGCTGTGCATAGCCATGCCAAGAGGTCTCTCCCGCAGCCGCCACGTGGTACACCCCCCAGCGCGGATCAACCCCATCGGCCTGTTGCATCAAACGGATAAGTTGCAGAGTGACATCGGTCAACAGCGCTGCGGATGTGGGGGCCCCGATTTGGTCAGCCACCACGCGCAAACTCTCGCGCTCCCCCGCCAGACGCAACATGGTTTTCAAAAAATTACCCCCATGCGCCCCGACCACCCAGCTGGTGCGCAGCACCACATGTCGATCGCAACCAGACAGCACCGCTTGTTCACCTGCCAGCTTGCTCGCGCCGTACACAGACAAGGGATGCGGGGTGTCGGTCTCTTGCCAAGGGCGCGTGCCGGATCCGTCAAACACATAGTCGGTGGAGTAATGCACCAGCATCGCGTTCCATCGTTGTGACAACTCGGCCAACACCGCTGGCGTTTGGGCATTCACCGCATGCGCGGTGGCCGCATCGGTTTGAGCCTGATCCACGGCCGTGTACGCCGCCGCATTCACAACCACGGTGGGTACAAACGTCTCGGCCATTTGCAACAAAGCCGCACGCAGCGCGTCGGGGTGGCTCAAATCAACATCGGCACGTGTCATCACACGCACCTGCCCCAGAGAGGCTAAACCTGTTTGCAACACATGGCCCAGTTGGCCATGCCCTCCCAACAACAAAATACGGTGCGCACGCATGCCCTTCAAGCCCCGTACTGCTGGCCAACCCACTGGCGATACGCGCCACTGGTCACGCCCTCTACCCAGACAGGGTTATCCAAATACCACGCCACCGTTTTACGAATACCGGTGTCGAAGGTTTCGTGGGGCTTCCACCCCAGCTCGCGCTCAATCTTGCGCGCATCAATCGCATAGCGGCGGTCATGCCCTGGGCGGTCTTTGACGTAGGTAATCTGTTCAGCGTAGTGCTTGCCATCGGCACGGGGTCGCAGCTCGTCCAACACGGCGCACAAGGTGTTCACCACCTCGAGGTTGGTCTTCTCATTCCAACCACCAATGTTGTAGGTCTCTCCCACATGCCCCGCCTCCAGCACGCGCGCAATCGCACGGCAATGGTCTTGCACATACAACCAGTCGCGCACTTGTTGGCCATCCCCATAAATTGGCAACGGCTTGCCCGCGAGGGCATTCAACAACACCAGCGGAATCAGTTTTTCAGGAAAGTGATACGGCCCATAGTTGTTGCTGCAATTCGTGGTCAGCACCGGCAAGCCGTAGGTGTGATGCCACGCGCGCACCAGATGATCGCTGGCCGCCTTGCTGGCCGAGTAAGGACTGTTGGGTTCGTAGGTGTCGGTTTCCGAAAAAGGCGCGTCGGTGGGCATCAAGGTGCCGTACACCTCGTCAGTGCTGACATGCAAGAAGCGAAAATTTGATTTTTCTTCAGCGGGCAATTCCTGCCAATACGCACGCACACTTTCCAACAAATTGAACGTGCCCACCACGTTGGTTTGAATGAAGTCCCCTGGGCCGTGGATCGAGCGATCCACATGGCTCTCGGCGGCAAAGTTCAACACCGCACGGGGCCGATGTGTTTGCAACAGTTGCGCCACCAACTCACGGTCACCAATGTCGCCTTGCACAAACACGTGACGTGGGTCCTTGCTGTAGGACTCTAAATTCGCCAAGTTACCCGCGTAGGTCAACTTATCCAAATTGACCACACACTCGTCAGAGGACGACAGCCACGTGTGAACAAAATTACTGCCAATAAATCCGGCACAACCGGTCACCAAAATCGTCATGAGTAGACCTTCATGAAATATTTATGCAGTATTGCACGCCCAATCTTTCGTCAGGACGGGGCTTTGACACGCCCAAATCGTCGATCGCGTTGGCTGTACCAGTGGAACGCTTTTTGCAAGGCCGCCTCATCGAAATCTGGCCATAAGGTATCTGTGAAATACAACTCAGCATAAGCCGCTTGCCAAAGTAAAAAGTTGCTAATGCGTGACTCACCTCCTGTGCGAATCATCAGATCCAACTCCGGTTGCCCGGCTGTACTGAGATATTCAGAC
>JBFYKC010000188.1:0-5410 GCA_041311135.1 Comamonadaceae bacterium | reverse complement strand
ATTGGTATGAATTGGGCTTGCGTTTGAAGCAAGCGGGTTTGACGGTGGCTTTGCCCCATGGCAACGAAGCGGAACGTTTGCGCAGCGAGGCCTTGGCCGACATGTTGCCCGGCGCTGTGGTGTGGCCGCGCTTGTCGTTGGATCAATTGACCACCGACATGGCGCAATGCACGGGGGTGATTGGGGTCGACAGTGGCTTGAGCCACATCGCCGTGGCCTTGGATTTGCCCCATGTGCAAATCTACAACTTCGACACCGCTTGGCGCACCGGGCCTGAAGGCTTGACGCGCCAATGCAGTGTGGTGGATTGCCCCACACCCTCGGTCGATGCCGTGTGGCAGGCGTGGCAACAGTGCGTGCAAGCGGCTTCGCAGGGGACTGTGTGATATTGCGTTTGTACAGCGCGTTCATGTGGGCGTTGCAGCCTGTGCTGCGCCGCAAGCTGTTGCGTCGTGGGCGTGACGAGGCGGGCTATCTGCATGCCATCGACGAACGTTTTGGTTACTACACCCAAACGCCATCCAGCGGGTATGTGTGGGTACACGCGGTGTCGCTGGGCGAAACCCGTGCAGCTGCTGTGTTGCTACAAGCTTTGCGTGCTGCATATCCAGGGCTTCGTCTGTTACTGACGCATGGCACGGCCACTGGGCGCGCACAAGGACAGAGCTTGCTGCAAGAAGGCGATGTGCAAGTCTGGCAACCTTGGGATACTCCGGGCGCCGTCCAGCGTTTTCTCAAGCATTTCCAACCCCGTGTGGGCATTGTTTTAGAAACCGAGTTGTGGCCCAACTGGGTGGCGCAATGTCGCCAAGCACAGGTTCCCTTGGTGTTGGTGAATGCCCGCATGAGCGAAAAAAGCAGGCGACAAGCACAACGTTTGTCGTGGTTGTCACGTCCGGCTTACCAAGGTCTGTCGGCCGTGTTGGCGCAAACCGAGACGGACGCGCAGCGCCTGCGTGCCTTGGGGGCACAGGTGCATGGCGCGCTCGGTAACATCAAATTCGACGCCAAGCCCGATGCCGCGCAGCTGGCGCAAGCGCTCGTGTGGAAGCAAAAAATACAACGCTCGGTGGTGGTGTTCACCAGCTCGCGCGAAGGCGAAGAACTGATGTGGCTCGACACTTTGCAAGCCTTGCAGCAAAACGCTGCAACAAAGGGCGCACAGGCGATGGACCCCAACCAAGCGGTGCAATGGTTGGTGGTGCCACGCCATCCCCAACGTTTTGACGAGGTGGCTGCGCTGATCGCGCAACGTGGTTGGTCTGTGTCACGCCGCAGCACGTGGGTGAATGGTCCAGATGTCTCAGTGCCTGGCACCATTTGGTTGGGCGATTCGCTGGGCGAAATGGCCCTGTACTACGGCTTGTCCGATGCGGCGTTGCTGGGCGGCAGCTTTGCGCCCTTGGGTGGACAAAACCTGATTGAGGCCGCCGCATGCGGCTGCCCCGTGGTGATGGGCCCCCACACATTTAATTTTGCAGAAGCGGCGGAGTTGGCGGAAGAGGCGGGGGCAGCTGAGCGTGTGTCAGACATGGCGCAAGCCGTGACCACCGCCATGCGCATGGTCGCTTCAGGCCCAGATGAGAATGTCCACGTTCAAGCCTGCATGGCATTCACACAAGCGCACCGTGGGGCTGCACAGCGCACCGTGGATGCGCTGCTTTCGTATCTGAAATAGCTGGGTGGTTTAGGGCGCCAACAGCGCGTTGATCGGCTCTAAGTCTGCCGGTGTCAACGTGCCTGTGGCTTGGCGCAGTTTCAAGTTGCCGACCAAGACGTCGTAGCGCGCTTTGGCCAAATCACGCTTGGTTTGGTAGAGCTGGCTTTGCGAGTTCAACACATCGATGTTGATGTTCACGCCCACCGAGTAACCCAGTTTGTTGGCGTCTAACGCGCTTTGGCTCGAAGCTTCGGCGGCTTCATAAGCCTTGACTTGGCTCAGTCCCGCGACCAAACCAAAGTAAGCCGTGCGCGTGGCTTGTGCCGTGGCACGACGCGCGTTCTCGTAGTCAGAGCGCGCTTTGTCTTCCAAAGCTGCCGCCTCTCTGACTTTGTACATGGTGCTGAAGCCCGCGAAGAGAGGCACGTTCAGGACGACGGCTGCAGAAGGGTTGAACACGTGTGATCCAGAGGGGCTGGTCGCACTGCCGTCAACGTTGCGGACGCCTGAATAAGACAGTTGCGCATCCAGCGTGGGTTTGTGACCTGCAGTGGCTTTGTTGACTTCTTGTGATGCGACTTCCAAGCCCAGCTGGGCTTGGCGAACCGCCGGGCTGGTGGATTCAGACTGGGTGACCCACACGCTGACATCGTCCTTGGGGGCTTCCACCAGTTGTGTGGCGTTGGCCAAGCGTTTGGGTTTGGCGTCGCTCATGCCCACAACCATGTCCAGCGCCAAACGTTTGATACGCAAATCATTCTCTGCTGCAATTTCTTGTGCAGTTGACAAGTCATAACGAGCTTGTGCATCGCGTACACCCGTGATGGTGGCCGTGCCCACTTCAAAGTTGCGTTTGGCTGATGCCAGTTGTTCGCCCACCGCAGCCTTTTGAGCTTTGACTAAGGCCAAGCTGTCTTCGCTGGTCAGCACATCAAAGTAGGCTTGCGACACACGGACCAGCAAATCTTGTTCAGAGGCTTCGTATTGCGCGGCCGCTTGTTGCAACAGATGGCCGCCTTGTCGGTAAGCTGCCCACGCTGCGGGGCGGTAGATCGGTTGCACCAATGTGACTGCACCTGAACCTGTGCCATAAATTCGGTCTTGTGCCAGTACCTGCGAGCCATCGGGGCGTACTTGAAATTTGGTGCGTGACACACTCGCACTCAAGGCAATGTTGGGCAAGATACCGCCCAAGGTTTGATTGGCTTTGGCTAGATTGGCTTCAAACTGAGCTTTTGCAGAGATAAAACCTGCGTCATACCCGCGGGCAGCTTCGTACATCTCCACCAAGCTTTGCGCCTGCGCATTCGAGGCGAAGGCCAGCACAACAGCAGCAGTCAGAGGGAGTCGGCGAAACAAAGCGCGGGTAACGGACATGCAGTTCTTTCAAAAATCAATCAATACGTGGGGACCTTGGCATCCACTTGCGTGGACCATGCGTGAATGCCGCCCGCCACGTTGGCCACACGGCTGAAGCCGTGTTGTACCAAGAATGCGGCCACTTGCATGCTGCGCCCACCGTGGTGGCACAACACGGCAATGGGCTGGTCAGGGTTCAACTCTTGCAAGCGCAGCGGCACGGTGTGCATGGGCATTTCAAGCAGCGCAAACCCGTTCGCGGTTACACAGGCGGTTTGCACCTCCCATGCTTCACGCACATCCAGCACCACGGTCTCGCCATGTGGGGCTTGCGAGGCGATCCACGCAGCCAACTCGGCGGGTTGAACTTGATCAATCATGCCGCGTTTTTAGAACTTGAAGCGCGAGGGTTCGGTAAAGCCTTGTAAACGTGGGGCTGTGTGGTCCCACAACGCTTTGCTGTCCCATGCTGCCTCTGCCGTGCGTGTGTACAAGGTCGCGACCATCACGTGGTCTTGGCCGACGATGGCAATCAAATGACCGCCCACTTTGAGTTGTTGCAGCAAGCTTTGTGGCACGTCGGCCACGGAGCCACCGAGCAAGATGGCATCAAACGGTGCATCGCCGGCAGCACCTTGGCTGCCATCGGCCACACGCACATCGACATTGGTGATGCCCGCGCGTTGCAAGTTGTTGCGCGCGTTGCTGGCCAATTCGGGGTTGATCTCCAAGCTCACCACGCGTTGCGCGCGGCCGGCCAACAGGGCGGCCAAGTAACCGCTGCCAGTGCCGATTTCCAACACCTTTTCGGTGCCCGTGAGGTGCAAGTCGTGCATCAAGCGGGCGGCCACGCGGGGAGGTGCCATGCTTTGGCCGTGGCCCAACGGAATGTCGGTGTCGGTGTAGGCCAAGGCTTGATAGGCTTGTGGCACGAACAGCTCGCGCTGGATGTTGGACAACACAGCCAAGACTTGGCTGTCGAGCACTTGCCAAGGACGAATTTGTTGTTCAACCATGTTGAAGCGGGCTTGTTCTTGCGTATTCATCTCAAAACTCCGGAATCGTTCAGTTAATGCTGGGCAAAATTTTAACGGGCGGGGCTGTCAGAGCCTGACGCCCATTTGCGTTTCAGCCATTCGGCCAAATCGTCCAAGTAGCAATACACCACAGGAACGACGACTAAAGTAAGCAGGGACGAGGTGATCACCCCGCCAATCACGGCTTGGCCCATAGGCGCGCGCTGTTCGGAGCCCTCGGACAGGGCAAAGGCCAGCGGCACCATGCCAAAAATCATGGCCAGGGTGGTCATCAAAATGGGGCGTAACCGTACCTCAGCGGCCAGCAACAGCGCGTCATGGCGGCTCAGACCAGGTTTGAAAGAGCCATCGGCTTGTTCTTGGGGCTCGCGTGAGCGAATGGCAAAGTCGACCAACAAAATGGCGTTTTTGGTGACCAAGCCCATCAGCATGATCACGCCAATGACCGAGAACATGGACAAGCTTGAGCCAAACAGCAATAGCGCCAAGACTACGCCGATGAGGGTCAGGGGCAAGGCGGTCATCAAGGCCAAGGGTTGCAAAAAGCTTTTGAATTGGCTGGCCAGAATCATGTAGATGAACACCACGGCCAGTACCAGGGCCGAGATGGCGTAGCCAAACGACTCTTGCATGTTTTTGGTGGAACCACCAAATTGGTAGCGGTAGCCTGGCGGCATTTGAATGCTGTCCATCACCTTGCGAATGTCGGCGGACACCTCGCCCGCGGAGCGGTTGTAAACGTTGGCGTTGATCGCCACCTCGCGTTGCAGATCGCGGCGGTTGATTTGGTTGGGGCCAGTGCCTTCCTCCACTTTGGCGACTTGGTTCAAGCGGGCCACGCGTGGGCTGCCGTCGGCGTTGGTGCCGAGGGTGAAGGGCAGACGCTCTAAGTCCTGCGTGGCGTTGCGGGCGGTGGGGGCCAAGCGCACGTTGACGTCATAGGTTTGGTCATCTGCGGCGCGCCAGTTGGTGACGGTGTTGCCCGCCACCAAGATGCGCAATTGGTTGCCCACGCTGCCCAAGGACAAGCCCAAGTCGTTGGCGGCTTCGCGCTGCACATTGACTTCGATGGTGGGTTTGTTGGGTTTGATGCTGGAGTCCAAATCGACCAAGCCTGGGATGGTGCGCAGCTTGTCCATGGCGTGGGTGGTCAGGCGTTCGAGTTCGCGCAAGTCGCTGCCTTGCAGTGAGAACTCAATTTGTTTGTTGCCGCCCACCGTGTCGAGCAAGCCCACGTGGGTGACGGTGATGCCAGGCACTTGACGCAGGCGTTCGCGCAGCACGGCAGACATTTGGTCCACCGTGCGCTTGCGGTCTTTGCGGTCTACCATGCGGACATAAATGTTGGCGTAAA
>JBFYKC010000165.1:0-2972 GCA_041311135.1 Comamonadaceae bacterium | reverse complement strand
TCCACAGGCAAGCCCAAAGGCGTGCAACACAGCACCGGCGGCTACTTGCTGCATGCCGCGTTGACCACCAAGTGGACGTTTGACTTGAAAGACAACGACGTGTTCTGGTGTACCGCCGACATCGGTTGGGTCACTGGCCACACCTACATCACCTACGGCCCCTTGGCTTTGGGTGGCACTGAAATCGTGTTCGAAGGTGTGCCCACTTACCCAGATGCTGGCCGTTTCTGGAAGATGATTCAAGACCACAAAGTCTCGATCTTCTACACAGCACCTACCGCCATCCGTTCACTCATCAAGGCCGCTGAAGCCAACGATGCCGTGCACCCCAAGAGTTTCAACCTCTCCAGCCTGCGTTTGTTGGGTTCGGTCGGTGAGCCGATCAACCCCGCCGCTTGGGAGTGGTACTACAAGCACGTGGGCGGCAGCCGTTGCCCGATCGTGGACACCTTCTGGCAAACCGAAACCGGTGGCCACATGATCACGCCACTGCCTGGTGTGACACCCATGGTTCCCGGCTCATGCACCTTGCCCTTCCCAGGTATTCAAGCCGCCGTGGTGGACGAGGCCGGTCACGAAATGCCCAACGGCCAAGGCGGCATCTTGGTCGTGAAGCGCCCATGGCCTTCGATGATTCGCACCATCTGGGGTGACCCAGACCGTTTCGTTAAGAGCTACTACCCCGAAGAGTTCAAGGGCAAGTACTACTTGGCTGGCGACGGTGCGATCCGCGACGAAAAAACGGGCTACTTCACCATCACCGGTCGTATCGACGACGTGTTGAACGTGTCGGGACACCGCATGGGCACGATGGAAATCGAATCGGCTTTGGTGAGCTGCACCGAACTGGTGGCTGAAGCCGCGGTGGTGGGTCGTCCTGACGACACCACCGGCGAAGCCATCTGCGCATTCGTGGTGTTGAAGCGTCCTCGCCCCACAGGCGACGAAGCCAAGCAAATCGCCAAGATCTTGCGCGATCACGTCGGCAAAGAAATCGGCCCCATCGCCAAGCCCAAGGACATCCGCTTCGGTGACAACTTGCCCAAGACCCGGTCTGGCAAGATCATGCGCCGCTTGCTGCGTAGCTTGGCCAAAAACGAGGCGATCACCCAAGACACCTCGACACTGGAAAACCCAGCCATCTTGGACCAGTTGACAGACAACCACTGATCACAGTTGTCACCCAATAAAAAACCCGCCTTTGGCGGGTTTTTTATTGCGCCCTCGGCGGGCAATGTGAAACTTAAAAAGCGCGACGCTGGCCTACGAATTTGGTTCGCAACGAACGGAACAAACAAAATACTGTCATGCCAAAGGCCAGGAACAACACAACCCAATCAAAGGGATGGGCCGAGAAGTCTTCAAACAACATCAGAGAGGCTTCGGCCACGGCGACGAGTGCGAGACAAAAATCGACACCATAGGCGATGAAATTTTTGAAATAAGCCATGAATTTTCCTCAATCGCTTCGGGAGGGAAAGAATACACACCGGAATGTGGATCTCACTTAGGTAATTTCACCTCAACCTTGTCCAAGACATAAAGGGAGAATTTGACTCAACCTTCGTCCAACCAAGTGCAAATGGGGCCCCACTGCTCTAGATCTTTTTGCACTTTGGAGGGCGTGATGTCAAACAATGACAGGCCATGCGCAGCCATGTGCAAATAGTATTGCGTGTCACGCAAATAGCTCAGCACGGGCACGTCCAGTGCGTCAATGAACTTGCGCAAGTTTGCCGCCGAGATGGTTCGCGTGTCGACGCGGTTCCCCACCACACACACTTGGGTGGGCGACTGCTCGGTCATCTGCACCAGTTGCAATAAAAACTGGTTGGTGGCTTGCATGTCAAACACACTGGGCATCACCGGCACCACCACTTTGTCAGCGCGCTGAATCACCTCTTGCAAGCGCCAGCCGCTGATGCCTCCTGGCGTATCGATCACCACATGCGTGGTCCCCATGGGGGGCTTGGCGGTCAACACCAAATCGGGCTGGTATTCCCACGTTGAAATAGAAGGCAACTTCTCAGGCCGTTGACTCAGCCAAAACTTTGACGACTGTTGTGTGTCTGCATCCCCCAGCATCACGCGGTGACCTTGCGATGCAAAGTACCCCGCAATATTGGTGGAGAGCGTAGATTTACCAGCGCCACCTTTCGGATTGGCAACAACAACAACTTTCATACGAACTGAAATTAAAGAATGGCTGAACAGAAATATGGGGCTTTTTCACCACATTCGCTACGGCACAAAGTCGTAAAGAAATGGCAAAAATGACAATAAACGTCTAAACTTACAAAGTCGAAACTCTGAAAGATTTGACCATGAGCGAAGGTACGAAAGATAAAAGTATTTTCATTGGCACCGGTGTGGTGTTCAAAGGATCGATCACCGCACCCAACCAAGCCATTATTTCTGGCCAGATGGATGGCGAGCTCGTCGCTAAAGATGTGTTGGTCGGCGCCTCTGGCGTGGTGACCGGCAAAGTCGAAGCCGACTTCATCGACGTCAAAGGTGAACTCAACGAAACCGTCACCAGCAAAAATGTATTGATCGTGCGCGCCAGCGGCAAAATCACAGGTGACGTCACTTACGGCGAGTTGGAAATTGAGCGTGGCGGGAAAATCAAAGGCCAGATGAAGCAGATTTAATGTGTCGCGTCCAACGGCACCCCACCGCCGACGCACACCCCGCCACCTAAAATGAGAAAAGTTCAAGAGTTTTCTCGTTTGTCTCCCGTCTCGACAGTCCCCACCTCCCCCTACGCTGCTCGCCAGCGTTCACCGCGCAAGCACTTGACCAGTCTGGCACTGGTCGTGCTGTTGCATGGCTTGTTGTGGTGGGCCATCAGTTCAGGTTTGGCACGCCATGTGGTGCGCATGACAGAGAACACGGTGGAAGCCGTGCTGATGTCAGAAGCACCGCCACCGGCACCCACACCGCAAACGCCACCACCCAAAACACCCACGCCA
>JBFYKC010000151.1:0-3118 GCA_041311135.1 Comamonadaceae bacterium | reverse complement strand
GTTGGGCCGGTTCGGCTTGGTTCACAAACCCATCGCGCATGGGGTTGCCCACCCACTCAGCTTTCGGCATCACATTAGGGAAGGCACTGAACACGCGGTCGGCCACGCCACTCAATACTTTGTTGGCCATGCCCGCGATGGCGTTTTGCTCATGCAACACCAAGGGCTTGCCACACAGCACGGCCATCATGCCGGCAGGGAGTGTGATGTAACCGCCCAGGCCCACCACCACATCGGGTTGGACGCGACGCACCACACACAGGCTTTGCCAAAACGCGCGCAGCAATTTCAAGGGCAACAACGCCAAGGTTTGGAAGCCCTTGCCACGCACGCCACCAAACTGCACCGTCTCATAAGCAAAGCCACGTGGCGGCACCAATTGGCTTTCCATGCTCGGCGCAGGCGCCCCCAACCAATGCACAGTCCAGCCTTGGGTACGCAGCTGCTCAGCCACGGCCAAGCCTGGGAAGATGTGCCCCCCCGTGCCTCCAGCCATGATGAGTGCGGTGCGTGAGGTCGTGCTCATAGACGGCCTCCATGCATGATGACTTTGTTCTCAAAGTCCACGCGCAGCACCACCGCGATGGCCACCAAGTTCAACAAGATGGCGGAGCCGCCGTAGCTCATCAGCGGCAAGGTCAAGCCTTTGGTAGGCAAAGCACCCAAGTTCACGCCCATGTTGATGAAGGACTGAAAGCCCATCCAAATGCCGACACCTTGTGCGACCAAACCGGCAAACACACGGTCCATGGCAATGGCTTGACGACCGATGTACATGATGCGACGGGTCAGCCACATGAACATGCCAATCACCGCCAACACCCCCACAAAACCAAACTCTTCACCGATCACGGCCAACAAGAAGTCGGTGTGCGCTTCGGGCAGCCAATGCAGCTTCTCCACACTGCCACCCAAGCCGACACCGAAAATTTCTCCACGCCCAATCGCAATCAACGAGTGCGACAACTGGTAGCCCTTGCCCAATGCATGCTCCATGCTCCAGGGGTCCAGGTAGGCAAAGATGCGCTCACGCCGCCATTCCGACGACGCGATGATCAAGCCAAACACACCGATCAACGCTGCCGCAATCAAGAAGAACATGCGGGCGTTCACACCGCCCAAGAACAAGATGCCCATGGCGATCACGGCAATCACCATGAAGGCGCCCATGTCAGGCTCTGACAACAACAACAAGCCCACCACCGATACCGCGACGCCCATGGGCGTGACCGCGGCGAAAAAGTTTTCTTTCACATCCATCTTGCGCACCATGTAGTTGGCGGCATACAGCAGCACCCCCCACTTGGCCAACTCGGATGGCTGGAAGTTCATGAAGCCCAAACCAATCCAACGACGTGCGCCATTGACCGACTTGCCAACGAAAGGAATCAACACCGCAATCAACAGCACGATGGCCGCCACAAACACCCACGGTGCCACGCGCTCCCAGGTGTTGAGCGGCACTTGGAAGGCCAACAAGGCAGCAACAAATGCAACAAACAACGACAAGGCATGGCGCAACAAGAAATGCGTTTGGGTGTAGCCCGCGCCCATGCGGGGGTTGTCGGGAATGGCAATCGAAGCGGAATACACCATGACCAAACCAAACATCAACAAGGCAAACGTGACCCAGACCAACGGCTGGTCAAAGCCTTTCACATGCACGGGCGATGCGGCCGTGCGTGTGAACTCGGTGCCGTGCACGCGCACAGGCAAAGCGTCTAACCCGCGCTCGGGCTCGGTACCGCCTATGAGGCGATCAACACCCTGCTTCAAGCGTTGCATGAAGGGCACTTTGAGGGCGACAGCTGCGTCGGTCACACCATGCCTCCTGCTTCTTCAATCAGCGCGTGGACCGCGTTGACAAACACCTCGGCGCGGTGCGCGTAGTTGCGGAACATGTCCATGCTGGCGCACGCAGGCGACAACAACACAGCATCGCCAGACTGCGCGTGTTGGCTGGCCAAGGTGACGGCCTCTTCCAAACTCGGGGCATCCAACAACGGCACACCGCTGAGTTGCAACGCCTCACGCAACGCAGGGGCATCACGCCCAATGAGCACCACCGCACGCGCATAGTGCGTGACGGGGTCGAGCAAGGGCGAGAAGTCTTGACCTTTGCCATCGCCACCCAAGATGACCACCAAACGACGGTCGACCCCCAAGCCTTGCAAGGCTGCCACGGTGGCGCCCACATTGGTGCCCTTGCTGTCGTCGACATATTCCACGCCATTGAACACTTTCACGGGCTCGACACGGTGCGGCTCGCCTGGGTATTCGCGCAAACCAAACAACATGGGTGCCAACTCGCCACCGGCACAACTGGCCAGTGCCAAGGCACTCAAGGCATTGAGGGCGTTGTGGCGACCGCGAATGCGCAAGGCATCGGCAGGCATCAGACGTTGGATGTGAATTTCTTCTTCGTCGTCTTTGCGGCGCTTACGGGTTTCATCAGCCTCCAGTGCGCGCACCAGCCACGTCATGCCATTCACGGTTTCAATGCCGTAGTCGCCGGGTCGTTGCGGCAAATCGCCGCCAAACGTGATGTGCGCACGCACCTGGGGCTTTTGCAATTTCACGCGCACGGGCTCAGGCAGCATCGCCATCACAGCGGCGTCTTCGCGGTTCAACACCATCACGCCTTGTTGGCCAAAGATGCGCGCTTTCGCAGCGCCATAGCCGTCCATGCTGCCGTGCCAGTCGAGGTGGTCTTGCGTCAGGTTGAGCACGGTCGCCGCCGTGGGTTCAAAGTTGTCCACGCCTTCCAGCTGGAAGCTCGACAACTCCAACACCCACACCTGGGGCAAGAAAGGATGGTCGGGCGGCGGCGGCGGCGGCGGCACCAGGGGCGGCAAGTCCACTTCAAAGGGCTCTGAATCGGTGGCGACTTCTGCATCAGAGTCGGGCAAGGACAGTTGCGTTTCTTCACCTGCGCCCTCGGAACCCGCAGTTTCGGCGCCCAACTCAGCCGCAGCTTGTGCAGCGGCCTCCGCGGACAAGCGCGCAGCCTCTTCTGCAGCCGCTTGCGCTTTGGCTTGTGCCTCTGCACGTGCCTGCTCGGCCAAGGCTTCGTCAGCGGCGTGTGCAGCGGCTTCTTGTTCAGCGATGACGTCTGCAG
>JBFYKC010000135.1:0-20934 GCA_041311135.1 Comamonadaceae bacterium | reverse complement strand
CGGGTGCACCACGCACGATGGCGTTGCCGGGTCGGTCAATCAACACAAACTTGATCTCACCGGCTTCGGCTTTTTTGTCCACGCGCATGTGGTGCAGGTAGTCGTCGGCACCCAACTTGGGGCCCACGGTGGGCAAGCCTGCACGCGCAATGAGTGCGGTGAAACGCGACACAAACGCCGCGTCGACCAACCCCAAGCGTTGCGACAAGTGCGACGCCATGACCATGCCACAGCCCACAGCCTCGCCGTGCAGCCAAGCACCAAAACCCAGACCGGCTTCGATGGCATGACCAAAGGTGTGGCCGAAATTCAAAATCGCACGGACACCTGATTCGCGCTCGTCTTGACCGACCACCCAAGCTTTGATTTCACAACTGCGCTTGACGGCGTGGGCCAAGGCTTTGGGGTCATGTGCCATCAGAGCATCGAGGTTCGTCTCTAGCCACTCTAAAAATTGCATGTCGGCAATCGGGCCGTATTTGATGACCTCGGCCAAGCCCGCACTCATCTCGCGTTGTGGCAGGGTTTGCAAGGTGGCCAAATCACACACCACGCGTTGCGGTTGGTAGAACGCGCCAATCATGTTCTTGCCAATCGGGTGGTTGATGGCCGTCTTGCCACCCACCGAGGAATCCACCTGCGCCAGCAAGGTGGTGGGCACTTGCACAAACGGCACACCGCGCATGTAGCAAGCGGCAGCAAAGCCCGTCATGTCACCAATCACCCCGCCCCCCAAAGCGAACAACACGGTTTTGCGGTCGGCGCCTTTGCCCAACAAGGCATCAAAAATCAGATTCAGCGTAGCCCAGTCTTTGTGGCTTTCGCCATCAGGCAAGGTCACGGTGTGCACCTGTTTGTACAAAGGCGCCAGCGCGGCTTGCAACCGTGCGGCATACATCGGCCCCACGGTGTCGTTGGTGACGATCAAGGCCGCCGCGGCTTTGGGCAAATCAGCCCACGTGCTAGGCGCGTCGAGCAATTGCTCGCCAATCAGGATGTTGTAACTGCGGTCGCCCAAATCAATGGCAACGCGTTCAAGAGACGAAGAAGCAGACATGGTCAAACTTTGTAGGGAGTAGTCGACGAAGACGCCGCATGGGAGGGCTCGACAGACAAATGCCCCGCCAACTCAAGCTGCGCGACGATCATGTTGACCAGCGTCGAGACGCTGGGACGTCCGGTTTCAATCACGTAGTGCGCGGCTTCTCGGTAGAGCGGGTCGCGCTTTTCAAACAAATCTCGCAAGCGCGCTTGCGGATCGGCCACTTGCAGCAACGGACGGTTTTGGTCATGGCGCAAACGGCGGTAGACCTCTTCGGGGCTGGAGCGCAAATAAAACACATGGCCGCGTGAGCGCAGGTAATCGCGGTTCGCGGAGCGCAGCACCGAGCCTCCGCCGCTAGAGAGAACCCCTTGGTGATTGCGGCTCAAGTCCTCAATGACTTCTGATTCGAGATCGCGAAAGCGGTCTTCCCCTTCGCGTTCGAAATATTCGCGGATCGAGCAACCCAAGCGGCGCTCAATCGCGTGATCCGAATCAACAAAGGGGAGGTGCAAACGTCGAGCGAGTTGACGCCCCACGGTCGTTTTGCCGGAACCCGGCAGACCCACCAAAACCAACAACATATGCTTTCTTAACGTGCAACGGCACTGTGAGCAAGCATTTTAGGGGTTATGAACACCAGCAGTTCCTGCTTGGCCGTTGCCAGGCGTCGGTTTTTGAACAAATAGCCCAGCAACGGGATGTCACCGAGCAAGGGCACCTTGTATTCGTCTTCTTGTTCGCTGGTTTCGTAAATGCCGCCAATCATCACTGTGCCACCGTCTTCCACCAGCACTTGGGTTTTGACGTGCTTGGTGTCGATGGCGAATCCTGCCGGGGTAATTTGTCCCACGTTGTCTTTGGAAATATCCAACTCCAAGATGATGCCGCCCTCTGGTGTGATTTGCGGCGTCACCTCCAACTTGAGGTTGGCCTTGCGAAAAGCCAAGGTGGACGCGCCGCTGGCTGCTGCCACTTGGTAGGGCAACTCGGTGCCCTGTTCGATCACCGCTTTGGCCTGATCGGCAGTGACCACGCGCGGACTCGACACCACCTTGCCTTTGCCATCGGCTTCCAACGCAGACAGCTCCAAATTCAAAAACCGATTTTTCGCCGAGTTGAAAATGGACACCGCAAAGCTCGCAGAAGCAAACCCGTTCAAGCTGGCCGCTGGCAAGTTCACAAACTGTCCCGAGGTGTCCAACGCTTTGTCGGCGATGTTGAAACTGGTGGCTTGTTGCGCCACGGGGTTGGCATTGGCAAGCACATTGGCTTGGGTCGGGCCCCACACGTTGTTGGCTCCGCCCTGCCCTGTGCCCCCCAAGCGCACGCCCAAGGTTTGGCCAAAGGTGTCACTGGCTTGAACGATGCGCGCTTCAATCATCACCTGTCGCAGGGGCACATCGATCTTGGCAATCATCTGCGTCACTTGGGCCAAGCGATCGGCAATGTCGGTCACGAACAATTGGTTGGTGCGTGGCTCCGCCATGGCGCTGCCACGGATACTCAGAATGCGCGCGCCCGTTGACGCGATTGGCAGAGGCGTCCATGCGGCCGGACTTGTAAACGGCGCGGCACTGGAAGGGAAGCCACTGCCGTACCCCAACCCAATGGTGCCGCCTTGCAACTGCGCCAGCACATCCGCCGCTTTGGCATAGTTCAATAAGAAACCTTGGGTTTGCAGCGGCTCTAAATTTTGGGCGGCCAATTTGCTCTCGTATTCCAGCTTCTCGCGCGCAGCCACTTCGGCACGTGGCGCCACCCACACCACATTGCCTTGGCGGCGAATGCTCAAGCCCTTGGCCTGCGCCATGATGTCGAGCACTTGGTCCCACGGGACCTGATGCAAACGCAAGGTAAGCGAGCCCGTCACACCATCAGAGGTGACGATATTCAGTCCCGTGAAGTCCGCCACGATTTGCAAGGCCACACGCGCCTCGATGTTTTGAAAATTCATCGACATCGGTGCACCGGTATAGGGAGAGGATGGCGGGAGAGACTGCGACTGTAAATGCGGTTGTGCCAGCGCCCCCACACTCGCAGTGAGCAGGAACAGCGAAGACAGTTGGCGGACAAGGGGCGAGCATTGCCACAGGAAGCAAGTCATCACGGCACCTGCACTTGCAAAGCCAACTGGATATCTCGGTCTACCCATTCACCACCGGAAGTCAAGACCAGTTCTTTCACCCACACGGCCTCGGCAGTGATGGCCGACACGCGGCCAAAGTTCTGACCCACATACGACCCCACTTGAACCCGATGAATGGGGGCCAGTTCAACCGACCTCGAACGCGTGGCACCCGCGTCAAGATCTTCCACACGCACCAAAGCTTGCACATCGCCCCCTCTGGAAATTTGACCGACATAGCGCAAACGCTCACGGGCCACAAATTCCAAGGGTTCTCGCGTTCGGCGCAACTGAGGCACCACACGTTCGTGGTAACTCGCATGCTGCTGCGCCTGCTGCTGTTGCACCGTTGTCCAGCGAACCTTATCAAAAGGGTCGCCAGGCACGTCGGCGCTTGACGCAAGAGGCGCCACACCGCTCTTGGCAGGCCCGGTGTGCTGTGTGACCCAAACCGCCATGTCCGCACGTACCCCCGCAGGCGCATCTGCCGTCAACACCAACGACTCCAACGCCGCCCCAGGTGCGGCTTGTGGCCATTGCCCCAGCCATTGCAACCACGCTCGCCACGAGCCCTGCGCTTGCAGCTGCACGGGCACTTGCTGCAACTGCATCGCGGTCAATTGAGGCGTGTGTCGAGGTGACGCGATGGTTTGCTGCATCCACTCCAAACCAGATGAAACGTGCGACGCCGTCAACGCCGCGGCATCGCCCCAACGAACGGTCGGCGCGCCACGTGCTTGCTGCAAAGCCACAGTCGCTTGCCTAAGAGCGTAGGTGCTGCGTTCTTGTTCGTGCAACTTGGTTTGCCTATCGCGTGCTTCACGCCATGCATGCCAAGAGCTCCAAGCCATTGGCATAGACCCAAAACCAACGATCACCGCCAGCACTTTCATACCGCGTTGGTAACCGCGCGGCCATGACCATGGCTTACGCCAATCTAAGCCAGCTTTTGCAGAAATGGCGGTGAATGCCATCGTCACACCGAGTCTTTCAATTCTGCTTCCATGCGAAATTGCCACACGGGCAGACCGGTGTTGACTGGGACAATCTTGAGGTGAAGCTGCGAGAACGCTGGCGGTTTCTTCCAAATCGCGAGCGCTTGGAGTTGCTCCAACAGCTGCGTGGCGTGGGCAGATGACAAAGCTTCGCCGTGCATGCCCCAACGCGCACCTTGTTGCTCCACACGCAGCACCCAGACCCCCTGTGCACCTTGATCGAGCACGCGCGCCCATTGCCAAGTTTGCTGATGCCATGCGTCGCGCGTCTGCCGCCACTGGGTGTGTTGCAAAGCCCGCTCTTGTTCCGCTTGCGCCTGAGCATGCGCAAACTGAGCCGCTTGGTGCGCTGCGGCAATGGCGTCATGGTTCGTCAAACTGCCTACTGTGACAGCTGTTGACGCGGCCATCACCAGTGCAAAACCGGTGGCCAAGAAAGCCCCGCCCACCACGCAAGCCACAACGCCCAACCACCAAGCTTGGCGCAACGCGATATCGGCCAACGCACGGTGCGGCAAAAAATTAAAGGTCCGAGAGCCCCACGCGCCCAGAGCCAAACCCAATGCGGCGTCACACTGCAGCGCCATCCCTACCTCCACTGCAGGCAAGGCGCGCAACGACTCGGGTGCTTGCGTGCGACGAATCGCTTCGCTGCGACTCTCCACGGCACAGAGCGGGATGCCAGCAGCCTTCGCCATGCGCTGCAACGCATCCACCCGAAAACGAGAAACCGCTTCGGCACGATACACCCGCATGCGCAGATGAGCCTCTGGCTCCGATGCCACGCTGGATGCATCGAGCCCAAAATCCACTGACAGATCTGCCGCAGACACACCTAAGGCCGCCTGAACCTCGGCCAATACTTGAAAGGTCACATCGTCCTCTGACAAATCGGCAGTCAGTGTGACCACATGCTGCGTGATACAGGCATCATCCACACATACATACAGACCATCCACGTCGTAGCCGCCCTGCTGCACGTGGTGTCGCAACCACTGCCCCAACTCTTGCGCACACCACACATGGCCTTGTTTGACCCAGTCGTTGGCCGGAAGTTGCAACTCTTCTACGCAACACACCCGCTCTGGCTGCGCTTGCGAACCAGACAACACCACCCAACGACACGCGGTCAATTCGACATCCAAGCCCAAAACGCAGCGACTGCGCATGCTGGGCCGCCATGACTTCCAATGCATCTGGCATCCTTTTGTCAAAAAGAGACGATTCAAGAAGAGGTCGATTTCATCGCGTTGACTGAGGCCTGCGGCAGTGTTTGACTCAGGACTTTTGTAATCTAGGCGCGGTTTTTATAATCAGCACCACTTATGGCGACCACCCCCACCCCCGAAGGTTCGAAAGAACACACATCTGCCCCGGCAGCCCCCCGCTCTTTGGTGAGTCACTTGCTGCTTTGGGCCTTTGGCATCGCCGCGGCTGGCATGCTGGTGGTGGGATTGCTGGTGGGCGTGGCACTCGCCATGGCCTATCCACAGCTGCCCGATATTTCGGACTTGGCTGACTACCGTCCCAAGCTGTCGATGCGGGTGTACTCGGTGGAAGGCACACAGATTGGTGAGTTTGGCGAAGAGCGCCGCAACCTCACCCCCTTCAAAGACATTCCGAAAGTAATGAAGGACGCGGTGCTGGCGATTGAAGACGCCCGTTTTTACCAACACGGCGGCGTGGACTACATCGGCTTGCTGCGCGCCAGCTTGGCCAACTTGGGTCGCGCCAAAAGCCAAGGGGCGTCCACCATCACGATGCAGGTGGCGCGCAATGTGTAACTGTCGTCTGAGAAAACATTCACACGCAAGATTTATGAAATCTTGCTCACCACCAAGCTCGAGCACATGCTGAGCAAGGACCAGATTTTTGAAATTTATCTGAACCAAATTTATTTGGGCAACCGTGCCTACGGTTTTGCCGCAGCGTCAGAGGCCTACTTTGGCAAACCGCTGAAGAACATCAGCATCGCCGAAGCGGCCATGCTGGCAGGCTTGCCCAAAGCCCCATCGGCCTACAACCCGATTGCCAACCCCAAACGCGCGCGCGCGCGCCAGCTCTACATCATTGAGCGCATGGAAGAAAACGGCTTCATCACCAAAGACCAAGCCTCGGCGGCCAAGCAAGAAGAATTAAAAATTCGCACCGCCATGAGCAACCTCAATACGCACGCCGACTATGTGGCCGAGATGGCACGTCAGTTGATGTTTGCGCAATACGGTCCCGAGATTTACACCCGCGGCTTGAATGTGTACACCACCATCCGCGCCAGCGACCAACAAGCTGCTTACTTTGCCTTGCGTCGCGGCATCATGGACTACGAACGCCGCCAACACTACCGTGGCCCTGAACGCTTCATCACCCTGCCCACCAAGCCCTCGGAGCTGGAAGATGCGATTGACGACGCCTTAATTGAGCAAGGCGATAAGGGTGATTTGCTGGCAGCGGTGGTGCTCGATGCAGCCCCCAAAAAAGTGCGCGTGATGCGCCAAAACAGCGAAGTGCTTGAGATCACCGGCGATGGCCTGCAACCCGTGCAGTCCGGCTTGTCTGACAAAGCAGCGCCCAACATCAAACTGCGCCCAGGCGCTTTGGTGCGCATCACCAAAACCGCCAAAGGTGCTTGGGAAATTACACAACTGCCCGAGGTGGAAGGCGCTTTTGTCTCGATCGATCCGCGCGATGGCGCCATTCACGCACTGGTGGGCGGCTTTGACTTCAACAAAAACAAGTTCAACCACGTGACGCAAGCATGGCGCCAACCTGGCTCCAGCTTCAAACCTTTCATTTACTCGGCGGCGCTTGAAAAAGGCTTCACACCCATGACCGTGGTGAACGATTCGCCGCTGTTCTTTGACGCCAGCGTCACCGGCGGACAACCGTGGGAACCCAAAAACTACGACGGTACTTTCGAGGGACCGATGACCTTGCGCAAAGGTTTGGCGAAATCGAAAAACATGATTTCGATCCGCGTATTGCAAGCCGTCGGTGCACAAAACGCGCAAGACTGGATTTCGCAATTCGGCTTCGACGCCGAGAAACATCCCCCTTACTTGACCATGGCACTTGGCGCTGGCTCGGTCACCCCCATGCAAATGGCGGCGGGTTACTCGGTATTCGCCAATGGTGGCTACCGCGTGAACCCGTACCTCATCACCAAAGTGACCGACCAAATGGGCAAGACCTTGTCCGAGTTCACGCCGCCTCCTTTGGAAGAATCCGCCCGTGCCATTGACGCACGCAACGCGTTTGTGATGACCAGCTTGCTACAAGAAGTCACCCGATCTGGCACCGCGGCGCGCGCACAAGCCACCCTGAAACGCAGCGACATTTACGGCAAAACTGGTACCACCAACGATTCGATGGACGCTTGGTTTGCCGGTTATCACCCCACCCTGACAGCCGTCACGTGGATTGGCTACGACACCCCGCGCAAACTGGGTGACCGTGAAACCGGCGGTGGCTTGAGCTTGCCCGTGTGGATCAGCTACATGCAACATGCCCTCGAAGGTGTGGCCATTGCCGAGCCCGTACCCCCTGCAGGCCTGAGCCACGAAAGTGGCGACTGGACGTATACCGAATTCAGCAAAGGCAGCGGCGTGAGCAGCCTAGGCCTCGACAGCAAAGCGGGCAACAGCGAAACGTTACCCGCCAACGACGAGAAAAAGAAAATTCTCGATTTGTTTAAAAACTAAAAACAAGGGCGCTCATGGCGCCCTTGTTTTTTGCCGCACGACGCCACGTCACGCGTGAAAGGTCAATGCCAGTCCTGTTTGCGTGCTGGCATCTTGGCTCAAGCGCGCAAAGAATTCCCCTTGACCTTTGGTGTCGGCCCATTGCGTGCCATCAAACTTGAAGTGGTAGCCCCCCGAACGGGCCGCCAACCACACCTCATGCAATGGTTTTTGCAAGTTGATGATGATCTGGCTCCGGTTCTCAAACGTCAGCGTGATCATGCCGCCCACGCGCTGGTTGTCGATGTCAGCATCCCCTTCGTCGTTGATGCGGTCACACGCCAGCTCCACCGCTTTGAGCAGAAGTTCTGCGCGGTCTAAGAATTCGAGATCGGTCATTACAATTTGCGCCATGGGTATTGATCAAAAGATTCTAGTCAGGGCCGGTGGCCTCTGTGCCAGTGTGGCCTCTGCCGTGTGCCTTGTGTGCTTACTCGCAGCCTGCGGACAAAAAGGCAATTTGTACCTACCCAACGACCCCGAGTTCAAGCAACGCGCGACCTTGCCCGAGATCGTGCGACGCCAATTGCCTGGCAACCCTGCCACGCCTCCTGCTTCAGCTGCCTCAGCCCCGGCTGCTGGCCGTTAATTTTTTTAGAGCCGTCGATGACACACACCACGCTTGCCGGTGCGCCTTTTGTAGCCACCCAACACAACGATTTGTATTTGGAAGGCGTCAAGCTCGCGGACTTGGCACGCCAACACGGCACGCCGTTGTTCGTGTATTCCAAAGCCGCCATGCTCAGCGCGCTTGCGGCCTACCAACGGGGCTTTGCAGGACGCAACGCACGCATTTGCTACGCCATGAAAGCCAACTCCTCGTTGGCGGTGTTGCAAGTGTTTGCGCAAGCGGGTTGCGGGTTTGACATCGTGTCGGGCGGCGAGCTCGACCGCGTCATCGCTGCGGGCGGCGACGCTACCAAAGTGATCTTCTCTGGCGTTGGCAAAACACGCGCCGAAATGCGCAAAGCCTTGGAGGCCGGCATTGCTTGTTTCAACGTGGAAAGCGAAGCCGAACTTGAGGTGCTGAGCGACGTCGCGCAAAGCATGGGCAAGCGCGCGCCTGTGAGCATTCGCGTCAACCCCAACGTCGATGCCAAAACACACCCCTACATTTCAACGGGCCTTAAAGGCAACAAATTTGGTGTGGCGCATGAACGTGCCTTGGCCACCTACCAACGTGCGGCCAGCTTGCCCGGTTTGCAAGTGACCGGCATCGATTGCCACATTGGCTCACAAATCACCGAAACCACGCCCTACCTTGACGCCATGGACCGCGTGCTCGACTTGGTGCAAGCCATTGAAGCCGCTGGCATTGCCATTCACCACATCGATTTCGGCGGTGGCTTGGGCATCAACTACAACGGCGATACCCCACCCGCAGCCGATGCCCTGTGGGCGCAATTGCTGGCCAAGCTGGATGCGCGCGGCTATGGGGACCGTGCCTTGATGATTGAACCCGGACGTTCACTGGTGGGCAATGCGGGCGTCTGCTTGACCGAGGTGCTGTATCTGAAGCCCGGCGAGCAAAAAAACTTCTGCATCGTCGATGCCGCCATGAACGACTTGCCGCGCCCCGCCATGTACGAAGCGTTTCATCAAATCGTGCCTGTCACCGCTCGCCAAGGCGATGCGGTGACCTACGACGTGGTGGGCCCCGTGTGCGAAAGCGGCGATTGGTTGGGACGTGACCGCCAACTGACCGTACAAGCGGGTGACTTGCTGGCCGTGTTGTCCACCGGCGCTTATTGCATGGCCATGGCCAGCAACTACAACACGCGCGGACGCGCCGCAGAAATATTGGTGGATGGCGACAAGACCCACCTCATTCGTCGTCGCGAAACAGCGGCGGAGCAAATGGCGCTGGAGTCGCTGGTTCGCTAACGCACCAAACCTCACCAGCCTGTCGGCCTATTGGCAAGTCGGTGAACAACTCGCCAAGCCAGCAGAGCAAACAGAATGGCGGCATAGACAAACACCTCGGTAAAATTGTGCTTGCCCGCACGCATCCAATAAAAGTGCAACACCGCGAGCACGGCCACGGCATACACCGCGCGATGCAAGCGTTGCCAGCGCTTGGCGCCTAACCACCGAATCGCACGGTTGAACGACGTCAGTGCCAACGGGGTAAGCAACACAAAGGCCGTGAAGCCCAACCAAATGAAGGGGCGTTTGGCAATGTCACGCACGATGTCGGGCCACTCAAACCCCATGTCAAAACCGCTGTAACCCAGCGCATGAAGCACGACATAGAAGTAAGTGAACAACCCCAACATGCGCCGAATCTTGGCAAGTTCAGGCAACCCCAAAGTCACGCGCAAAGGCGTGACCACCAGCGTGAGGCACAGAAAACGCAGCGTCCAATCGCCTGTCGCACGAATCAAATATTCCGCGGGGTTGGCGCCCAACGCATCGTTGGCAGCCCCCCACACCAGCCACGCAAACGGCAAGCTCCCCAGCAACCCAAGCACCCACTTAGCACGACGATGGGCCAGGCCCTTGCGTAACGCAGCCCATAAAAATTGCGGCAAGGCGGCCAAAGTGCGGGACCTCAGAACAACTTCTTCAAGTCCATGCCGGCGTAGAGCTGGCCAACTTGTGCTTCGTAACCGTTGAACATCAAGGTCTTGCGCTTCTTCGCAAACAAACCGTCTTCGCCAATGCGTCGCTCAGAGGCTTGGCTCCAACGCGGGTGGTCCACGTTGGGATTGACGTTGGAATAAAACCCATACTCTTGTGGCGCTGATCGACCCCAAGAGTTGATGGGCTGCTTCTCTACAAAACGAATCTTCACCAAACTCTTGGCACTCTTAAAGCCATATTTCCAAGGCACCACCAAGCGCACTGGCGCACCGTTTTGATTGGGCAGCACCTCGCCATACATGCCAAAGCTCAACAGGGTCAACGGGTGCATGGCTTCATCCAAACGCAAGCCTTCCACATACGGCCAATCCAGCACATGGGAACGCACCCCAGGCATGGTCTTCGGATCGGCTTGGGTGATGAACTCCACGTATTTGGCGCTGCCCAAAGGTTCCACGCGTTTGATCAATTCGCTCAGCGAATAACCCACCCACGGAATGACCATGGACCAGCCCTCGACGCAGCGCAAACGGTAGATGCGCTCTTCCATGGGGCTGAGTTTGAGCAAGCTCTCGAGGTCCATGCGCCCAGGTTTTCTCACCAAGCCCTCCACCTCCACGCTCCACGGTTTGGTTTGCAAGGTATGGGCGTATTTAGCGGGGTCGGCTTTGTCCGTGCCGAATTCGTAGAAGTTGTTGTAGGTGCTGGCGTCGGCATATGCCGTGATTTTTTCCATCGTGGCCGCACCACTCACACGGCTCACGGCGCCCACCAGGGCTGGCAGCTTGTTGGGCGCAGCCGCGCCCGCGATGGCTTGCGCCAAAGCGTCACGCGACGCCCAAGCCGCCAACGACGCACCAGCAGCTCCCGCAGCCACTTGCTTGAGCCATGCACGTCGCCCGGTGTACACCGCTTGCGGCGTGATGTCACTGCTGAGGGGATGCACAAAGCCAGACGGACTGAGTGGACCAAATAGATTGCGGCGCATGAGGCGTGCCCTTTCAAGGTGTGAGGTTCGAATTGTCAATCGAACCCGGAGTTCACTGGGTCAGTCGCGCCAGCAACCCTTTTCCTGACAGGCATAAAAAAAGCTGGCTCACGGCCAGCTTCTTTGTAACGAAAACAAGACGTCGGCTTAACGCAGACCTGCAATGTAATCGGCCACGGCTTTGATTTCGCGGTCGTTCATCTTGGCAGCCACATGGGTCATTTGGATGCTGTTCTGACGCACGCCATCGCGGAACGCGGTCAACTGCGCCACAGCGTAGTCCGCATGCTGACCTGCCAAACGGGGGTACTGGGCAGGAATGCCAGCACCCGTGGGGTTGTGGCAGCCAGCACAGGCAGCAATTTGACGGTCGGCAATGCCACCGCGGTAAATGCGCTCACCCAAGGTGACCAACTCACGCTCTTTGGCAAAACCGGGTTTGGCTTTTTGTGTGCCCAACCAAGCGCCGATGTTCTTCATGTCGTCGTCCGACAACGAGGCGGCCATGCCCATCATGATGGGGTTGGCGCGCTTGCCAGATTTAAACTCTTGCAACTGTTTGACGATGTAGTCAGGGTGCTGTTGTGCCAACGAAGGATTGGTTGGAATGGCAGAGTTACCACCGGCTCCGTGACAGGCTGCGCAGACAGCGTTGAAGCTGGCTTCGCCTTTGGCCAAATCTGCCTTGGCAGTTTTCGCTGGTTCAGCGGCTTGAGAGAGGACGGGAGCCACCAAGGCGGCGGCAATCAAAAAAGAGGCAATCAGCTTCATAGGTGTGCTTTGGTAAATTGGGCTCAAAGACGTCGAAAATTCTTGCCAGATTCTACAATGCCGCATGAACCAGTCAGACCCCCACGACACCCCCGCCTCATCAGACACGCCCGAGGTGTCCCCCAGCACGGTCTTGAACGCTGAGTTTGAAGCCCAACGCGCAGCCGACAAAGCGGCAGCCAAGGCAACTTTTGAACTACTTTCACCTGCCGATCAAGCCAAATTCGCCATGGGCTGGTTGCACACGGCCCGGTTTTTGACCACAGCCGCCCAGTTGCACCATTTGCCCGCCTATGACCTGCCCGAAATTGCATTTGTGGGCCGTTCCAATGCGGGCAAATCCACCTGCATCAACGTGCTGACCCAACAAAAACGCTTGGCCTATGCCTCGAAAACACCGGGACGTACCCAGCACATCAACTTGTTTGCCATGGGGCGTCAGGGCAAAACCGATGCCGTCTTGGCCGACTTACCCGGCTACGGCTATGCCGCCGTGCCCAAGCAAGACAAGATTCGCTGGCAGCAAGTAATGGCCAACTACCTGCTGACCCGTCCCAATTTGCGCGCCGTGGTGCTGATGTGCGACCCCCGTCATGGTCTGACCGAACTCGACGACATCTTGCTCGACGTGATTCGTCCGCGTGTCGAAGAAGGATTGAAGTTTTTGGTGCTGCTGACCAAGGCCGACAAACTCAACCGCACCGAGGGCGCCAAAGCCCTGCAAATTGCCAAGCTGCAAGCGGGCGGCGGCGAGGTGCGCTTGTTCTCAGCGCTGAAAAAACAAGGGGTGGACGAAGTCGCCACCACCTTGTACCAATGGATGCACGACTGATCAGTACAACGCCGGGGTGCCAGGTGGCCGCGTTTTGAAACGCTTGTGCACCCAAAAATACTGCGCCGGCATGGTGTTGATGACCGCTTCTAAACGACGGTTCATCGTGGCGGTGTCGGCCTCGGCATCGTCTGTGGGGAAGTCTGCCCATGCGGGGTGCACCACCACCTCATACCCCGTGGCGGTCATGCGCGTGATCACAGGCACCACGCGCGCACGACCGAGTTTGGCGAAGCGAGACAGAGACGGCACGGTGGCCGCTGGTTCGCCGTAAAACGGCACGAAGATGGACTCATTCGGCCCAAAGTTCATGTCAGGCAACAGGTACAACCATTCGTGTTGACGCAAGGCACTGACGATCGATTTGACCCCATCTTCTCGACGGAACAGACGGACCTGACCAAAACGCTGGCGCCCCTCTGCCACCCACGCATCGACTGCGGCGTTCGATTGTGGCGTGAAGATGGTGGTGAAGTGCTGCGGCAGGTTCAGCGTCAATGCGGTCCAGCCCACATCTAACCCCACAAAGTGCGGCGCAAACAAAACGGTGGGGGTAGCGACTGACAACGTGGCCACCTCCCCCGTCAACTGCACACGCGCCTGAATGCAGGCGGCGCTGCGATGCCACAACCAACTGCGGTCCAACCAAGCTTGTGCGAAGTAGACAAAAGTGTCACGCGCTAATGCTTCGCGTGCGTCTTGCGTCAGTTCTGGAAAACAGACACGCAAATTGGTTTGCACCACGCGACGGCGCGCAGGAATCACCCACCACAACAAACGCCCCAAGCCGTGACCTAACGCACGCAGCCACGACAAAGGCAAATAGCCCAAGCCACGCAAGATCCAAAGACCGAAAGCACTGAACATGACTAGCCTTCTACCCGAGGTTGTTTGTCGCGGGCATAACCCCACAAGTACTGGCCCGGCGCGTGACGCACCATCGCCTCAACGCCCCGGTTCACAGCTGCCGCAGCGGCCTCGGGCGACGCCTGTGCATCGCACATCTCTGGCGCCTCAAAGGGCCGCATGTGCATGCAAAAGCCTTGGCCTACAGGCAAGCGTTCACACCAAGTCATGATGACTTGTGCCCCGGTTTGTTGCGCCAGCTTCGCCAGCAACGTCATGGTGTACACATCGCGGCCAAAGAAAGGCGCCCACACGCCCTGCCCCAACGGCGGCACTTGGTCGGGCAAGATGGCGGTGTAGCCACCGTTGCGCAACGTACGGATCAAGGTCCGCACCCCCGCCAGCGAGGTTGGGGCGGAATCCAAATAAGGCCGAGTGCGTGCATTGGCGACCAACGGCTCCAGCCACGCTTTACGGGCAGGGCGAAACAAGGCCACCATCGGGCCGTAGACGGGGCCAAACTTTTCGGCAATCGCTTGGGCACCAATTTCCCAAGCGCCCAGATGCGGCGACATGATGATGGCACCTTTGCCCGCTTGCATGGCAGCTTCAAAATGTTCCGCGCCATCCCACTGGACCAAACCATCCAGCTTGGCGCTGTGCGGACGCATCCACACCCAAGGCAACTCCGCCACCATCGAGCCGATGGCTGCGACAGCAGGTCGCGCGTCATGCCACGCCACACCTGCGGCTTGCACATTGGCTTTGAAATGGCGACGGTAACTCGGTGACAAGCCCCACACCAACCAACCCAGCACGGCGCCCAAACGCTGCATCCACGGCAGCGGCAGACGTGCAAGGAACTGAAACAGACGGGTGACAGGCGCCATGGGCTTTTGATTACGCTGAGAAGTGCATTAAAATGTCAATTGTCGCTGAGTTAGAGAACTACTTGCAGGGCGACGACACACCTCGGTGTGACAGTGTTGGACAACCAATGCCATCTGCTAAAGCGTTCGCTGGGCTCCAAGTTTTCAGGGTCGGCAACGCCGAACAACCTTTCGAAAACAAGGAGCTTTTTTCATGTCGCACGACTTCCTCTTCACCTCTGAATCGGTTTCAGAAGGCCATCCCGACAAAGTGGCCGACCAAATCTCTGACGCGATTTTGGACGCCATCTTCGAGCAAGACCCACGTTCTCGCGTGGCTGCCGAAACCCTGACCAACACCGGCTTGGTCGTGTTGGCCGGTGAGATCACCACCAACGCACACGTCGACTACATCCAAGTCGCCCGCGACACCATCAAGCGCATCGGCTACGACAACACCGACTACGGCATCGACTACAAAGGTTGCGCTGTGATGGTGTGTTACGACAAGCAATCCAACGACATCGCCCAAGGTGTGGACCACGCCTCTGACGACCACCTCAACATCGGTGCCGGTGACCAAGGTTTGATGTTTGGCTTCGCCTGCTCAGAAACACCCGAGCTGATGCCCGCTCCCATCTACTACGCCCATCGTTTGGTCGAGCGCCAAGCCCAGTTGCGCAAAGACGGTCGCCTGCCTTTCTTGCGTCCTGACGCCAAGAGCCAAGTGACCATGCGTTATGTAGACGGCAAGCCACACAGCATCGACACGGTGGTGTTGTCCACCCAACACAGCCCTGACCAAAGCGAGTCAGCCACCAAGATGAAGGCCAGCTTCAATGAGGCCATCATCGAAGAAATCATCAAACCTGTACTGCCCAAAGAGTGGCTCAAGGACACCAAGTACTTGATCAACCCCACCGGTCGTTTCGTCATCGGTGGGCCACAAGGCGATTGCGGCTTGACTGGCCGCAAGATCATTGTGGACACCTACGGCGGTGCTTGCCCACACGGCGGTGGCGCGTTCTCTGGCAAAGACCCCTCGAAGGTGGACCGCTCGGCCGCTTACGCTGCACGCTACGTGGCCAAGAACATCGTCGCTGCAGGCTTGGCCAAGCAGTGCCAAGTGCAAGTGGCTTACGCGATTGGCGTGGCACGCCCCATGAACATCACCGTGAACACCGCGGGCACCGGCGTGATCTCTGACGACAAGTTGTCGGCCTTGGTAGCAGAGTACTTTGACTTGCGCCCCAAAGGCATCATCCAGATGCTCGACTTGCTGCGCCCCATCTACAGCAAGACAGCGGCTTACGGTCACTTCGGTCGTGAAGAGCCAGAATTCACTTGGGAGAAGACTGACAAAGCAGCCGCTTTGAAAGCTGCTGCTGGCGTGAAGTAAATACGCCTTCGGTTCTGTTTCAGGGCTTCTCGTTTTTGACGAAAGGCCCTTTTTATTTCTCCTCAGACGACTGCTGCAACGCCCACATCTGCGCATATCGGCCATTGAGCGCCAGCAATTCGGCATGCGAACCGCGCTCCACAATGCATCCCGCATCCAGCACCAATATTTCATGCGCATCAACCACCGTGGACAAGCGGTGCGCAATGACCAAGGTGGTTTTGTTGTGCGCCGCATTTTGCAACTCGGATTGAATGGCCCGTTCGTTGGCGCTGTCCAGGGCTGAGGTGGCTTCATCAAAAATCACCATCGGTGGGTTCTTCAGCAAGGTCCGTGCAATCGCCACACGCTGCTTCTCGCCACCCGACAACTTCAAACCGCGTTCGCCCACCATCGTGTCATAGCCTTTGGGCGTGGCAGCAATGAAGTCATGGATGTGCGCCGCGCGTGCAGCTTGTTCCACGTCTTCAGGCGTTGCATCGGGGCGACCATAGGCGATGTTGTAGCGCACGGTGTCGTTGAACAACACCGTGTCTTGCGGCACGATGCCCATGGCACGACGCACACTGGCTTGTGTGACCTGCCGAATGTCTTGTCCATCCAACGTGATGGAGCCCGCCCCAACGTCGTAGAAGCGAAACAACAATCGCGCCAAAGTGGACTTGCCCGAACCTGAAGGGCCCACCACCGCCAGCGTCTTTCCCGCAGGAATCTCAAAGCTGATGCCGTGCAAAATAGGACGGGCAGGCTCGTAGGCAAACACCACCGAATCAAATGTCACCGTGGGCGGGCCACTGAGTTGTAACGCAGGGGCACCCGGCGCATCCGCCACTTCGCGCTCTTTTTCCAGCAAGGTGAACATGCGGTCCAGATCGGTCAGGCTTTGTTTGATCTCTCGGTACAGCACACCTAAAAAGTTCAGTGGAATGTAGAGCTGAATCATGAAGGCGTTGATCATCACCAAGTCACCCAAGGTCATGCGACCGTCCACCACACCTTGCGTGGCGCGCCACAGCATACCCACCAATGCCACCGCAATGATCAGTTGCTGCCCAGTGTTCAACAACGAGAGTGAGGTTTGGGCTTTCAGTCGCGCACGGCGCAGCGCTTCTAAGCTCTTGTCATAACGACCCGCTTCAAACGCTTCGTTGTTGAAGTACTTGACCGTCTCGTAGTTCAACAGTGAATCAACCGCCTTGGTATGTGCGGCCGAATCAAACTCATTGGCCTGACGCCGATACTGGGTACGCCACTCCGTCACCGTGATGGTGAAGACGATGTACAGCGCCAACGCGGCCAAGGTAATGCCTGCAAACCACACATCAAACTTCACCGCCAAGATGCTGAGCACCAGCGCCACCTCAATCAGCGTCGGCACCACGCTGTACAGCGAATACGAGATGAGGGACTCAATGCCGCGCACACCGCGCTCAATGTCGCGCGTCATGCCACCGGTTTGACGCTCCAAGTGAAAACGCAAACTCAAGCCGTGCAAATGCTGAAACGTCTCCAACGCAATTTGTCGTGCAGCGCCTTGCGTGGCTTTGGCAAACACCAATTCACGCAACTCGGTGAAGGCGGAGACCGACAGACGCAACACACCGTACACCACCAACAACGACACGGGCACCACCAGCACGGCCATGGGGTCGTTCGGTTTGAAAGACATCGCGTCAATCAACTCTTTGAGCAGCAAGGGCACGCCCACGTTGGCCAACTTGGCGCCCACCATGAAAGCCAAAGCGGCCATCACCCGCCATTTGTACTGCCACAGGTACGGGAATAGGCGCTTGAGCGTCTCGCTGTCAGGGCGATGTTTTGCAGTGGCGCCAGCAGGAAGCGGCGCAGAAGAATGGGCGTGGTGACGCATGTTGCACAATGCCAAAAAATAATTCTTTGATTGTGCCTATGTCTCACGTTCCCAACCCCCACGCCGAGTCACTTCCAACCGACCAAGAACTGGTCCTGAAAGTGATCCCCCTTCCTGCCGATTGCAACGCCAATGGCGATATCTTTGGCGGCTGGGTCATGGCCCAGGTGGACTTGGCCGGTGCCGTGTTACCCGCACGCTATGCAGGCGGTCGCTTGGCGACGGTGGCGGTGAACGAGTTCATCTTCAAACACCCCGTGAAAGTGGGCGACATCTTGAGCTTTTTCTCGCGCGTGCAGCGCATTGGCAACACCTCCATCACTGCGAAAGTGGAAGTATTTGCTGAGCGCTTCAGCAGCCAAGGGGAATACATGAAAGTGACCGAGGCCACACTGACTTACGTGGCCATCGACAAAGAAGGCAAGCCACGCATCATTCCAAAAGACTAGGAGACGATGTAAGCGCCTGTGCCCGTGGACATCAACATGCCATCGGGACCGCGAAATTCCATGCGTGAGGTACCCACTCGCGTGCCAACACGCAGCGCATGGGCATGGATGGTGAAGTGCTCACCAATGCCTGGGCGCAGGTAGTCGACGCGCAAGTCAATCGTGCCCAGTTTGGCAAAACGCTCCAAGCGAACTTCGGGGGATTCCTTCATGTGCTTGGCCGCCAAGCAGGCCATCACCGCAGCACTGCCAATGGCATCGAGCACCGCACTGATGACGCCGCCATGGATACGGTTGTAGGCATAGTGCCCCACCAACTCTGGACGCATGTCGATGCGGGCCACCACCTCTTCCGGCGTGACACTGACCAACTTCAGGCCCAAGGTGTGGTTGAAGACAATTTTTTCTTCGTAGATTTGACGAAAACCTTCGAGGTATTCGGGCTCAAAAACAACCGATGACGGTGACGGGTGCGACATGCCGTGCGTTCCTTAGATTTTTGAAAAGTCAGGCTTGCGCTTTTCCATGAACGCACTGAACGCCTCCTTGGCCGCTGGTTCCCGCAACATGCGGCCAAAAGCCGTGGCCTCGGCATTCATTTGCTGTTGTACCAATTGGGCTTGGCCCGCTTTCATCAAGCGCTTGGTTTCCAAGAGCGATGTCATCGGCTTGGCCGCCAACTTGCGCGCTTGCGTCTGCACATAGGCATTGACTTCTGTCGGCGGCAAGACGCGGTTGACCAAGCCCACTTCCAACGCCGCTTCGGCCATGAACGGCTCGCCCAACAGCAACGCTTCTGCCGCACGGTGGTAGCCCATCATTTGAGGCGCCAACAAACTCGAGGCAGCTTCCGGACAAATCCCCAAGTTCACAAAGGGCATGGCGAACACCGCGTTGTCGCCGGCGTAAACCAAATCGCAGTGGAATAGCAATGTGGTGCCAATACCCACCGCAGGACCTGCCACAGCAGCCAACACGGGCTTAGGAAACGTCGAGATGTTTTGCAGCAACTTAAACACCGGCGCATCGGGGGTGGATGGGGGATGGTTCAAAAAATCTGCGATGTCATTGCCCGCACAAAACACCGTTTCATGCCCTTGAAACACCAGCACGCGCACCTCGGGATCGCTGGCAGCTTTTGCCACGGCGTCGGCCAACGCGCTGTACATGTCGGCGGTGAGCGAGTTCTTTTTATCGACGCGGTTGAACGTCAAGGTCATCACACCTTGATCGATGTGGCTCAAAATTTCTGTCATAAATTTCCTGTTACTGCACGCGTTGCCAAATTTGAGTTCGGTAAAACGGACCAATGTAGCCTCGCACCTGGAGCTTCTTGCCGTCGTCCCGAGGCACCATTTTCACGGTGTATTCCTTGCCGTTCTCGGGGTCCAAAATCTTGCCGCCACCGGCCCACAGAGGCTCGTTCGATGCTTCATGTTTGACGCCACGAATGATCTCCATACCAATGATGACTTGACCTTTTCGGTCGTCATTGCAGTCATCGCAGGTCTTCTTGGCGTTTGGGTCATTGCGCAAGGACTTGATGACACGACCGTTAAGCACCCCATCTTTTTCGACAATTTGAATTTCAGCTTTCGCCTCACCCGTTTTGTCGTCAATGGTGTGCCAACTGCCCACGGGCGTCATTTGCGCAAAGCTGCTGGTCGCCGCCAAGAGCGAAATGCTCAGCAGCGTTTTGAAGTGTTGTATCGAAGTCATGGTTTGAATTTACCTGATTTGAGGAAAGAAATAACTCATGCAAACACTGCATCTGTCTCCATCAGCACAGCCGCACCCGATCGGGCCGTGACCATGAGCGACGCAGTTTCAGGAAACAGCTTGGCGAAGTAGAAGCGCGCGGTTTGCAACTTGGCTTGGTAAAACGGATCGCGATTCCCTTCGGCGATTTTTTGCAACGCCACCTGTGCCATACGCGCCCAGAAATAGCCCAACACCAAATGTCCAGCCACACGCAGGTAATCCACGGCCGCCGCGCCCACCTCGTCCGCGTTTTGCATGGCCTTGTAGCCAATCTCGCCGGTGAACTGCGTCATTTGCTGGCCCAACTTAGCCAAGGGGTTGATGAACTCGGCCATGTCTTCGTTGCCCTGTTCGGCCATGACCAACTCCGCAATTTTTTCACCAAACTTTTTCAAAGAAGCACCCTGGTTACCGAGCACCTTGCGGCCCAACAAATCCAGACTTTGAATGGTGTTGGTGCCTTCGTAAATCATGTTGATGCGGGCATCACGCACGTATTGCTCCATGCCCCACTCGCGAATGAACCCATGGCCCCCGAACACCTGCATGCAAGCCGACGTGGACGTCCACGCGTTGTCAGTGATGAAGGCTTTGACAATCGGCGTCAACAACGCCACCTGGTCGGCCGACTCTGCGCGCACGACGGCATCGGGGTGGTTCAACT
>JBFYKC010000126.1:0-3308 GCA_041311135.1 Comamonadaceae bacterium | reverse complement strand
GCCGGGTGCACACTATCTCAAAGTGATGTTGTGACAGGATGAGCCCTGAGGCTCATCACTGTGATTTTTGGGTGCCCCTTCTATTGAAGAGGGGGCAGTGGCTTGATTAGCCTTTGGCTTGTGCCAGCATGGTGTCAGCATCGCTGACTTCAAATTTGCCAGGACCTTCGATGTTCAAGCTGGCCACTTTGCCGTCTTTCACCAACATCGAATAACGGTTGCTGCGCAAGCCCATGCCACGTGCGGTGAGGTCCAAGGTCAGACCTGTGGCCTTGGTGAAGTCGGCACTGCCGTCGCCCATCATGCGCACTTTGCCTGTGGTTTTTTGTTCACGGCCCCAAGCGCCCATCACGAATGCATCGTTCACGCTAACACACCAAATTTCATCTACACCAGCAGCTACCAAAGCATCGTATTGCGCCACATAACCTGGTACGTGCTTGGCAGAACATGTGGGTGTGAATGCGCCAGGCAGCGCAAACAAAGCGATGGTCTTGCCGGCGGATGCTTTTGCAACATCTACGGGATTGGGGCCAATGCTGCAACCGTTGCCTTCTACTTCTACGAATTCTGTCAATGTCACTGCAGGAAGTGCGTCGCCAACTTTGATCATGGTGTGTCCTTAAATAGGGGGTGATTGAATCGGAGTGAACGTCTATTAATCGAAGAATGAAAATGTTCAGACGAAAAAAAACGACCCACAATTGTGAGTCGTTTTGACAAGGTTTGCAGAATGCAAGCTGATTAAGCTTAAACCACTGCTGCCTTTTCGACCAAACGGGTTGCAACCCAGTTTTTGGTTTTGGAAATTGGCTTGCTCTCGGTGATCTCGATCACGTCGCCCAAACCGAATTGTCCTGTTTCGTCATGTGCGTGGTACTTGCTTGATTTGGCAACAATCTTGCCGTACAAAGCATGCTTCACGCGACGCTCCACCAACACCGTTACGGTTTTGGCGCGTTTGTCGCTGACCACCTTGCCGATCAAGGTGCGCTTGAGGGATGTTTTAGCTTCCGTCATGGTCACTCCTTATTTGGCGGCTTGCTTTTCAGCAAGGATGGTTTTGGCACGAGCGATGCTGCGGCGAGTTTCGCGCAGTTGGTTCGTGTTGCCGAGTTGCTGAGTGGCTTTTTGCATGCGCAAATTGAAATGGGCTCTTTGCAGATCCTTGATTTCTTTCGCCAAACCAGCTTCGTCTTGGGTGCGCAGTTCAGTTGTGTTCATTGTGAGTTCTCCTGAATTACTGGCCAATCATGCGTGCGACAAACGTCGTGCGCAAGGGCAGTTTGGCTGCGGCCAATTTAAACGCTTCACGGGCCAATTGCTCTGGCACGCCAACGATTTCATACAACACCTTACCGGGCTGAATCTCAGCCACGTAGTACTCGGGGTTGCCCTTACCGTTACCCATACGAACCTCTGCAGGTTTTGTAGAGATGGGCTTGTCAGGGAACACACGAATCCAGATACGGCCGCCACGCTTCACGTGACGTGAAATTGCACGACGTGCAGCTTCGATCTGACGGGCCGTCAAACGGCCGCGGTCGGTGGACTTCAAACCGAAATCACCAAACGCAACCGTGTTGCCACGGGTTGCGACGCCGGTGTTGCGGCCCTTTTGTTCCTTACGGAACTTTCTGCGAGCGGGTTGCAGCATGTTTACTCTCCTTTGGCACCGTCAGCTGCTGCAGCTGGCGCGGCTACTTTACGTACGCGCTTAACGGTGGGTTTGACATCACCACCTGCTTCGGCGGGCTTGTCGCTGCCGTCAACAGGTGCTGTGTTGGTACCGCCAGCACGACGGGGTGCACCGCGGCCTGCACGGTCACCCGGGCGAGCATCACGACGCGGGCCACGTGGGCGACGCTCTTCTTCTTGACGGGGTTCAGCCAAAGCGGGTGCATCGTTGCGACCCAGGTTGTCACCCTTGTAGACCCAGACCTTCACACCGATCACACCGTAGGTGGTCTTGGCTTCAGAAGTACCGTAGTCAATGTCAGCGCGCAGAGTGTGCAAAGGCACGCGGCCTTCACGGTACCACTCAGTACGTGCGATCTCGATACCGTTCAGACGGCCAGCAGACATGATCTTGATGCCGAGGGCACCCAGACGCATGGCGTTTTGCATGGCGCGCTTCATGGCGCGGCGGAACATGATCCGCTTTTCGAGCTGTTGTGTGATGCTGTCAGCAATCAGTTGGGCATCGATTTCAGGCTTGCGCACTTCTTCGATGTTCACTGCGACTGGCACGCCCAAACGAGCTGCGAGTTCTTTTTTCAAGCTCTCGATGTCTTCGCCTTTTTTGCCGATCACAACACCAGGACGAGCCGAGAAAATTGTGATGCGTGCGTTTTTGGCGGGGCGCTCGATGAGGACGCGTGCCACAGCAGCGTTCTTCAACTTGGCCTTGAGGTATTCACGAACCTTGATGTCTTCGGCCAACATGCCGGCGAAATCACGGTTGCTTGCGTACCAACGGCTTGCCCAATTGCGGCTGACCGCAAGGCGGAAGCCGGTAGGATGGATTTTTTGTCCCATATTCTTCCTAGGCCTTTCAGTTGCCAACCGTCACATACACGTGGCATGTGGGCTTGCTGATACGGTTGCCACGGCCTTTGGCGCGGGCTGTGAAACGCTTGAGAGTAGCGCCTTGTTCGACGTAGATGGTTTTCACCTTCAACTCGTCGATGTCAGCACCGTCGTTGTGTTCAGCGTTGGCGATAGCGGACTCCAAAACCTTCTTCACAATGCCAGCAGCTTTTTTCTGCGTGAATGTGAGGATGTTCAAAGCTTGATCCACTTTTTTGCCGCGAATCAAATCGGCGACCAGGCGGCCTTTATCGACCGACAAACGGACGCCCCTGAGGACTGCACGTGTTTCCATGGTCTTTCCTTATTTCTTCTGGACTTTTTTGTCCGCTGGATGACCCTTGAATGTACGGGTCAAAGCGAATTCACCCAGCTTGTGGCCAACCATTTGGTCAGTCACATAAACAGGCACGTGTTGTTTGCCGTTGTGCACAGCAATGGTCAAACCGATGAAATCGGGCAAGACCATAGAACGACGTGACCATGTTTTGATGGGCTTCTTGTCTTTCGTTGCAACGGCTTTTTCAACCTTGGCAACGAGGTGATGGTCAACGAATGGACCTTTTTTAAGTGAGCGAGTCATTGGCTACCCTTTACTTCTTGCGACGCGACACGATCATGACCTGCGTGCGCTTGTTGTTACGGGTACGGTAGCCCTTAGTCAGGTTACCCCATGGGTCAACTGCATGACGGCCTTCACCGGTACGACCTTCGCCACC
>JBFYKC010000106.1:0-16198 GCA_041311135.1 Comamonadaceae bacterium | reverse complement strand
GTCTTACCCCGTTGGTAAATACATCAAGGCCTTGGCTGCACGCCCCAAGGCGTACCAAGTGCCTGTGCCGACACTGGCCGACAGTGGGTTTGAGTCCACCAACCTGAGCAGCCTGCATGTGCCCACCGGCAGCCCTGGCGGCTTGGCCTTGTTTGAAGATTTCTTTGATCGGATGGACAAGTACGACGAGGCGCGAAACTTCCCCGCCATCAAAGGCCCTAGCTATTTGGGCGTGCATTTGCGCTTTGGCACGGTGTCGATCCGTCAGCTCGCCTCCACGGCTTACCAACGCATGTTGACGGGCTCGAAAGGCGCCGAGACGTGGCTGTCGGAATTGATTTGGCGCGATTTCTATCACCAAATCTTGCACCACCACCCACGTGTGGTGACTGGCGCGTTCAAGCCCGAATACGACGCCATCCAATGGGACCACAACAAGCACGCCAAAGAGCTGTTTGCCGCGTGGTGCGCGGGTCGAACCGGCTATCCGCTGGTCGATGCGGCGATGGCGCAAATCAACCAAACCGGCTACATGCACAACCGTTTGCGCATGGTGGTGGCGAGCTTTTTAACCAAAGACTTGGGACTGGATTGGCGCTGGGGCGAGCGCTACTTTGCCGAGCATTTGAACGACTTTGATTTAGCCGCCAACAACGGGGGCTGGCAGTGGGCGAGCTCCAGCGGCTGCGATGCGCAGCCTTATTTCCGCATCTTCAACCCGATCAGCCAGAGCGAGAAATTTGACCCTGAGGGCAAGTTCATTCGCCGCTATGTACCGGCCTTGGCCAAGCTCAGCAACGCGGCCATCCATGCGCCTTGGCTGGCCAAACCTTTGGAGTTGGAAGAGGCGGGCGTGGTGATGGGCAAAGACTACCCCTACCCAATCGTGGACCACGCAGAAGCGCGCACGCGCACGCTTGAGCGTTATGCCGTGGTGAAAAAGGTGAAGTAAAAAGAACAATGCGCGGCGCTCAGTCGCCACGCAAAGCGGAGAGCACCTGAGGTTGCGGCTCACGCACACTGCCCACCGCAAAGTGCTGCAGCAAGCGGCTGACTTCTTCCGCGCCGCTGAGGCTGGTTTTGATGTCGTCCACCACACGCTTGGCACGCAAACGTGCCAGCTGAACCCCCAAGGAATCCGCCACCTGTTGCACCGCTGTCAGCTCCACATCTTGCGCCAGTTGGGCCATGCTTTGCACGTCGAGTTGCGCTTCGGTTGGCAGGTCAGACTCCGGCGACTCTGTCCAATCGTTGAGGAGGCTCACCAAGCGCTGCGAGATCACATCGGCCTGCTCTAAAAACAGCAGATGGTTGATGACTTGCAGCGTGTCTTCAATGGGCTTGCCGTGGTCGTTGAACTGCTCGCGCAGTTGCAAGCCGCTCAGCACTTGCGAAGCAGCGCTGACCTCGTGGTCCTCAATGCTGCGGTTGGGAGCCAAACGCAAGCCCTCAAAAAAGTGCGTGGCCAAGGACCAAAACGTGCGCCAACCCGCCAGGGTTTCTGCGTCGAGTTGACGCTGGCAAAGCAGCTCCAACTGCCGTGCGGCATGCAAATCGACGGCGGGGCGATGACGCAGCAACGCCAAGACGTGGTTTTCAAACTGCGCACGGACTTCCATAGGACTTAGATTTGCACCATTTCAAAGTCTTCTTTGCGGGCACCGCACTCGGGGCACGTCCAGTTCATGGGCACATCGGCCCAGGCAGTGCCAGCGGCAATGCCATGCTCAGGCGCACCGGCCTCTTCGTCATAAATCCATCCACAAATTAGACACATCCAAGTATTTGCCACGGTATTTCTTTCGTCAACGCATAGAATGAAAAGCATTGTATCGACCGGCTCATGGCGCAAGAAAACACCCCCACCTCCCCCGAATTGCCGCTCTCTGAAGAGACCAGCGGCGCCCCGCCCTGCCTGTTGGCTTTCAACGCCAACGACCCCAGCGGCGCGGGCGGTTTGTCGGCTGACATCTTGGCTGCAGCCTCAGTCGGCGCCCACGCGTTGCCCGTGGTGACAGGCACCTACATGCGCGACACCGCTGAAATTTTTGACCACATCGCATTCGACGAAGAAGCGGTGACTGAGCAAGCCCGCAGCGTGCTCGAAGACGTCAGCGTGCAAGTCATCAAAGTGGGGTTTTGCGGTAACCCGGAAAACCTCAGCGTCATCGCCGAAATTTGCACCGACTACGCCGAAGTGCCGGTGGTGGCCTACATGCCCAATCTGTCATGGTGGGAAGACGAACAAATCGACGCCTACCTCGACGCATTCCGCGAATTGATCTTGCCGCAAACCACCGTGCTGGTGGGCAACCACAACACCTTGTGGCGCTGGTTGCTGCCCGACTGGAGCAGCGAGAAAAGCCCAACTGCCCGCGACATTGCTCGCGCTGCGGCCGAAGTGGGTGTGCCCTATGTGTTGGTGACCGGCATCAACCATCCGGACCAACACGTGGAGAACGCCTTGGCCACCGCCCACACGGTGATGGTGAGCGAACGCTTTGAACGCTTTGATGTGGTGTTCTCAGGTGCGGGCGACACGCTGAGCATCACCCTGGCCGCAGTATTGGCTGCAGGCACCGACCTAGAGTTGGCCACCCGCGAATCGCTCAACTACCTCGACCAAAGCTTGAATGGCGGCTTCCGCCCCGGCATGGGCCACATCGTGCCCGACCGCCTGTTTTGGGCCGAAGCTGACGAGGCTGAAGGCGAAGAAGAAAGCGATGGCTTGCCCGCCACCGCCGACGATTTTTCGTTGCCCCGTCACGAAACCAAACATTGATACCGACGACCATGACCGACTTGAACCAAACCCTGTTTGACCGTGCTGCCCGTGTGATTCCCGGTGGCGTCAACTCACCCGTGCGCGCCTTCCGTGCCGTGGGAGGCACGCCCCGTTTTGTGCAACGTGCGCAAGGTGCGTACTTCTGGGATGCCAATGGTCAAAAGTACATCGACTACATCGGCTCATGGGGCCCCATGATCTTGGGCCACGGCAACCCCGTGGTGCTCGAGGCGGTGCAAAAAGCTGCGCTGGATGGCTTCTCGTTTGGCGCGCCGACCGAACGCGAGATCGAGTTGGCTGAAGAAATTTTGAAGCACGTGCCATCGATGGAAATGGTGCGCTTGGTCAGCTCAGGCACCGAAGCCGGCATGAGCGCGTTGCGCTTGGCGCGGGGTGCCACAGGCCGCAGCAAGATCATCAAGTTTGAAGGTTGCTACCACGGCCACGCTGATGCCCTGTTGGTCAAAGCCGGCTCTGGCTTGGCCACTTTTGGAAACCCCACCAGCGCCGGTGTGCCGCCTGAGGTGGTGCAACACACCTTGGTGCTCGAATACAACAACATCGAACAGCTTGAAGAAGCTTTCAAGCTGCACGGCAAAGAGCTCGCTTGCGTGATGATCGAACCCATCGCTGGCAACATGAATTTTGTGCGTGCGTCTGTGCCCTTCATGAAGCGCTGCCGCGATCTCTGCACCGAGCACGGTGCCTTGTTTGTGTTTGACGAAGTGATGACGGGTTTCCGCGTCGCCTTGGGCAGCGCACAAAGCGTGTACGCCAAGCTCATCCCCGGCTTCCAACCCGACATCACGGTGTTGGGCAAAGTGATTGGGGGGGGCATGCCACTGGCCGCCTTTGGTGGGCCACGCGCCATCATGCAGCAACTCGCGCCCACGGGCCCGGTGTACCAAGCGGGCACCTTGAGCGGCAACCCTGTGGCCACCGCCTGCGGCTTGGCCACCTTGCGTGAAATTGCCAAGCCTGGTTTTTGGGATGCCTTGAGCACACGCACACAAAGCTTGGTCGATGGCCTCAAAGGCGCCGCAGCAAAAGCCGGCGTTCCCTTCAGCGCCGATTGCCAAGGTGGCATGTTTGGTTTCTTCTTGCTGCCTGAATTGCCCCAGAACTACGCCAAGGTGATGACCAGCGATTCGCCCAAATTTAACCAGTTGTTCCATGGCTTGCTCGACCGCGGTGTGTACATCGCGCCTGCGTTGTACGAAGCTGGCTTCGTCAGTGCCGCTCACACCGATGCGGACATTGCGGCCACGGTGGCCGCGGCTTCTGAGGTGTTTGCACAGCTGTAATGGGCTGCGCTTCATTTTCTTTTCTCGTCCTTCTCGGGCGCATTTACCCACAAGGACTTTCATGAAAAAAACTTTCCAACTGCAGGTCGAAGGCAAACACCCGGACCGCGTGCTCGATGCCATCAAGCACGAGATTCGTAAATACCTCAAACGCGAACGCCGCCGCGATTTGCCTGAAGGTGTGGACTATTGGGATTTCGATTGCAAATTCGGTTTGACCCAAGAGGCTGCCGAAGTGGTGCACTTGGCCAATGTGATTGCCTGCATCGACAACGCAGCCAAAGAACAGCAAGCAAAACAGTTCTACGTGGAGATCTTGGCCAAACACGGCGTGCGTGCCAAACGCCCCGCCGGTGAATTACGCGAACACCAAGAACGTCACGGTTTCGATGGGTTCGACGACGGCAACGACTGAGCCACCGTTAGGCGTGCAACGAACGCAGCGCCAACTCTGGGGCTGTGGAAACTATTTTCAGCAAGGCAGCAGCAGGCCCCGTGGGATGACGACGGTGCTGCTCCCAGTTTTGTAGCGTCTTCACGCTGACGCGCATCATCTGAGCGAATTCAGATTGCGACAAACCTACCTGTTCACGCACGAGCTTGACATCTGGATTGGCCATATCAAATCGACGAGATGCCCTGACTTTGCCTTTCGAGATGGCTTGCGCTTCTTTTAAGCTTTGCACCAGATCTGCAAACAATTCTTGTTCCATCGTTACAACTCCTTCACAAGTTCACTCAGCACCTTCAGCTCTTGCACAGTCAACGTGTCTCGGACTGATTTGGCATAGGCCAAGAGCATGTAAATCTGATGCGCATCTTTAAGCCAGTAGTAAATCACGCGCAAACCACCACGTTTACCTCGGCCACGCACGGCATAACGCAACTTACGGATGCCTCCCCCACCTCGAATCAAATCACCCAAGGCCGGGTTTTCAACCAACATGATCTGCATCGCTGCGTAATCGTCGTCAGCGATCAATGTGGTGATGGTGCGCGTGAACGTTGGCGTTTCAATGAATTCCACACATTTCCATTCTATACGCCAATGGCGTATACGCAAGTTAAATGAATAACGCCATCCTCCATGGTTCCAAACACATGCATTGAAGTGCGACCTACACAAACAAAAAACCCACACCGCGGTGGTGTGGGCTTGCATCATGTTGAGCTGAGACTTGCTCAGCTACTTTTTTGAGTGATTGCAGTTGCTGCAGCGCGCAACTTGTCTTTCTTGCTCGGGCGCTTGCCCTTGATGCCGCCGGTACCGTCATTCAGCGGCGATGCAGGAGGCGGCACGTCGGTCGGTTCGAAGCCTTCGACGACCTCCAGTGGCAACTGAATTTTTTGACGCTTTTGAATCAGGTGCCAATGCGCCAGCGTGGCGGCAGTGACAAAGCTCACCGCGTCACCACGTTCTCCCGCTCGGCCTGTGCGGCCAATGCGATGGGTGTAGTCGGTGGCGGAGCGCGGTAGGTCGTAGTTGACCACCACAGGCAGCTGCGCAATGTCGATGCCACGCGCGGCCAAGTCGGTGGTGACCACCACTTCCCAGCGTTCTTCTTTGAATTCATTCAACACATCTTGGCGTGCGCCTTGGCTCATCTCGCCATGAAACGCGGTGGCAAACACACCGGCTTTGTAGAGTTTGTTGGCCACGTGTTCACAGGCATAGCGTGTGGCCACAAACACCAACACACGTGTCCATCCCTGAGTTTTGATGAGGTGACGCAACAACGCAGTGCGACTTTTTTCATCCACCTGAATCGCACGCTGCGCAATGTCGGGTTCATGCGCATCGGTGCTGGCGATGGTGATGCGCACGGGGTTGTGCAACATGGCTTCGGCCAAAGTTTGCACCGCCGGCTCAAAGGTGGCGCTGAACAACAGGTTCTGGCGTTTCGCAGGCAACAACGCCAGCACACGTTGCAACTCGTCGGCAAAACCCAGGTCGAGCAAGCGATCGGCTTCGTCCAGCACCAGGTGCTGCACGTGGCGCAAGCTCAAGGCGTTGTGTTTCACCATATCGAGCAAGCGACCGGGCGTGGCCACCACCACATCGGCGCCACTGCGCAAGCTCATCATTTGCGGGTTGATAGAGACACCGCCAAACACCGTGCCCACTTTGATGGACTGTTGCAATGGCCGCGCCAAATCACGCAGCACGTCGCTCACTTGCGTGGCCAGCTCACGCGTGGGGACCAACACCAACACTTGCGTGATGCGCTTTTTAGGCGCAGCGTCACGCGGCGGAGCAACGGCCATGAGCAGCTGCAACAGCGGCAGCACATAGGCGGCTGTTTTGCCTGAGCCAGTTTGTGCTTGGGCCACCACATCGCGACCATGGAGCACAGGACCCACGGCTTCGACCTGAACCGGTGTGGGTGTTGTAAAGCCTGCGTGGGCGGCAGCGCGTTGCAACTCGGCGTGGAGACCAAGTTCGGCAAAACCAAGAGTGCCTGGCTCTTGCGTCAGCGCAACGGCCGTGGTGTGGGGATCAATGCGCAATGGGTGCGATCAATGACGGAAGTGACGCACGCCGGTGAACACCATGGCCACACCACGTTCGTTGGCCGCATCAATCACTTCTTGGTCGCGCATCGAACCCCCAGGCTGAGCCACGCAGGTCGCACCGGCGTCCACCACCACGTCAAGACCGTCGCGGAAGGGGAAGAACGCGTCGCTGGCGACCACGGTGTTTTGCAAACTCAGTTTGGCGGCTTCGGCCTTGATGCTGGCGATGCGGGCCGAATCGAGGCGGCTCATTTGACCAGCGCCCACGCCCATGGTCATGCCGTTTTTGCAGAACACGATGGCGTTGGATTTGACGAACTTGGCGACTTTCCAAGCGAACAACAAATCGTTCAACTCTCCGGGGGTGGGGTGTTTGACGGTGACGATTTTCAAATCTGCCAAAGCCAACTCGTGGTTGTCTGCACTTTGCAGCAACAGGCCAGAGCCCACGCGTTTGGTCTCAATCGCATTGCGCACGTGGCCATAGTTGGCAGGCAACGCAATTTTCATCAAACGCACGTTGACTTTGCTCTTGAACACGTCGAGGGCTTCGGCACTGAAATCAGGGGCCATCAACACTTCCACAAATTGTTTGCTCACGGCTTCGGCAGCCGCTTTGTCCACAGGGCGATTGAAGGCGATGATGCCGCCGAACGCGCTGGTGGGGTCGGTCTGGAAGGCTTTGCTGTAGGCCTCGAGCGGGTTGGCGCCCACGGCCACGCCGCAAGGGTTGGCGTGTTTGACGATGACGCACGCCGAGCTATCGAAACTCTTCACGCATTCCCACGCCGCATCCGCGTCAGCGATGTTGTTGTAGCTCAGCTCTTTGCCTTGCAGTTGCACGCCCGTGGCGAGCGAGCCTGCTGCAGGTGCCAAGTCGCGGTACCACGCCGCTTGCTGGTGGCTGTTCTCGCCGTAGCGCAGGTCTTGCACCTTGACGTACTGCTCGTTGAACTGGCCAGAGAACTGGGCGCATTCAGGCACATAGGCTTCGCTGAGTTTTTCAGCTTCAAAGTTCACGCTCGACAAGTAGTTGCTGATCGCGCCGTCGTATTGGCTGATGCGGTTGAACGCCGCCACAGACAAGGCAAAGCGCAGTTTGTCGCTGAGTTTGCCGTTCGATTTCAATTCGGCCATCACGTCCGCGTATTGGCTGGCGTCGGTGACGATGCCCACATCTTTCCAGTTCTTCGCCGCCGAGCGCACCATGGCAGGGCCGCCAATGTCGATGTTTTCAATCGCATCGGCCAAGGTGCAACCGGGCTTGGCCACGGTGGCTTCGAAGGGGTACAGATTGACGATCAACAAATCGATGGTGTCGATGCCGTGCGCCTTCAACGCGGCCATGTGCTCGGGCGTGTCGCGACGCGCCAGCAAGCCGCCGTGCACTTTGGGGTGCAAGGTTTTCACACGGCCATCGAGCATTTCAGGGAAGCCTGTGACTTCGGCCACTTCGGTCACGGGCAAGCCTTGTTCGGCCAACAGCTTGGCCGTACCGCCGGTGGAGATTAGGCCGACGCCCAAGGCGTGCAAGTCACGTGCGAGTTCAACGATGCCGGTTTTGTCAGAGACGGAGATGAGTGCTTTCATGGGGTACTTTAAAAAGAGACTTATTTGATGAGTTTGTGATCGAGCAGTTTTTTGCGCAGCGTGTTGCGGTTCAGTCCCAGCCATTCGGCGGCACGGGACTGGTTGTGATCGGCGTGCTGCATCACCACTTCGAGCAAGGGTTTTTCCATGACGCGCACCATCATGTCGTGCAGGTTGTCAGGCTCGGTGCCTTTGAGGTCGCGGAAATAAGTTTCGAGGCTGGCGCGCACCACCTCTTCAATGTGTTTTTTACTCATGCAAAGCTAACGGTTCTACGGATTCAACAGGGTCGGGCAAGCGCTCGTGACGCTCGGCCAAGTCGGCAAAGAAAGCAGCCACCGCATGGTGCTGTGACGCGCTGTCTTCTAAGGTGTTCATGTGTTGGCGAAATGCCTCGCCACCGGGCAAGCTACGCACATACCACGCAATGTGTTTGCGTGCGCTGCGCACACCGGTGCGCTCGCCATACAGGGCGTAGTGCTCGTCCAAATGCGCCAGCAGCAAGCGGGTGACCTCTTGCACCAAGGGCTGCGCCAAATGTTCGCCAGTGGCCAAGTAATGTGCAATCTCACGGAAGATCCAAGGGCGCCCTTGGGCGGCGCGTCCAATCATCAGTGCGTCGGCGCCGGTGCGCTGCAAAACCTCTTTGGCTTTCTCTGGCGAATCGATGTCGCCATTGGCCACCACGGGCACACGCACGGCTTGCTTGACAGCAGCAATGGTGTCGTACTCGGCCAAGCCTTTGTAGCCTTGCTCACGGGTGCGACCATGCACGGTGAGCATGTGCACGCCAGCAGCCTCGGCACCACGGGCCAGGGCCACCGCATTCTTGTGGGTGTCGCACCAACCGGTACGCATCTTCAAGGTCACAGGCACGCCGTGAGGTTGCGCAGCGTCCACCACGGCTTGCACGATGGACAACGCCAAGGGCTCGTCTTGCATCAAGGCCGAACCGGCCCATTTGTTGCACACCTTCTTGGCAGGGCAACCCATGTTGATGTCGATGATTTGCGCGCCACGCTCGATGTTGTAAACCGCTGCCTCAGCCATCATGGCCGCATCAGTGCCAGCGATTTGCACCGCAATCGGACCACTCTCGCCGGTGTGGTCGGCACGACGCGAAGTTTTGAGGCTGGTCCACAAATCTTTGCGCGAGGTGACCATCTCACTCACCGCATACCCTGCACCCAACTGTTTGCACAGCATGCGAAACGGCCGGTCGGTCACGCCAGCCATCGGCGCGACAAACAGGTTGTTTGCCAATGTGTAGGGACCGATGTGCATGGAGTGAAAAGTGAGGGTGTGCTTAAAAAGGAGGCGTGATTGTACTTGCCCAAAATTTCAGCATGCGGTCTGTAAATGACGATTTTGTAAGGGTTTGCAAAGAATTAGGGCGCTCGTCACTACACTTCAAACATGGAAATTTGGATGCAATCTGTGATCGCCGCCCTAGCGCTGCCCGAATACGGGCTCAGCACTGTGTTTGTGGTGTCGTTGGTGTCGGCCACCTTGTTGCCCATGGGGTCGGAACCCGTGGTGTTTGGCTTGGTCAAGCTCAACCCTGAGTTGTTTTGGCCTGCGGTGGTGGTGGCCACGGTGGGCAACACCCTCGGCGGCGCGATCAGTTGGTGGATGGGCTATGAAGCCCATGTGCTGAGCGACAAAGTGCGTCCCCCAGAAACCACAGGCAACCAAGCGCGTGCCCTACGTTGGTTACACACCCTCGGCCCCAAAGCCTGCTTGCTGAGTTGGTTGCCTGGCGTGGGTGACCCTTTGTGTGCGATCGCAGGTTGGCTACGCCTGCCCTTTTGGCCGTGTGTGGTCTACATGGCCCTGGGCAAATTTGCGCGGTATGTCGTCATGACAGCCGGCTTGCTATGGGTGTTTCCACAGCACTGGAACCTGGTGCTTTAAAGCTTAGGCCACGACCTCTTCTGCGTCGATACCCATCTGATGCAACGCTTCTGCCAAATGCCCCACCGTACGGTCTACGTTGTGTAACTTTTCTAAGCCAAATAAGCCGATTCGGAAAGTCATGAAGTCGGCAGGCTCGTCACACTGCAAAGGCACACCTGCTGCAGTTTGCAAACCCAAAGCCAAAAACTTTTTGCTGTTGTGCATGCCCGTATCAGTGGTGTAACTCACCACCACACCGGGAGCTTTGAAACCTTCGGCAGCCACACTGCGAATACCGCGGCGCTCAAGCAAAGCGCGCACTTTGGCTCCCAGTTCGATTTGTTCGGCACGCACTTTTTCAAACCCATAAGCACGCGTTTCTTGCATCACTTCACGCAAGCGGCTGAGTGCATCAGTAGGCATGGTGGTGTGGTAAGAATGGGTGCCGTTCTCGTAGCTCTCCATGATTTGCAGCCACTTCTTCAAGTCACAGGCAAAGCTGGTGCTGGTTGTTGCGTCAATCGCCACGCGCGCACGTTCACTCAGCATGACCATGGCGCAACAAGGTGAGCCACTCCAACCTTTTTGAGGTGCGCTGATCAGAACATCCACGCCGGTTTTTTCCATGTTGACCCACATCGCCCCAGAAGCAATGCAGTCAAGCACAAACAAACCACCCACTTGATGCACCGCATCAGCCACTTTGCGCAAGTAGTCATCAGGCAAGATCAAACCAGCGGCTGTTTCGACATGCGGCGCAAACACCACGGCTGGTTTTTCGGCCAAGATGGCGGCCACCACCTCATCCACAGGACAGGGCGCCCAAGCAGCTTGCGATCCATCTTCGATGCGGCGGGCTTTCATCACCACGGATTGAGAGGGGATGTGCCCCATTTCGAAAATTTGCGTCCAACGGTAACTGAACCAACCATTGCGAATGACCAACACCTTCTTGCCAGTTGCGAATTGACGCGCCACCGACTCCATGCCGAACGTGCCACTGCCTGGAACTAAAACGGCCGATTTGGCAGCATAGACTTCTTTGAGAATGCTGGAAATATCGGTCATCACGCCTTGGAAGCGGGCCGACATGTGATTCAACGCACGATCTGTGTAGACCACAGAAAACTCAAGCAATCCATCGGGATCAATGTTCTTTAACAGTCCTGGCATGGCGGTCTCCGTTGTGGTGTGTCTAAATTAGCTGCTGAACAAGAAGTTCATCACATCGCCGTCTTTCACGACGTATTCCTTGCCTTCCGCACGCATTTTGCCGGCGTCTTTGGCGCCTTGTTCGCCTTTGAAGGCGATGAAGTCATCAAACGCAATGGTTTGGGCGCGGATGTAGCCCTTTTCGAAATCGGTGTGAATCACACCTGCGGCTTGTGGACCTGTGTCACCTTTGTGGATGGTCCATGCGCGCACTTCTTTCACCCCTGCGGTGAAGTAAGTTTGCAGGCCCAACAAGTCGTAAGCCGCACGAATCAAGCGGTTCAGACCTGGCTCGTCTTGGCCGAGTTCTTTGAGAAATTCCAAGCGGTCGGCGTCATCCATCTCAGACAACTCGGCTTCGATCTTGGCGCAAATGGCCACCACGGGCGCATTTTGCGCTTGCGCAAACGCCTTGAGGCGGTCTAAAAAGGGGTTGTTCTCGAAGCCATCTTCGGACACGTTGGCCACAAACATCGCGGGCTTGGCCGTGATCAAGAAGAACTGTTTCAGTTCGGCGCGCTCTTCCTTGCTGAAGTCGATGGTGCGCACTGGCTTGGTGTCATTCAGCGCCGCTTGGCACTTTTCAAGAATGGCCATTTGCTTGACGGCTTCTTTGTCCCCCGAGCGAGCAATTTTGTTCACGCGGTGAATCGCTTTTTCGACTGAGGCCAAATCGGCCAAACACAGCTCGGTTTGAATCACTTCAATGTCCGCAATGGGGTCGACCTTGTTGGCCACGTGAATCACGTTGGGATCTTCAAAGCAACGCACCACGTTGACGATGGCGTCGGTTTCGCGGATGTGGGCCAAAAACTTGTTGCCCAAGCCTTCACCCGTGCTGGCTCCGGCCACCAAGCCAGCGATGTCCACAAATTCCACAATGGCGGGAACAATGCGTTCAGGTGTGATGATCTCGGCCAACTGTTGCAAACGAGGGTCAGGTACTTCGACCACGCCGGTGTTGGGTTCAATCGTGCAAAAGGGGTAATTCTCAGCCGCGATGCCCGCTTTGGTCAGGGCGTTGAACAGGGTGGATTTACCAACGTTGGGCAAGCCCACGATGCCGCATTTCAAACTCATAAAAATATCCTTGTAACTGCGATAGATTGTAATTGGGGCATCTCACCGCCTCTGACAAGGACCACATCCATGCGCAAACTCACGCCACACCACCTTCAACGCTGGCTCTGGGTCAGCCCAATTGCCCTGTGTGCAAGCTTGGGTTGGCTCTCACCCGCCCAAGCGGACATCTTGAGCGAATTACAAGCACGCTACCAACAAGATTTGCGTGAATGTGAAATGACACAAGCCACACAAGACCTTGCCGCGTGTCGCTTAGAAGCGCGTAATGCCTTGGCCGAAGCCAAGCGCAATCTATTGGACGATGCACCAGGCACCTCTTATGAGAAAAACCAATTCAAACGCTGTCACGCGTTCAAAGGTGACGACCGCGCTGCTTGCATCGCCCGCCTACGTGGCGAGGGCAGCAGTACCGGCGATGTGAGCAGCGGCGGCATCTTGCGCGAAGTCGTGCGCCCAGTTCCCAGTCGCTGAAAGCGGTTTTAAAACACCCAGTCGGCCGATACCCGCTGCCCCACGCGCAGCACCTGGCCCACACCGGCCAGTGGAATGCAGTTCATGCCAAACGTGACAGCGCCGTTCACCCGCGCGTCTTGGCGATAGCCCTGCAAGGCGTCGCTCACCGCCGGATGGGTGTGGGCAGAGTCAGGGTCGATGTTAGGAATGGGGCAACGCGGGCACGGTTTGACGGGTTGGAGTTGCACCGTTCCGAGGGTCATCGTGCCAATGCGGTCTTCGTCATGTGCCATCACGCCGCCCAACACCACGTTGGCGCGAAAGCGGCGCATGTCCACCGCCGCTTCGCCACGGGCAAGTAGTCGTTTGTTGAGTTCGTCCAGCGAGGCCGTGCTGGCCACCAGCACAGGAAACCCATCACTGAACTGGTTCAACGCTGGCACGCCTTGCGTCCACTTGGCGCTGCTGAGACGGACGTGTTGAGTATCGAAGCGCACCAAGCGCAAAGGCCCAAAGTCGTTCCCTAAAAATTCAGTCAACCACGCGCTAGCAGCAGCGCCCATGTCAAACGCGGGCACCCTATCGTCCCACACACGCACCTGGGTTCGTGTGACCTGCATGGCAGCAGCAGGCACTTGCACGGGTAAGTGCAAGTCCGCCGAACCCGGTGCTTGCAACACCAAGGTATCGGTCGTCAACGCCGGTTGAATCAGCGCCATGCGGGGCAATTCGCGTTGGGTCAGCATGTCGCCTTCGGCGTCCACCACCATCCAGGCGCGGTCAAAGGCCAAACCCGTGGCGGTCAACACGGCTTGCTGCACCGAGATGCCTGCGCACGACTTGACGGGGAACACCCACAGCGCATCGATGTGCGCCTCAAACACAGACAGTGGGGATGTTGAATCAGAAGCCATGCGGCATTGTGCCGCCCTCCTACAATGGACCGCATGGCTCAAAAATTCGACGTTTGTATCCGCGGCGATGGCATGGTGGGACGCACCTTGGCGCTGTTGCTCGCACGTCAAAAATTGCGTGTGGGCTTGGTCACCACACCTCTGAAGAATACGTCTGACGTTAGGGCTTACTCACTCAACAGCGCCTCTCGTAACTTGTTGTCTGAATTACGCTGCTGGCCCGATGCCCTGCATGCCACACCCGTGCAACACATGCGCGTGTGGGGCGACGACGGTGGTTTTGCCCACTTTGAAAGCCCCACGCCCGAGGGCCTGACTTGGATCGTGGACGTACCTGTGCTCGAAGCCCAGTTGGCCGAAGCCGTGCGTTACCAAGCTGAAATTACTCCCCTCACCACCCCCGAACCTGCCGCCTTGACAGTGGTGTGCGAAGGCCGCGCCAGCACCACCCGCACCGAGCTGGGTGTGCACTTTGAAGTGCTGCCTTATCAGCAACATGCCGTGGCCGCCCGCGTGCGTTGCAGCACGCCCCACCGCGAACAAGCGTTGCAATGGTTTGCCCACGGCCCATACGGTTTAGAAATTTTGGCGTTCTTGCCACTGGGTGGCGCCCAAGGCGACACCGTGGGGTTGGTGTGGTCGCTTCCGCCCGAACGTGCCCAAGAGGTGTTGGCGCTGGATGCACAGGCTTTCGCCCATGCCTTGGCAGAAGCCAGCCACGGCGTACTCGGCCAACTGGAACTCACCACCGAACGCGCCATGTGGCCCTTGCAACTGGCGCGCGCCGACCGATGGACGGGCAACTTGGCCGATGGCAGCGCCTGGGCTTTGGCCGGCGATGCCGCACACAACATTCACCCGCTCGCCGGTTTAGGCCTCAACCTCGGTTTGGCCGATGTGGCCGAGCTGGCCCAGGTGCTGAAAGCCCGCGAAGGCAAAGACTATTGGCGCAGCGTGGGCGACCGTTATTTCATGCGTCGCTACGAACGTGCGCGCAAAGCCGACATGATGCCCACGTGGCTCGCCTGCGATGGGCTGCAACGCCTGTTCGCCCACCCCAACGCCAGTTTGCAAGCGCTGCGCAACTGGGGCATGAACGGGTTCAACAGCTTGGCGCCCGTCAAGGCTTGGGCCATGCAACAAGCGATGGGCTAAGGCCCACGGCATCATCACTTTTAAAAAAACACACACCGTTATGCAACGCACTTTTCGTCACCTCACCGCTGCGGCCCTCTGCGCGCTCAGCATCACCACGGCATGGGCGCAAGGGCATGAAGCCACGATTCGCAAGAACCTCAGTGAGCGCATTCCACAAATCCCAAAGATTGAAGAAATCACCCGCACACCGTTGGCTGGCATTTACGAGTTGCGCCTCAGCACCAACGAGATTTACTACAGCGACGCCGAAGGCAATTTTCTGATTCAAGGCAACTTGATCGACACCAAAAGCAAACGCAACCTGACCGAAGAACGCGAAGCCAAGCTCAGCGCGATTGACTTCAACACCCTGCCTTTGAAAGACGCCATCACCGTGGTGCATGGCAACGGCAAACGCAAACTCGCTGTATTTGAAGACCCCAACTGCGGCTACTGCAAACGCTTCGAACGCGACTTGGCCAAGGTGGATAACGTCACCATTTATTTGTTCTTGTTCCCCGTCCTCGGTCCCAGCTCGGTCGAGAAATCGCGCAACGTGTGGTGCGCCAAAGACCCAGCCACTGCATGGAAAGACATGATGGCCCGCGACCAAGCCCCGGTCAATGCGCAATGCAACACCGCCGCCATTGAGCGCAACTTAGAGTTCGGGCGTAAATACAAAATCACCGGCACACCCACCTTGGTGGCACAAGACGGCACGCGTGTGCCAGGCGCCATCAACACCGCCCAAATTGAAAAATTGTTGGCGGAAGCAAGCCGTTAAAGCAAGCCGAGAGAAGAGAAAGAAACCATGGTTCATACCCCCATCACCCCCGACAGCAACGCTGGCCAATTGATTGAACGCTTGGGCTACGCCGGCCTCATCCCGTTTGTGGTGTTGGCGTTTTTCATGTGGATCGTCACGCCCGAAGCACACCCCTTTGTTGCCATTGCGCTCAGTGCCTATGGCGCCACCATCGCCTCGTTTTTAGGTGGCATCCACTGGGGCATTGGTTTGCGCCACAACGCGCCACAACGCAAGTTGCACATGGTGTGGGGCGTGGTGCCCTCGTTGGTGTCTTGGATCGCCGTCATCATGCCGGCTTATGCGGGTTTGCCTTTGTTGGGCTTGTTGTTGATCGCCTGTTATTTGGTAGACCGCAAAACTTGGCCCGAAGCCGGCCTGCGTGATTGGATGACCTTGCGTTTTCGCTTGACCGTGGTGTCCACCTTGTCTTGTGTGTTGGGCGCAGCCGCTACCTAATCCCGCACGAACTGCCATGCACGCCTCCATCCACTTTCGCATCGAA
>JBFYKC010000098.1:0-4119 GCA_041311135.1 Comamonadaceae bacterium | reverse complement strand
CTTAGAGCATGATGATGCGAACCGCGCCTTGATGGGTGCCAACATGCAGCGTCAAGCGGTGCCGACCCTGCGCCCTGAAAAAGCCGTGGTGGGCACAGGTGTCGAACGCGTCTCTGCCGTTGACTCGGGCACCGTGGTGACGGCGCGTCGTGGCGGTGTCGTGGATTACGTGGACTCAAACCGCATCGTGGTGCGCGTCAACGACAAAGAGACCGTGGCCGGCGAGGTGGGTGTGGACATCTACAACCTCATCAAATACCAACGGTCCAACCAAAACACCAACATCCATCAGCGTCCCATCGTCAAACCCGGTGACAAACTGGTGGTGGGGGACGTCATTGCTGACGGGGCCTCAACAGACTTGGGCGAACTGGCCTTGGGTCAAAACATGTTGGTCGCTTTCATGCCCTGGAACGGCTATAACTTTGAAGATTCCATTTTGATCAGCGAGCGCGTAGTGGCCGAAGACCGCTACACCTCCATTCACATCGAAGAACTGGTGGTGATGGCGCGCGACACCAAATTGGGTGCTGAAGAAATCAGCCGCGACATCCCCAACTTGTCCGAGCATCAACTCGCACGATTGGACGAATCCGGCATCATTTATGTCGGTGCTGAAGTCCAACCCGGCGATGTGTTGGTGGGCAAGGTCACCCCCAAAGGGGAAACCACCCTCACACCAGAAGAAAAACTGTTGCGCGCCATCTTTGGTGAAAAAGCCTCTGACGTCAAAGACACCTCTTTGCGTGTGGACCAAGGTTCACAAGGCACGGTGATTGACGTGCAAGTCTTTACCCGTGAAGGCATCCCGCGCGACAAACGTGCGCAACAGATCATTGACGACGAACTCAAGCGTTTCCGTTTGGATTTGAACGATCAGCTGCGCATTGTGGAAGCCGATGCCTTTGACCGGATGGCCAAATTGCTGGAAGGCAAAGTGGCCAATGGCGGCCCCAACAAATTGCCCAAGGGCACCGTGTTGGACAAGGCCTATTTGGCCAGTGTGGATAAGTTCCACTGGTTTGACATTCGCCCCGCAGACGAAGACGTGGCCACACAACTCGAAGCCAACAAGCAATCACTGGAACAGCAGCGTCACAGCTTTGATTTGGCCTTTGAGGAAAAGCGCAAAAAACTCACCCAAGGCGACGAGTTGCCTTCAGGCGTGCTGAAAATGGTCAAGGTGTATCTGGCCGTCAAACGCCGTTTGCAGCCCGGTGACAAGATGGCGGGCCGTCACGGCAACAAGGGTGTGGTCTCCAAGATCGTGCCCGTTGAAGACATGCCTTACATGGCAGACGGCACCCCTGCCGACATCGTCCTGAACCCCCTGGGTGTGCCTTCACGCATGAACGTGGGTCAGGTGCTCGAAGTCCATTTGGGCTGGGCCGCTAAGGGCTTGGGCCAACGCATAGGCAATATGTTGCAAGAGCAAGCCAAAGTGGCCGAGATCCGCGAGTTCCTCGACCAGCTCTACAACAAGTCCGGTGGTCGTCACGAAGACCTCAGCAAGATCAGCGACAAAGACATCTTGGAGATGGCCCACAACCTTTCCAGCGGTGTGCCGTTTGCCACGCCCGTCTTTGACGGTGCAGCCGAAGAAGAAATTCGCGGCATGCTCAAGCTCGCTTATCCGGATGACATCGCCAAAGCCAAGGGTTTGACCGCAACACGCACCCAAGCCCAACTGTTTGATGGTCGCAGCGGCGAAGCCTTCGAGCGCCCCGTCACCGTGGGTTATATGCACGTGCTCAAGCTGCATCACTTGGTCGATGACAAGATGCATGCACGCTCCACCGGACCTTACTCACTGGTCACGCAGCAACCTCTGGGCGGTAAAGCACAGTTTGGTGGCCAGCGCTTTGGGGAGATGGAAGTGTGGGCATTGGAAGCCTATGGCGCTTCCTATGTGCTGCAAGAAATGCTGACCGTCAAGTCCGATGACGTGCAAGGGCGTACCAAGGTGTACGAAAGCATTGTCAAGGGCGAACACGCGATTGAAGCGGGCATGCCCGAATCTTTCAATGTGTTGGTCAAAGAAATTCGCTCACTCGGGCTCGATATCGAGCTTGAACGCAACTAAGCATAAAGGAGTTTGCGATGAAAGGTTTGCTAGATCTGTTCAAGCAATTTACACCGGATGAGCATTTCGATGCCATCAAAATTGGCTTGGCTTCACCCGAAAAAATTCGGTCCTGGTCCTTTGGCGAAGTAAAAAAGCCCGAGACCATCAACTACCGCACCTTCAAGCCTGAGCGTGATGGTTTGTTTTGCGCCAAAATTTTTGGTCCCATCAAGGACTACGAATGCTTGTGCGGCAAATACAAGCGCCTCAAGCATCGGGGTGTCATCTGCGAGAAGTGTGGCGTTGAAGTCACACAGACCAAAGTGCGTCGGGACCGCATGGGTCACATCGACTTGGCCGCACCTTGTGCCCACATCTGGTTCTTGAAATCTTTGCCCTCACGCTTAGGCCTGGTCTTGGACATGACCTTGCGTGACATTGAGCGGGTGCTCTACTTTGAAGCTTATGTCGTGGTTGATCCCGGCATGACCCCTTTGAAGAAATTCGGCATCATGACCGAAGACGACTACGATGCCAAACGCAAAGAGTTTGGTGACGAGTTCGACGCGCGCATGGGCGCAGAAGGCATCAAGCAATTGTTGGCGGACATGGACCTGGACGTTGAGATCGACAAGATCCGCAACGACATGACGGGCTCAGAAGTCAAAATCAAGAAGAATTCCAAGCGCCTCAAAGTGATGGAAGCCTTCAAGAAGTCTGGCATCAAACCCGAGTGGATGGTGCTCGAAGTACTGCCCGTGTTGCCCCCCGATCTGCGCCCGCTGGTGCCTTTGGATGGTGGTCGTTTCGCCACTTCTGATCTGAACGATCTGTACCGTCGCGTCATCAACCGCAACAACCGTCTGGCCCGTTTGCTGGAATTGAAAGCGCCCGAAATCATCACGCGCAACGAAAAACGCATGTTGCAAGAAGCGGTGGACTCCTTGCTGGACAATGGTCGTCGCGGCAAAGCCATGACCGGCGCCAACAAGCGTGCACTCAAGTCCTTGGCCGACATGATCAAAGGCAAGAGCGGTCGTTTCCGTCAAAACTTGTTGGGCAAGCGCGTCGACTACTCAGGTCGTTCCGTGATTGTGGTGGGTCCCACCCTCAAATTGCACCAATGCGGTTTGCCCAAACTGATGGCCTTGGAATTGTTCAAGCCTTTCATCTTCTCGCGCCTGGAAGCCATGGGCATTGCCACCACCATAAAGGCGGCGAAAAAAGAAGTCGAATCTGGCACACCCGTGGTGTGGGACATCTTAGAAGAGGTCATCAAAGAGCATCCCGTCATGCTCAACCGTGCCCCTACACTGCACCGCTTGGGCATTCAGGCTTTTGAGCCGGTCCTCATCGAAGGCAAGGCCATTCAGTTGCACCCCTTGGTGTGCGCGGCCTTTAACGCCGACTTTGACGGTGACCAAATGGCGGTTCACGTGCCCTTGTCGATTGAAGCGCAAATGGAAGCCCGCACCCTCATGCTGGCCTCCAACAACGTGCTCTTTCCCGCCAACGGTGAGCCCTCTATCGTGCCCTCACAAGACGTGGTCTTGGGTTTGTACTACGCCACACGCGAACGCATCAACGGTCGTGGCGAAGGCATGATCTTCTCCGACTTGGATGAACTGCGCCGAGCGCTGGACACCCACGCCGTAGAGATCACTTCACGCATCAGCGTGCGCATGACCGAGTACAGCCTGGACAAAGACAGCGGTGAATTCATTCCCCGTTACTTCCTGGCGGACACCACAGTCGGACGTGCTTTGCTGTCAGAAATTCTGCCCAAGGGTCTGCCTTTCTCGGTGCTCAACAAGCCCCTGAAAAAGAAAGAAATTTCACGCCTCATCAACACCGCATTCCGCAAATGCGGTTTGAAAGAAACCGTGGTGTTTGCCGACCGACTGTTGCAATCGGGTTTCCGTCTGGCGACCAAAGCCGGCATCTCCATTGCCATCGATGACATGCTGGTGCCCCCACAAAAGCATGACATCGTCAACCGCGCAGAAAAAGAAGTCAAAGAAATCGAACAACAGTATGTGTCCGGTTTGGTGACC
>JBFYKC010000093.1:0-12261 GCA_041311135.1 Comamonadaceae bacterium | reverse complement strand
AAAAAACCCACAGCCAAAAGACTGTGGGTTTTTATTTGGTGGTGGTACCGGGACTTGAACCTGGGACATCAGCATTATGAATGCTGCGCTCTAACCAACTGAGCTATACCACCGAAGCAGGGCAAGATTGTAAACGATTTTTTACCGTGTTCTTACTCTAAGACTTTGAAGAGCAGTGCCGAGAAGAAGCCGCTCAAGGTAGCCAAGCCCACCCAGTTGGGATTGGCCAAATGGGTGGCCTCTGGCAACATGGCCGCGCAGATCATGGTCAGCATGGCGCCTGCTGCCAAGCCTTCGATAAAGACCATGGCGTTGTGAGGCACCCACTCGCCCATCACCGCGCCCAAGGCGGCACTGAAACCCGTCAATACCACCAAGGAAGTCCACATCCACACAATGCGTTGCACGCTCATGCCTTGCATGCGCATTTGTGCAGAGCTCGACAACGCTTCAGGCAAGTTCGACAAAAACAAACCCGCCAGCAAGGTGTAGGGTAAGACATGCCAAAACACCAAAGGCGTGCCGGCGTTGAGCGTGGTGGCGACAGTGCTCATCAGCACTGTGCCGACCACAAAGCTCTCCGGCAAGCCATCCAGCAAGTTGCCCAGCCAAATAGCGACTGCCGCATTGCCGTGGGACGCATGCGCCTTTTCCAAATCTTCGCCAGAGGGCAACGGGTGTATCACGTGAACTGGCAAATGAGCACGGTCACGCATGACTTTCGAAATCAACGAAGCGGTTTTGCGCAGGTAGCCGCCATGCTCAATCAACAACCAGTCGAGCAACACAAAAATAAGGCCGCCTACAAAAGCGCCCACAACCAAATGGAAAAAGTTGCGCACCTCATGGTCTCGTACCTCGGGTGAGCTGGCACGCATGAAAGCATCAATCGACGGAGCGACCAACTCAATCGCCAAAGCAGACAACAGCGCCCCTGCACCAAACGCGGCCATCAAACCCACCACTGCTTTGGGCATTTTGAAATAGATGCCCACAAATGCACCGATCAACAGAGAGACCGAGCACATGGCGCCCAACACAAACGCCCAAAGAATGTAGATGTCCATCACGGCTTACTCGTCAAATGCAGCCAACACGCCGAAGCTGCGTTGGGCATACGCCAAGCCATGGCCCGGGTGCACACCAAAATCGAGCACTTCGCCAATCAATATGTCGTGATCACCGGCCGACACCACTTGTGCCAAGCGGCAATCAAACCAAGCAATCACCCCTTCCAGACGTGCATGTTGGTTGAGGCCACGCACCAGCGGTTGATCGGCAAAACGCGCTTGCTGCGTGCCTTGTGCAAACTTCAGCGCCACCTCTTTTTGCTGCGCACCCAAGACGTTCACCATGTAACCACCTGCGTTCACAAAGGCGGCGTGGCTGTGCGAGGTCTTGCGCACACTCCACAACACCATGGCCGGATCGAGTGACACGGTGTTGAACGAGTTGCAAGTCATGCCCCAGTCTTGGCCTTGGGTGTGTGCGGTCACCACGGTCACGCCGGTGGTGAAGCAGCTCATGGCGTCTTTGATGTTCACGGAGAACTTTCTGAGTTGGGTAAAAACGCCAGCGCGTCTTGGGCAGCCACAAGGCCTTCGTCGGTGGGCACCACCCACACCTCAATGGTGCTGTGGGCCGCATGAATGGGGCGCACCGCATCGCCTGTGGCGTGTTGGTTGCGCGTGGCGTCGATGTGCACCCCCAAGTAGGCCAAGGCATCGCACACCTGTTGGCGTAACACGGCATCGTGTTCGCCAATGCCGCCGGTGAATGCGAGCACATCGAGACCGCCAATACAGGCACTCAATGCGCCTACTTCGCGCACCACGCGGTGGGCAAACAAATCGGTGGCAAAGCGCGCGGCTTCAGATGCCGATGCGCGCAGCGTGCGCATATCCGCGCTCTCACCCGATACACCTAGCAAACCGCTTTGTTTGTAGAGAAGTTTTTGAATGCGATCGTGGTCCCAACCTTGCTCCATCAGGTACAGCAACACACCGGGGTCGAGGGCACCGCTGCGGGTGCCCATCATCAAGCCATCCAAAGCGGAGAACCCCATGGTGGTGGCGCGACTTTGGTGTGCCGTGGTGGCGCACACACTGGCGCCATTGCCCAAGTGCGCCATCACCGTGCGCCCTGCGGAACGAGGCACTTCGTGCTGCAACACTTGGCTCACGTATTGGTACGACAGCCCATGAAAGCCGTAGCGACGCACCCCTTCTGCAGTGAGTTGTTTGTCAATCGCAAACGTGGTTTCCAACGGTGACAAGCTGCGGTGAAACGCGGTGTCAAAACACGCCACTTGGGGCACGCTGGGGAACGATTCGGCAAACGCTCGAATGCCTGCCAAGTTGTGCGGCTGGTGCAACGGTGCCAGTGCATTCAACGATGCCAATTGCGTCAGCACCTCGGGCGTCACACACACGCTCTGCGAAAAGAAAGCACCGCCATGCACCACACGGTGCGCAATGGCCTGCACCTGCAAATGGGCATAACGCGTGGCCAACAAATGCTTGAGCGTGCTGAGTGCAGCATCAAACACGTCTTGCCCTGCTTGCACTTCCACCGTCTCAGAGGCTTTTGCTTCGCCCGTGGCGCAGTAGCTGATGCGTGGCTGCCCTGCAGGCTCTAAGCCTTCGATGTTGCCCGTGACTTCGGCCTGCCCAATTGCACCCGAGGCAATCGGATACAGCGCAAATTTGAGGCTCGATGAACCCGCGTTGACGGAAAGAATACTCATGCGGGATGGGTGCGGTAGTGGTGTGCAATCAGCTTGGCCAACAACGCAGAGGCACTGCGGGTGGTGGCACTGTCGGCGCGGCTGGTCAAGGCGATGGGCACGCGTGCACCCAACACCACGCCCGAACCTGAAGCACCGGCCAGGTATTCGAGTTGTTTGGCAATCATGTTGCCGGACTCCAAGTCGGGAGCCATCAAGATGTCGGCTTGGCCAGCCACAGCGGATGCGATGTGCTTGATTTCGGCTGCGTGTGTGGACACCGCGTTGTCAAACGCCAAGGGGCCATCGAGCAAGCCGCCTTTGATCTGACCACGGTCAGCCATCTTGCACAGCGCCGCCGCATCGAGCGTGGAGGGAATGTTGGGGTTGACGGTTTCCACCGCCGACAAAATGGCCACCTTGGGTTGCGCCACACCCATGATCTGCGCAAACAAAATCGCGTTTTGCACGATGTCGGCTTTCTCGGCCAAGTTGGGCGCAATGTTCAGCGCCGCATCGGTGATGTACAGCGGCTTGGGATACATCGGGGCTTCAAAGCGAAACACGTGCGACATGCGACGACCGGTGCGCAACCCTTTTTGCGAGACCACCGCATGAATCAACTCATCGGTGTGCAAGCTGCCTTTCATCAAGGCTTCCAGCTTTTTGTCTGCAGCCATTTGCGCGGCCACGTCGGCGGCCTCGTGGCTGTGTGCCACATTGATCACGTCAATGCCCGTCAAATCAATGCCTGCCTCTGCAGCCACCGCGCGCAGTTTGGCTTCAGGCGCAATCAACACGGCATGAATCAACTGCGCATGGTGGGCATCCAGTGCGCCTTGTAGTGAGTCCGCATCGCAAGGGTGCACCACACCGCAACGCACGGGCTCTAGGTGTGCGCCCAGCGCCAGCAAATTGGCATGGCGTTGCTCGGGGTCAAACAAACTGATGTGCGGGGCATGAATGCGCGGCATGCGCAACTTCTCGGTCGGAGCCATCACCTTGGCCACGCCGTACAACACGCGCTCGCCCTTTTGATTGACCAACAAACAATCCAGCTCTATTGTTTTTTTGTCATCGTGTTTCGCTGTGCAGGTGACGGTGACGTTCAAGGTGTCGCCAATTCGCACAGGACGACTGAAGTGCAAGTTCTGCTCTAAATAAATCGTGCCGGGCCCAGGAAACACCGTGCCCAACAAACTGCTGATCAACGCACCGCCCCACATGCCGTGGCCAATCACACCATGGAACAAGGTGGCGTTGGCATATTCAGGGTCGAGGTGTGCCGGGTTGGTGTCACCCGAAACAGCCGCAAACGCTTGAATGTCGGCCAGTGTCAACGTGCGCACCAGGCGCGCGGCTTGGCCCACCACGATGGCATCAAACGGATAGTTTTCTAACCACTCGTTGTGGGGGTCGTTGGTGGTTTCGGTGATGTCGTTCATGGCAATCTCAATTCACGGCGTGGCTGCCGGCGTCTACATAAATGGTTTGCCCCGTCATGCCGCTGGCGGCATCGGTGCACAAGAAGGTGCTGAGGTTGGCAATTTCATCCAAGGTCACCAAACGACCCAAGGGCGCTTTGGCCATGTTGGTTTGCATCAGGGCGTCAAAGGCCTCAATACCTGACGCCGCACGCGTGAGGATAGGCCCCGGCGACACCGCATGCACACGTATGCCTTGCGGCCCCAACTCCATCGCCATATAGCGCACCAACGATTCGAGGGCCGCTTTGACGGGGCCCATCAATCCGTAATGCGGCACCGCTTCATCTGCACCCAAATACGACATGGTGACCATGCTGCCGCCTTGCGTCATGTGCGGTGCGCACAACTTGGCCAGCGTCGCAAATGAGTGGCACGACACTTCCATGGCACGCGCAAAGCCTGTGCTGGAACTGTCAATCACGCGACCATGCAAATCTTGCAGCGGTGCCCACGCAATGGAGTGAACCACGAAATCCAAACGGCCCAATTGAGCGGCCGCGTAGGCCACGAGTTTTTCTAATTCTTCGGGGGTTTCAATGTTGCAAGTTTGCAAGTCCATGCCCAAGGGCTGTGTGAACGGCTCGACATACGCACGCGCTTTGTCGTTCAAGCAAGAGGCCACCACTTCTGCGCCCATGGCCTGCGCTTGTCGCGCGCAACCCCAGGCAATGCTGTGTTCATTGGCCAGCCCGAGGACCAAGCCCTTTTTGCCTTGCAGATCAAAGGCCGAAACGCCACTCATAAAAATTCCTCAAAACCACGGACAGGCTCAAACCGGCCCGCGACAAAACGCAAACGTGTGGGCCCGCGCATGGCGCGCTCTGACACCGAGTGGCGCGGGTCACCGGGGTAGCACAGGGTACGTAACCCCTCTTCATCATCAAACGGTTCGGGCAAGATCAACGGCGGTGTTTGTTGCTGAGCCGCTTTCAAAACACTGGCCGTGTCACGGTGCGGCAGCAACGATGCCAAGGTCATGATCTGCGGTGGAGCCAACGTCACCTCATTGGCCCAGTAGCGCGTCAGGGCATCCAACGGGCTGAGCCAGAAGCTGTCGGTGGCTTCGATGTCGTCATGCCGAGGCGCTTGCCCCGGTGGCAACACCGCCACAAAGAACCGGGTGTCAAACCGCTTGTTCGTGACCGACGGTTGTACGGGTGTGATCCAACGCGACCAAGGTGCCAAATGTTGGGTGTCGACACATAAATCTGCCGCACGCAAGATGTCCGCAAACGCAGCCCCCGTGTGCAACTGGTGTTGCCACTGCTGACGCAACGAGGCGTCATGCACATCGGCCGTATCGGTTGCACGCGCGAACAACACACCGCACTCTTCCAGCGCTTCACGCACAGCGGCCACATACAAACCTGCGGCGGTGTGCACCGGCAAATCGGGTTCGCCCAAAGCGCGGTGCAACACGTGTGGCTCGACATCCAGATGGGCATGCAAGTCTGGCGCGCAATCGGCGGCGTCTAACTTTCCCCCAGGAAAAACATAAGCGCCACCCAACACGGCCGAAGCGGTGTGGCGGCGCAGCAAGAAGACCTCGAGGCCTTTTTGCGGGTCATCACGCAACAACACCACCGTGGCCGAAGCCCGCGGTGGTGTTGTGACGATCTCGCTGTTAAGTTGCATCAACCGCAGCGATGAATTTGAAAATTACTTGGCAGGGTAAGCCAAGTCCACACGGCGGTTTTGTGCCCAAGCGGCTTCGTCGTGGCCTTGTGCTTTGGGCTTCTCGCTACCAAAGCTGACAGGCTCCACTTGACCGTCCTTCACGCCGTAGGCCTTGAGTGCACGCACCACAGCTTCGGCACGTTTTTGACCCAAGGCCAAGTTGTATTCACGGCCACCACGTTCGTCGGCATTGCCTTCGGCACGGATGTTCAAACCGGCATTGGCTGCCAAGTACTTGCCTTGACGCTCGACCACACCGGCTTCGCTGGCTTTGATGGTGAATTGGTCAAAGTCGAAGTACACGCTGCGCTCTTTCGAGATCAAGCTGTTGGGGTTCAAGTGGTCAGCGACCACAGCAGCCACTGCCGAAGAAGCTTTGGCGTCAGACACGTTATCGAGTTTGGTTGAACTGCAAGCAGACAAGAGCGCTACAGACACGATCGAGAAGAGGGTAAAGAAACGTTTGGACATGGAATTTCAAATAGTAAAAGTTGACTCTTTTATTTTAACGGATGAGTTTTTTGAGTTGAAGTGTTGTTTTTTTTGACACTTTTAAAAATTCTTTTGAAAATCAACAACATACGTTAAGTTCTTAATTTCTTTTCTTTTTCTTTGTTTGGGCAGTCTAAAAGTATTCAATTTTGTGCCGATTCACGATATCTACCCTCATTTGCGCCTGAAACAGCGCATTGACCAAAGGTTCGACACCCATGTAAATTCCATTCCCCGCTAGAAATTTCGGGGCATTTCAATAAAAGAAAAAGGAAGTGCTGATCAAGCAGCACGGAGGAAAAAAGATGTCTACATTCAAAATTTTGGTCACCAGTCAAAAAGGTGGCGTTGGCAAAAGCACCGTGTCTGCTAACTTGGCCGCGTACTTCCGTCGCCAAGGCAAGACCGTCACGTTGATTGACTTTGACACCCATGGTTCCTCCAGCACGTGGCTCACACGCGCGCCCAACATTGGCGTGGTGGTGCAACACCATGTGCTGCCTTTAGACCAAGGCGGCAACCGCCCGATCTTGGATGCACGTTTGCACCTGCGTCGCGCAGCCAACAGCACCGAGGTCGTGATTTGCGATTTGACATGGACCGACTCCATCGCCGGCGAACTGATGTTCGAGTACGACTTGGTGATCGTTCCCACCTCGGTGTCTGAAATTGAATTGACTGCAACGGCCGGTTTCTTGAGCCGTCACCGCTGGGTATTTGACTCGGCCATTCACACGCCGCCCACGCTGCTGGTTTGCCCCACCCGCGTGCACCCCGACCAACTCAAGAGCGACGTGTTCTCGAAACAACGTTTCCCCGTCAGCTTCATGCTCGCACCTCCTGTGTTGGAAGCGCAAACAGCACGTGAAATGTTTGAACGCGGCTACTTGATGGATTTGACAGATGCCTGCGGCACCTCTTTCAACGAATTTGGCAAAGCCGTGATTGCTGCACGTGAAATGCGTGAATCGGCGCAAGGCATGCGCCAAACCGTCAACACCACACGCTTGCAAGCCTCCATTGCACGCAGCGCAAACAACCCGGCCTCGACAAGCATCAAACGCAACGGCTTGTTGAACGCATCCAACACGCTGTCGAGCCAGTACTCGATCTTGGGTCGTCACCGAATTCAAAAAGTGCGTCCTGACGTCGCATCCAGCCGCGCTGAAACGCCCGTCGAGTCCGTACAAAACACGCAATTTGCATCCATCGGAATTCCACAATTCCTGAAGCGCATGTCCATGGGTGTGATGAGTAAATGAATTCCGAACCGCAATTCTTGTCCTTCAAAGGACTCAAGCAATACACGCCCGAACACGGGTGGGACCAAGTCAATGCGGTGCTACAAGCACATGCGCAGCCGCGCGCCACACCCGAGCCCGCTACAGCGCCACAGACATCGCCACAGGTGGCAACGCACGCGCCTCCTGAGAACGTACCTACCCTGACCGAAACGCCTGAACCCGCGCCACAGCACAATGCATCGCCGTTGTTTGACCCGCTGATTCAAGAACTGTTCGAACAACTGCGCGTGCCCCCCAGCGATGAGTTGACGCAAACCTGGCGCACCATTGCCGCCGAAGTCAATTTACTCACGCAACGCATGGCGCTGCAACGCGAGTTGCAAGAGCGTCTGCACAAGCTCGACCAAGACTTGGCAGACTTGCGCGGCACCATCTTGTCGCACCTGAACGAGGTGCAACAAGCCGCCGACCAACAACTGACTTCTGCGCGTTTGCGTGCAGAGGTGTCGGCCTTGGCACAAACTAAACTTGCGGCGAAACTCAACCCGCACCGATAACACCCACTCAGCCTAGGAGCAACGCGCATGCTGGACAAACTCAATCAGATTTATCCCGTGCGCTACACAGCGTTCATTGCCTCGGTGGTGTTGCTGATCTTCACCTTGCTGGGCGCTGGCGTGATGGGCATCAGCGGTTGGTGGCCGTCGCTGTTTTTGTGCTTGAGCTTGGTTGGTTTGTATGACCTGCAGCAAGCGCACCACGCCATTTTGCGCAACTACCCCATCATTGGGCATTTGCGCTTCATGCTCGAAACCATTCGACCTGAGATCCGCCAATATTTCTTAGAGTCGGAAACCGAGGCCTCGCCGTTTTCGCGTGCGCAACGCACCTTGGTGTACTCTCGCGCCAAAGGCGCTTCTGACAAACGCCCGTTCGGCACACAACTCGATGTACGCGCCATTGGCTACGAATGGATCAACCATTCCATCGCCCCTACCCATTTGGCAGGCCATGATTTCCGCGTCAAAGTGGGCGGCAAAGACTGCACACAACCCTACGACATCAGCTTGTTCAACGTATCGGCCATGAGCTTTGGTGCTCTCAGTGCCAATGCGGTGTTGGCCTTGAACTTGGGCGCCAAGATGGGTGGCTTTGCACACGACACCGGCGAAGGTTCGATCTCGCGCCACCACCGCACCCACGGGGGTGACTTGATTTGGGAAATTGGCTCTGGCTACTTCGGCTGCCGCGATGCACAAGGCCACTTCAACCCCGAACGTTTTGTTGAGAACGTGCGTTCACCACAAGTGAAGATGGTCGAAATCAAACTCAGCCAAGGCGCCAAACCTGGCCATGGCGGCGTGTTGCCTGGCCCTAAAGTGACCGAAGAAATTGCGGAAGCCCGTGGCGTGCAAGTGGGCGAAGACTGCGTGTCCCCTGCTGCACACAGCAGTTTTTCCACACCGCTTGAGCTGATGCAATTTGTGCAACAACTGCGCACACTGAGTGAAGGCAAACCGGTGGGCATGAAGCTGTGCATTGGCCATCCTTGGGAGTGGTTCGCCATGGTCAAAGCCATCTTGGAGAGTGGCATTCACCCCGACTTCATCGTGGTCGACGGCGCCGAAGGTGGCACCGGAGCCGCACCGTTGGAGTTCTCCGACCACATGGGCATGCCTCTGCAAGAGGCCCTGCGCTTGGTGCACAACACCTTGGTGGGTGCGGGTTTGCGTGACGGAATTCGCATCGGTGCCAGCGGCAAAATTGTCAGCGCCTTTGACATGGCACGTGCCCTGGCGCTAGGCGCCGATTGGTGCAACAGCGCCCGCGGTTTCATGTTTGCGTTGGGTTGCATCCAAGCGCAAACCTGCCACACCGGCAACTGCCCCACCGGCGTGACGACGCAAGATCCGAAACGTCAAATGGCCTTGGTCGTGCCCAGCAAAGCCGAACGCGTGGCCCACTTTCATGCGAACACATTGGAAGCTTTGCAGGAGTTGATGGAGGCTTCTGGTCTGCAAACGCCACACGACTTCACGCCGCGTCACATCATGCGTCGCGTCAGCGAAGCGCAAACCTTGCATTTGTCTGATTTGGTGGACACCGTAGCACCCGGGGCCTTGCTGCAAGACGATGTCAGCAGCCTGCCCGCCGTGTTTGGCGATTGGCCCTTGGCCAGCGCCAAGAGCTTCGCGGTGACGGCTGGTTAATCTGGTACGCGTGGGTACTGGATCGGTTTCTCACGCACGACTGGGGGCACTGCAGCCGCAGATGCTGCAGCAGCGGCACGTGCTTTCTCTGCCGCAGCAGCGGCCTTCTCAGCAGCCGCTCGGTCAGCAGCCACTTTATCGGCCAAAGCCTTAGCCGCAGCGCGGGCTGCTGCAGCTTTTTCTGCAGCGGCACGTTCAGCCGCCACTTGTTCAGCGGATTTCTCAGGTTTTTCAGCTTGCATCCGCATCACAACAGCACGCTCGGCTGCTGCCTTTTGCTGTGCCAAACGCTCAGCCGCAGAAGCCTTCTCTGATGCAGCTGCTGCCTTTTGAGCATCTGCTGCGCCTTTCTGGGCATCACTTGCCAACTTGGCAGCTTGGGCTGCTTTATCAGCTGCTTTTTGTGCTTCAAACGAAGCGGCTGCTGCTTTCTCAACAGATTTTTCAATCGCCTTCGCTGCGTTAGCCTCTGCCGCAGTTTGCGTGCGTTCACGCACTTGCAAACCTGCACTCAGATCAGATTTGAGCTTTTGAATTTCGGTGAGCAACACTTGCGTGCTCGGACCTTGTGGCGCAGCAGGCACTGGGGGGGGAGGTTGCACACGCGCTGAGGCCTTCTCAGCCACTGTTTGCAATTTGTTATCAAACGATTGCAACTTCGACTCCAAACCCGTCAACTGCTTTTGCATGTCTTTGAATTTGAGATCGCTGGATTTGTTGGCCTCTGTCGCCACCACGGCAGGCATCGCAGCCATGGATTTGCCGATTTCTTCCAAACGCTTGGCCACTTGGGTTTGCGTGGTGATGACTTCCTCTTGCTTCTCTGTAATTTCAGAGAAGTCAGAATTTGTTTTGCCAATTGCGGTCAAGCTGGCATCCACTTCAATCACGCGTTTGGCCATGGCATAGACCATGGTGTCGAGCTCTTTGATGGACTTGGTCATCTTCATCGTGATGGCAAAGAAAATACCCATCGCGATCAACAAGCACGCGCAAAACGCACCCAACATGATGCGCGAATGCATCATGCTTCGGTTGTTGTTTTCTTGAATTTTCGACACCACGGCACGCATGGTCGCGCTGACATCCGCAGCGATTGAGGCTGAACGTGTCGACACCTCGGCCGAATCCAACACCACCGAGGTGAGCTCTTCAATTTGACGCGCCACCTCATTGGTGTCGAGCGACTGCGAGGCGATTTCGGTCAAACGCTCAGCGGTCGCGTCCACATCCACCAGGATCTCGGGCGCTTCTGCGTTGGGTTGTTGTTCTTCCGCCATGTTCAAACCTCGGGTTTATTTAATGCCTCAAGTCGATCCAGTCGAACATTGAGTGTGTGTATTTCGTCTGTCAGCTTGCCCATCCGAGCATGCATAACCTCTGCCCATGTATCGGCCTGAACTGGCTCCTCTTGAATGCTTTCTTCCAAAGACTCAGGCTCTGCAGCTTCAGCGGCCTCACCCGATTCAACGTCGGAAATGGATTCTTCTGTATTAACTTCTGGCGCTATGTCTGACTCATGCACCAGCTCTGTCAAGGTGGGTACTTGCGACAACGCGTCTGCACTCAAACCTTGCGCATCCTCTGGTAAATCAGGCACCGTGATTTTGGGCAGAGATTCAGGCTGATAGCCCTGCTCAAACGGCGGCGGCTCCATATGAAGCCCTGTCGATTCAGGACTCTCTGTTGGACTTGTTTTTTCAGGCTCTTGACTCATAAGCGCGTTCCTAGCGTCAGCATCAGGACTTGGTGAATTGGGTTTTCATCGACTTGGTGCTACGCAACCAGCCTTTGGCCAGCAATGGGCTGGACTGCATGAATGAATCGGCTTGAGCCTTGGTTTCAAAAGGTCCGGCCACCAAAATATAAAAACGTTTGCCCGTGTCTTTGTGTCGGGTGCGCATGATGCGCGCCTTGGCATAGGCCGCGTTGCTGCGCTGGAAACTACGCATTTCGTCTTGCGTGTCCATGGCGGCCAGTTGCACCACATAACCATTGGCAGGCAATTGGTTGACCCATGTTTCGTCAGAGTTGTTGTCTGACGACGTTTCTGTTTTGACGTCTGCTTTGGGTTCGGCCTTGGCTTCAGACTTCACAGATTTGTCGTTGGCTTTTTTCTCAGGCGCTGATGCCCCCGTGGCAGGTTCTACCGCCACACTCGCCACCGCACTGGCCGCAGATGCCACCGCCTCGGCTTCACTGGCCACGCGCGCCGCCTCGCTGGCCACGGATGCGGCTTGCTCAGCCGCTGCCAAGGCATCGGCACTGGCAGCCGCCGCAGCCGCGCTGGCTGCTTCTTCTGGGGCTGGGGCCGCAGGAGTGCCTCGCAGCACGTATTTCTTCAAGGCTTCGGCTTCTTCCAAGACCAAGTCTTGGTACATAAAACCAAAAGCAGCCACCGACAACAACAAAGCCAACAACACCCA
>JBFYKC010000090.1:0-11896 GCA_041311135.1 Comamonadaceae bacterium | reverse complement strand
ACGGGATCGCCATCGCCCGCAATGGTTTGTGGCACATAGCCGTAGTTGGTAGGGTAATGCATGGCGGTACCCATGAAACGGTCCACAAACAGAGCGCCTGACTCTTTGTCGACTTCGTATTTCACAGGGTCCGAGTTCATCGGGATTTCGATGATCACGTTGAATGCGTCTGGGACTTTGCTACCGGGGGTGACTTGGTTGAGGGACATGGTGTCTCGTTGAAAAGTTAAAAAAGAAACGCGAGGATTAGCCCCGATTTTACTTTCACGGGGCTTGCGTCTCAGTTTTGGTTCATCACGCTCACTCGTGGGTGCTTTTACCGGTTTCGTCCATCAAGCCCGTGAACACACGGTAGAAATACACGGCCATCACCAACACAAACGCGATCACGGCCACACTCATCAAGCCATAGTCTGTGGAAAAAAGGTCGATCAAAGCTTTCATGCAGGACTCCTAACGGGTTTGAACAGCCTCTACTGTGGCTGGTTTGAAGCAACGAAGCTCTGATCTACATCAATGCTTAAGGGATTCGATGCTCAGGCAAAATCTACCGCTATGTCTGAACGCGTGATCCCCCTTGTTGACCAACGGCTACTGGCTCTGCCTGCGGTGCTGCCTGCACAGCCCGTCCTTGCCACCGGACTGCTCAGCGATGGGCTGGGACGTCCCCTGCATGACTTGCGTATCAGCGTGACCGACCGCTGCAACTTTCGTTGCAACTACTGCATGCCCAAAGAGGTGTTTAACAAAGACTACGCCTACCTGCCACACGGCGACTTGCTGAACTTTGAAGAAATTACCCGCCTTGCCAAAGTCTTTGTGGCCCATGGGGTACGCAAAATTCGGCTCACGGGTGGCGAGCCCTTGCTGCGCAAAAACTTAGAAATTTTGGTCGACCAACTCGCCAATATCCCCACCCCAGATGGTTCGCCCTTGGACCTCACCCTGACCACCAACGGCTCTTTGCTGGCACGCAAAGCCAAGGCACTGAAAGAAGCCGGTCTGAATCGCGTGACCGTCAGCCTAGATGGCTTGGACGACACGGTGTTCCGCGCCATGAACGATGTGGAATTCCCCGTTGCCGATGTGTTGGACGGCATTGCCGCCGCCAAGGAAGCGGGCTTAGGACGCGATGCCCACGGGCGCTTGACCGGCCTCAAAGTCAACATGGTCGTTAAGCGCACTACCAATGTCGATCAAATTTTGCCCATGGCGCGCCACTTTCGAGGCAGTGGCATCACGCTGCGCTTCATTGAGTACATGGATGTCGGTGCCACCAACGGCTGGTGCATGGACGAGGTGCTGCCCTCTGCCGAGGTGATTCAACACATTCAACAAGAATTTCCTCTCGTCCCCCTCGACGCCACCGCACTTGGTGAAACAGCGCAGCGCTGGGGCTATGCCAATGCGACGGGTGAATTTGACCCAGCTTTGGGTGAGGTGGGCGTCATCAGCAGCGTGACCCAAGCCTTCTGCCGCGACTGCAACCGCGCCCGTCTCTCGACCGAAGGCAAGCTCTACCTGTGTTTGTTTGCCACACAGGGCTACGACTTGCGCCACCTCATGCGCCAAGGCAACGCGTCGGACACTGACATCGCCTCGGCCATTGGCCATATTTGGCACCACCGCGACGACCGTTACTCCGAGCTGCGAGCCTCCTTGCCTGCGGACTCAGCAGCCCCCAGCCGTCGCGTCGAAATGAGCTACATCGGCGGTTAACCCCCACATCACATGACCCCAAGCATTTCCCCTCAAGACATCACGGGCCTTATCTTGGCCGGTGGCCGTGGCACCCGCATGGGCGGCGTAGACAAAGGCCTACAAAACTTCAACGGCATCCCACTGGCCTTGCACACGCTGATGCGCCTTGGACCCCAAGTAGAAAGCGTGATGGTCAATGCCAACCGCAATCTCTCGGCCTACGAGTCCTTTGGCGCAGCGGTTTGGCCCGACGCCTCGTCTGATTTTGCGGGCCCACTTGCGGGCTTTTTGGTGGGGCTGGAGCGCGCCGAAACGCCCTATGTATTGACCGTGCCCTGCGACACCCCTCGCCTGCCCCTAGACTTGGCCGAACGCCTAGCGGCGGCACTGGTGCGTGAAGACGCCGAGATTGCCATAGCTGCAGCCCCAGAAGTTCAAACGGATGGCAGCACAGAAGTACGCACCCAACCTGTGTTTTGCTTGATGAAGCTTGAACTCTCAGAAAGCCTGGTGAAGTTCACACACGCTGGCGGACGCAAGATCGATGCATGGACCGCCCAACACAAAACGGTGATCGTCCCCTTCAACGCACCCACCGACGACCCATTGGCCTTCGCCAACGTCAACACCTTGACAGAACTCCAAGCCCTTGAAAATGCTGCCCCATGAAAAGCATTGACGACATCGCCGCTGCCCTGCAGGGGTACGACCCCCAAGCTTTGAGCGTGGACCAAGTCAACGCGTTTTTAGCTGAGCTCGTGCAACCTCTCTCCCTGGCCGAATCGCAAGACGTGTTCTTGATGGAGGCTCTGGGTCGGGTGTTGGCCCAAGACGTGATTTCCCCCATCAGTGTGCCGGCGCACAACAACTCGGCCATGGACGGTTTTGCATTCGATGCCTCACAACTGCAAGCCGACCAAGCCCTGACGCTACGCGTGGTGGGCACAGCACTGGCTGGCAAAGCCTGGCAAGGCAAAGTCAATACCGGCGAGTGTCTGAAGATCATGACGGGTGCCATCCTGCCCGATGGCTTAGACACCGTGGTCCCGCAAGAGTTCACCGAGGTCCACAACGCGCACGATGTCACCACCGTCACCCTGCCCCCCAACCTGCTGAAAGCCGGCGACAACCGCCGCTTGGCAGGTGAAGACCTGATGCAAGGCCAACCCGCACTCCAAGCGGGTCAACACCTTACCCCCGCTGCTTTGGGCTTGGTTGCCAGCCTTGGCCTACCAGATGTGCGTGTGCACCGCCGCTTGCGCGTGGCCTATTTCTCCACGGGCGATGAGGTGCTGAGCTTGGGTGACGCACCTCGCGAAGGCGCGGTGTTTGACAGCAACCGCTACACCGTCTTTGGCTTGCTCACCCGCCTGGGGTGTGAAGTGATCGATATGGGCGTAGTGCGCGATGACCCCGCCTTGCTGGAAGCCGCCTTCGCCCAAGCCGCGCAAGAGGCCGACGCCATCATCACCAGCGGTGGCGTCAGCGTAGGAGAAGCAGACTTCACCAAAGCCATGATGAAAAAATTGGGCGATGTGGCGTTTTGGAAAATCGCCATGCGTCCGGGGCGCCCCATGGCAGTAGGCCGTATTGGCAAATCGGTGTTGTTTGGTCTACCTGGGAACCCGGTGGCTGTGATGGTCACCTTCTTGGCATTTGTTCGGCCAGCGCTCTTGCGCATGATGGGCAGCAGTGCAACACCGCCGCCCTTACTCCGTGCGCAATGCATGGAGCCCTTGTGCAAAAAAGCGGGCCGTACCGAATACCAACGCGGGTTTGTCAGCCGAACCGCCGATGGCGCACTGCATGTGCGCACCACAGGTAACCAAGGCTCAGGCGTGCTCAGCTCAATGGTGCAAGGCAATGGCCTGATCGTGTTGCATCATGCACAAGGCAACGTCGCCGTAGGCGACATGGTGGACGTGATGATGTTTGAGGGCGCGATTTAAGCGCTTAGGGCAACGCGGGCGTCAAGCGCCCACGTCCTCGTCCTCATGACGGATGGTGATGGCACCTGGCACGCGGTTGCGGGCAAACAAGGTGTACATGGTGGGCACCACAAAGATGGTGAGCAAGGTACCCAAGCTCATGCCCCCCACAATCACCCAACCAATTTGCTTGCGGCTCTCTGCACCGGCACCACTGGCCAAAGCCAGAGGAATTGCACCCAGCACCATCGCCCCTGTGGTCATCAAAATCGGTCGCAACCGCAAGGTGGCAGATTGGGTGACGGCCGCAAACAACTCCATGCCTTCTTCACGCAACTGGTTGGCAAACTCGACAATCAAAATGCCGTGTTTGGTAATCAAGCCCACCAATGTGATCAAGCCAATTTGACTGAACACATTCAATGTCCCGCCGCTGAACTGCAGCGCCAGCAAAGCGCCCACCATCGACAACGGCACAGACAACATGATGACCAGCGGGTCGACAAAACTCTCAAATTGCGCCGACAGCACCAAGAAGATAAACAGCAAGGCGAGCACAAACACAATCACCAACGAGCCTGAGGATTTGACAAACTCACGCGAGGTGCCGTTCAAGTCGGTCGAGTAACCAGGCTTCAACACTTTCTGTGCGGTGGCATTCATGAAGGTGAGGGCTTCACCCAAAGAATAGGTGGGCGCCAAGTTAGCACTGATCGAGGCGCTGCGACGTTGGCTGAAGTGGTTCAGCTCACGTGGCACCACCACTTCTTTGATCTTGACCAAGGCGGACAGCGGAATCATGGCATCGCCACGGCCACGCACAAACACACGGTCAATATCATCGGGCGTGTCGCGTCCGGTGGGGGCGGTTTGCACAATCACGTCGTACTGGTCGCCTTCACGTTTGTAGCGTGTCACTTGGCGGCCGCCCATCATGGTTTCAACCGCACGCGCAATTTGGTCCACTGGCACCCCCATGTCGGCGGCACGCTCGCGGTCCACTTCCATTCTGATTTCAGGTTTGTTCAAACGTAAGTCTGTGTCCACACTCACGATGCCGGGGTTCTTGGCCATTTCCTCTTGAAAGCTGCGCACCACTTGCGCCAAGTTTTGGTAACTGTCTGACGTCAAGATCACAAAGTTCAACGGGCGTTCGCGGAATGGTTGGCCCAACGAGGGCGGCGTGATGGGAAACGCTGTGACACCCGGCAAACCGGACACCGCAGGCGCCATTTCACGGGCGATTTCCAACGTGCTTTTCTTGCGTTCCTCCCATGGGCGCGCGCGGTAAAACACGTTGCCTTGCGCCACCGTGGGGTTACCCGCCACCGTGAAGATGCGGTCGAACTCGGTGTACTTCTCGGCCATTTTTTCGAGGGCCAAGGTGTAGCGGTTGGTGTAGTCCATGGTCGCGCCATCCGGACCGTTGATGACGGTCAAGATCACACCACGGTCTTCCAGTGGCGCCAACTCGCTCTTGGTGGTTTTCAGCAAGGTCCATGTGCCAACGCCGGCCAGCACCATCACCCCCACCACCAACCATCGGCGCGACATGTCGCGACCGAACACCACACCCCGAGACAGGGTCCATTGCAACAAGCGGCCATAGGCATTGGAAATGCGTTGCAGCTGGTGCTCCATGTTGCGATCAAACCAACTGGGGTTGTGGTTGTGCTTGAGCATGATGGAGCACATCATGGGTGTCAGGGTCAGCGCCACAAAGCCCGACACGATCACTGAACCCGCCAAAGCCAAGGCGAACTCGGTAAACAGCTTGCCTGTACGACCTGGCGTGAATGCCAAGGGCGCATACACCGCAGCCAGCGTCATGGTCATGGCGACCACCGCAAAGCCCACTTCTTTGGCGCCACGGATGGCCGCATGAAACGGTGACATGCCGTCTTCGATGTGACGGTAAATGTTCTCTAACACCACGATCGCATCGTCCACCACCAGACCAATAGCCAGCACCAACGCCAGCATGGTGAGCGTGTTGACGGTGAAGCCAAACATGGCCATCAACGCGAAGGTGCCGATCAAACACACCGGAATGGTGACCAGCGGAATGATGGACGCACGCAAGGTGCGCAAGAACACAAAGATCACCAAGGCCACCAAAATGGCCGCTTCCAAAATGGTTTGATACACCGCTTTGATGGAGCGGTCGATGAAGACCGAGTTGTCGTTGGCCACTTCAATCTCAACGTCCGGTGGCAAGTTCTCTTTGATTTTGGGAATCATGTTGCGCACAGCCGCACTCAAATCGAGCGGATTGGCTGTGGCATTGCGAATCACGCCCAAGGTGATCGCCTCTTTGCCATTCAAGCGTGTCGAGGTGCGCTCTGATTGCGGCCCCTGCTCCACACGTGCGACATCGCCAATGCGCACCTGAATACCGTTCACCGCCTTGATGACGACTTGTCTGAACTCATGGGGGGTTTGCAGATCGGTGGCGGCGGTGACATTGAACTCGCGCAGCTTGCTTTCAATGCGCCCAGCAGGCACTTCCACGTTCGAGCGGCGCAAGGCGTCTTCCACGTCTTGCGTGGTCAATTTGTAGGCTGCCAAGCGGTCGGGGTCGAGCCAAATGCGCATGGCGAATTTGCGCTCACCGTACACCCGCACATCGGATGCGCCAGGGGCCGTTTGCAACATAGGCTTGGCGATGCGGTTGGCGTAATCTGTCAGCTGCAACACATTGAGCGTGTCGGCCGTGAAAGACAACCAAATGACGGGAAACGCGTCAGCTTCCACCTTGGCGATGACGGGTTCATCAATGCCTTGCGGCAAACGCTGGCGCACGCGACTGACTTTGTCTCGCACGTCGGCGGCAGCCGAATCTGCGTCGCGCGACAACACAAAGTTGACGGTGATTTGGCTCTGCTCTTGACGGCTGATCGAGGTGATCACGTCCACGCCCTCGATGCCCGAGAGTGAGTCTTCCAACACCTTGGTCACTTGCGACTCCACCACGGCACTGGACGCCCCGGTGTACTTGGTCTCGACGGTCACCACGGGGTTGTCGATCTTGGGATACTCACGCACGTTCAAGCGGGTGAACGACACCACCCCCACCAACACAATGAGCAGCGACAGCACGGTGGCAAACACCGGGCGCCGAATGGATATCTCAGGCAACTGCATGTCAGTTCTTTAAGTTCGGTTGTGCGTTCAGCGACTGGCCGCAGAGGCTGGAGCCGTTGCGGCACCGCTGGCAGTTGAACCGGCACCTGATGCACCTGACGATGCACCCGAAGCAGCGGCAGACGCAGCAGCAGCAGCTGGGCCTCGGCCTAGTTCAACAATGCGCAACGGTGAACCGTCTTTTTGCAAACGCTGTTGCCCCGCCACCACCACGGTATCGCCCTCGGCCACACCCTCGGTGATTTCAACCATCCCAGCTCGACGAATGCCCAACTTCACCTCGACCCGTTGCGACACCAGCTTGGTGTCTGGGGGCAACGCAGGCGCACTCGCCGCAGCACTGGCTGCAGGCGCAGGCAAATCTTCTGGCGCGATGCCTTTGATCACAAATTGTTTGCCGCCCTGAGGCACGATCGCTTCTTCTGGAACCACCAAAGCATTGGGCTTCACCGCGAACACGGCCGTCACACGCGCAAACATACCGGGGCGCAAAGGCCCGCCTGCTGACTCCGCAACCGCAACCCGCGTGCGGTCAAACATATTGCTGGGACAGCCTAGGCTTTGTGGCGAGGGCAACGCCACCGCACGCAACGCAGGGGCAAGCGCTGGCACAGCAGGCCGTGCAGCCGATGCGGCAGAAGCAGGTGATGAAGCCGCTGAGGCCGGAGATGCTGCGGGTTTGGCTGCTGCCACAGACGCAGAAGCGGCCGACGCAGCGGCATTGGCAGGCTGTGCATCAGGCTTACGACCGCCAGTGGGAATGGGTTCACCGGGGCCATTGGCCAACACCGCACGAATCCCAATGGAGCGACCGTTGGCATCAATCAACGGGTCAACGGCCTCCACCTTGGCTTTGAACAAACGCCCCGTGAAGGCATCCAACTTCACTTCCACCACTTGACCGGGGCTCACCTTGGTTTGGAACCGCTCGGGCAAACGGTAGTCCACATACAGGCTGCCAATGTTTTCGAGGTTGATCAAATCTGCGCCATCTTTCACGTAGTCGCCCACGTTGATGTTACGAATACCGACCACACCGTTGAACGGGGCAATCAAACGCATGCGCTCCAAACGCGCGCATGACAAACCCAGCTGCGCATCTGCCACTTGCAAGGCGGCCGCACTTTCGTCCAACGCACGTTGGGCGATGAAGTTTTGCGCCACCAACTCTTGGTTGCGCTTGTGATTGGCCCGTGCCACCGACATTTGTGCCAGCGACTGTTGAACCTCAGCGCGTTGCAAGGTGTCGTCCAACTGCACCAGCACTTGCCCCGCGCGCACACGCGCGCCATCGGCGAAGCCCAGCGACAAAATCCGGCCCGCCACTTCCGGGCGCAGCATCACGTTTTGAAAAGAGCGCAAGGTACCCACGGCCTCCGCGTCATCGCGTAGGGTTTGGCGTTGCACCTTGGTCACCTCAACCCCCAGGGGTCTGGCGCCCGCCGCAGCGTTGACTTCTGTCTTGGGTGCTTGCAACCACCAAGCCAGCGTCGAGGCACCCACAATGCCCACGACTGCCACAACGGAATACATCTTTTTTGAGGCCATGAAATAGATTCTTTGAGTTGTATTTAAATCAGCCCTGAAATGTAGCAGCGGCGCCCCGGATTTCGCTCTGATTTACAGAAGCTTCACAAGGACTGTCACCGATTCGACAGGGCCAATTCCACACCTCGGTTAGCCAAGCCGTCCGCCCGTTCATTGTCGACATGGCCGGCATGGCCTTTGACCCAGTGCCACACAATGTCGTGATCACCTTGGTGCGTCAGCACATCCAGCTGTTGCCACAGGTCCGCGTTTTTCACAGGTTGCTTTGCCGCTGTGCGCCAGTTGCGGGCCTTCCACCCGTGAATCCACTCGGTGATGCCTTTGCGCACGTACTCGCTGTCCAAATACAACGCCACCTGGCAAGGACGTTTCAGCGCTCGCAACGCCTCAATCACGGCCATCAACTCCATGCGGTTGTTGGTGGTTTCTAACTCACCACCAAACAGCTCTTTTTCTTGTCCCGACGCGGAGCGCAACAACACCCCCCACCCACCTGGGCCGGGGTTGCCTTTGCAGGCACCGTCGGTGTAAATCTCAACCGTCTTCATGGCTATTCCTTTGTGGTGCGGGTCGAGGTGTTCGACGCCGTGTGAGACACCGTGGTCACCACCGCAGCACGGCCTTTGACGGCACGCTTGAATGCCGGAGACATGAGCTGCATGCCACGAACGCGCTTGACGGCCACCAACCCATAGACCGCGCCCAAAATGGGCCACCAACGCACCCCCACGGCATCCATCCAGTCCCAACGCTGCAGCCAACGTTCGGACTTGGCGTTGGGGCGGTAACACCCAAAACTGGTGGACTCCACCTCAAAACTCAGCAAACGCAGCCAGTCACGCAAGCGGCCTTGACCAATGAAGTCGCCCACCTCTGGAAAGCTGCGCTTGCAGCTTTTGCTCAGCCCCCACAAGCTGTTGGGGTTGAAGCCACAAATCACCACGCGCCCTTCAGGCACCAGCACCCGCTCGACCTCGCGCAACGTGGCATGTGGGTCATAGCTCAACTCCAAGGTATGGGGCAAGACCAGCAAATCCAAACTGGTATCGGGAAAGGGCAAGGCCTCGTAATTGGTGAGCAAGACCTCACGCCCCAAAGGCCAGGGCTCGGGGTGCGTGTCGCAGCCAAGCCAGCGATGGGGCATGCGGTTGGCTTGCAATGCATCCAGCACCGGAAAGCCCAGTTGTAGGGCGTGAAAGCCAAACACATCCGCCACCGCCCGGTCCAAATAGGTTTGTTCCCAGGCGCGCAAATACTGTCCGGCAGGTGATGCCAGCCAGTCAGGCAAACTATCGGTTTTTAGAGGTGTGAATGACATGAAGCTGATGGCACTGCCCGCGTTCTCCGACAACTACCTGTGGTTGTGGCAACAAGGCCCACTGGCCGTAGTCGTCGACCCGGGCGACGCCGAACCGGTGTTGCAAGCCCTGGCCGCCCAGGGACTGACATTGACCGCGATTCTAGTCACCCACCACCATGCCGACCATGTGGGCGGCGTGCGTCAGTTGCACGAGGTGACAGGGGCACAGGTTTTTGGCTCTGCACGAGAGGACTTGCCCACCCCCTTCACCCCCGTCATGCAAGGGGACGTGTTGGAACTGCTGGGCCAAACCGTGGACGTCCTCGATGTACCTGGCCACACCGCTGGCCATGTGGCTTATGTGCTTCCCCATGCCCCCCAGTCGCCGGTGCTCTTTTGCGGCGACACCTTGTTCTCCGGCGGTTGCGGTCGAATTTTTGAAGGCACACCAGCCCAAATGCTGGCATCGATAGACCGCTTGGCCGCCCTGCCCTCGGACACCCAGGTGTGCAGCGCCCACGAGTACACTCTCTCCAACTTGCGATTCGCATGCGCAGTCGAGCCCCGCAACACCGCGTTGCAAGCCTACACGGCACACTGCCAACAACTGCGCGCCGAAGGCAAGCCCACCTTGCCCGCCCAGCTGGGCAATGAATTGCAAATCAACCCGTTTTTGCGGGCAAGACACCCGGATGTGCGACAAGCCGTGGCACACCATGCTGGACTTTCAGCGACCGAACAAAACGACGACGTGGCTGTGTTTGCAGCCCTTCGCGAATGGAAGAACGATTTCAAATGAGATTTTTGCTCACCGTTTTCAGCTTTAGTCTGGCCCTGCTCACGGGCTGCGCCAACCTACCTGAGCAACCCCAAGGGGGCGGTCTCAGTCCCATTGCCAAAGGCAGCGTGAAACGCGAAGGCATTGCCACACTCAGTTTGCCCAACGATTTGTGGGAACGCATCCGCAAGGGCTATCAAATGCCCGATCTGGAAAGCGACTTGGTCAACGACCGCACCCAGTGGTATGCCAGCAAGCCCGACTACCTGCAACGCATGAGCGAACGCTCCAGCAAATACCTGTTTCACATCGTCGAAGAGTTAGAAGCGCGCAAGATGCCAACCGAGTTGGCGCTGCTACCCTTCATTGAAAGCGCGTTCAACCCCCAAGCCGTTTCCAGCGCGCGAGCCAGCGGCATGTGGCAATTCATGCCCGCCACCGGCAAAAGCTTTGACTTGAAACAAAACGTATTCCGTGACGACCGCCGCGATGTGCAAGCTTCCACCCGAGCCGCACTGGACTACCTGGAGCGTCTGCACAAAATGTTTGGTGATTGGCACTTGGCCTTGGCCGCCTACAACTGGGGCGAAGGCAATGTGGGCAAGGCCATTGCGCGCAACAAACGCGCCGGGTTGCCCACCACCTACGCCGACTTGAACATGCCGATGGAAACACGCATGTACGTGCCCAAGCTCCAGGCCATGAAAAACATTGTGGGCAATCCACCCATGTACAGCGTGGTGCTGCCCAGCATCCCCAACCACCCCTATTTCCAAAGCGTGCCGCTGCCGCGCGACATGGATGTGACCGTGGCCGCCAAACTGGCCGAAGTGCCATTGGACCTGTTCAAGGCCCTGAACCCTTCTGCGCACCGCCCTGTTTTGCTGGCAGCGGGCTCGCCCAACATCTTGCTGCCGTGGGACAGCGCCGAAGTCTTTCAGCGCAACTACGAAGCATCTACCTTGGCCCGCATGGCCAGCTGGACAGCGTGGATCGCACCCAGCACCATGAAAGTGACTGATGCTGCCAAACGCGTGAACATGAGTGAGGCCGACTTCCGCGCCATCAACAACATTCCACCACGCATGCTGATCAAAGCCGGCTCAGCCCTGCTCGTGCCGCGCACCGCCAACATGCTGGGTGACGTGACGGCCCAAGTGGCGGACAACGGCAAGCTTGATTTGTCTCCCGAAGCCGTAGCCAAACGCAAAGCCGCTGCCAAAGGTGGCAAGCATGCCAAAGGCAGCAAGCTGGCTGCCAAAGACGGCAAAGGGTCGGCTAAAAAAGGAAAAGGCGACACCAAGGTCGCCAAAAAATAAACCCAACGCCGATACGCCCCTAGCAAGGGTTTGGGGTGTTTGCCGTACCCTTCGTCAGTTGCCCTAGCTCTGCCTACTTTGCGTACAAAGAGAGGCTGGCACTGCGCCGCTCGATTTAAATTTAAATCAAAAGGAACTATATGATAAACTAATATATAATCTTAATTACTACTTATAG
>JBFYKC010000087.1:0-14698 GCA_041311135.1 Comamonadaceae bacterium | reverse complement strand
GTCTTTGGGGGGCATGGTTTATAAAAACAGCGCGCGCATTGGCGGCGACAAATTTGACGAAGCCATCGTCAACTACATCCGTCGTAACTTTGGTATGTTGATTGGTGAGCAAACGGCAGAGCGCATCAAGAAAGAAATCGCCACGGCATTTCCCACGGGTGAAATCAAAGAGCTTGAAATCACCGGCCGCAACCTGAGCCAAGGGGTGCCACAAAGTTTCACCATCAGCTCTACAGAAATTTTGGAATCGCTGACCGACACCCTCAACAACTTGGTGTCCACCGTGAAGAGCGCTTTGGAGCGTACCCCACCAGAGTTGAGCTCGGACATTGCCGAGCGCGGCATCATGTTGACAGGGGGTGGGGCGTTGCTGCGTGACTTAGACCGTTTGATCTCGGAAGAAACCGGTCTGCCTGTGTTGATTGCCGAAGATCCACTCACGTGCGTGGCGCGTGGCTGCGGCATGGCCCTCGAGCAGTTGCAGGGCGTGACCAGCATCTTTACCGACGACTGATCGCGACGCGCCCCGTCGCGCGACTTGATCCGTTAGGCCAACTCGGCGATCAGCTCAATTTCCACACATGCGCCCAAGGGCAGTTGGGCCACGCCAAAGGCGCTGCGTGCGTGCGCGCCTTGGTCACCAAACACTTGGCCAATCAATTCGCTACAACCATTGGTGACCAAGTGATGCTCGGTGTAGTCGGGGCTGGAGTTGACCAAGCTCATCACTTTGACGATGCGTTTGACCTTGTTCAAGTCGCCCACGGCGGCATGCAAGGTGCCAAGCAAATCAATGGCCACGGCTCGTGCAGCAGCAGCACCATCGGTGGTTTGCATGGTCTTACCCAGTTGGCCGACCCAAGGTTTGCCGTCTTGCTTGGCAATGTGACCACTGAGAAACACCAAGTTGCCTGTTTGAACAAAAGGCACGTAAGCCGCTGCAGGCACAGCCACGGGGGGCAAGTTGATGTTCAGGGCTTGGAGTTTGTCGTACACGCTCATCAGGAATTCCTTTGGTTTGAATCGCTGAATTTTAAGAGGGCTTCAACTCCGAAGCGGGTTGCACCGTGACGCCTACCTTCAGCGTGTGGTTAGCACCTCCGTGAATCACGCCGCGCACGGGCGACACGTCGGCATAGTCGCGGCCCATGGCCACGGTGACGTAATCGATCCCTGGAGATTCCAATCCCCAGCGGTCATTGGTCGGGTCTAAATCAAACCATTGCCCGTGTGTAGCGAGCGTACCGTTCTCTTGAATGTCAGGCACGTAGACCGACACCCATGCATGCGAGGCATCGCTGCCAATCAAGCGAGTTTCGCCCTCTGGCACTTCGGTCACCAAGTAACCGCTGACATAGCGTGCCGCCAAGCCTTGCGTGCGTAAACAACCAATCAAGATGTGGGCGAAGTCTTGGCACACGCCTTTGCGATGCTTCAGGGCTTCTAGGGCAGGCGTGTTGATGTCGGTGCTGGCGGTCTCATAAGTGAATTCGTGGTGAATGCGTGACATCAAATCGCACGCTGCTATGAGCACAGGTCGCCCTGCAGTGAAGCTGGCGCGCGCATATTCAGCAAAGTCTGAGTGCAGCTGAACGTAGGGTGACGCGAACACAAACTCAGTGGCTGCGTCCCAGGCAGCACCGGAGTGATAGACAAAGTGCTCGCGTACCTTTTCCCAAGCTGGCGTTTCTAGCGCTTGCTCGGGTGGGTAGGGCATGAAGTGCGTTTCCACCACGCTCTTGGCTGTGATGCTCAGTGTGTCGTGCGCGACCGGCAAGGAAAAGAAAGTACGTTTGTTGCCAAACACATCCACTTGGGTGCTGGTAGCCACGGGTGTGGGGCTGATGTGTAACTCGGCCTTCTGAACGGTTTGCGCCACACCTTCGCGCGGCAACAAGTGCGCCATGTGCTGGGCCGTGTTGACCTGAGGCACATACTCGTACGTGGTGGTGTGGGTGATGTGCAGCAACATGCTCAAGCCCCCACGCTGCCCGCGTGATCGGTATGGCTGAAGTAACGTGCTGTGATGGCATCTGATACCTGCCACGCGGCTTGCATGCAGGCGGTCAAGCAGGCGCGCAGTTGGGGGTGGTGACCCGCAGCATTCGCTTCACACAGTTCAGCCAAATCCGTGTTTTGTAGCTCTGGCACCAAGCGGGCTAAGGCATCGGGCTTACCCATGGGGGTATCGGCCAGCTTGGACAGTCGGCCACGCAGCGTGCGCGCGACCCAGGCTAAAGAACGCGGGTTGTCGTTGTCTTGCACCAAGAGTTCGATCAAAGGTGCTAACTCGCGGCTTTGCTGGTACTGCGCTTGAAAGGTGATGGTGCTATCAAACAATGCCAACAAGGCTGTATGGTGTGAGCTGTTGTCGTCTGTGGCAGCCGTTTCAGCCTGAAGGTTTTCAAAAGCACCGACTTCCACAGCAAGGTCCAAGGCGGAGGACAAAAAACCCAAGCGCTCTACGTGACGACCAATGCTCAACAACTGCCAGCCATCGTCACGGGTCATGCGGTCGGTTTGTGCCCCGGTGATGGCCGCCAACGCCGAGCTGGCCGCGTCCAGTGCTTGCATGGCTTGCACGGCTGAGAATTCGCTGTGGGCGCCTGCGTGCGCGCAGTCGGCACTGAACTGGTTCACGCAATGCACGATTGCGTTCCAGTGTTCGGGCGACAAACGCTCGCGCAACGACGAGGCCGCCTGATGCAAGGCTCGCAAATTAAAACCAACGCTGGTGGTGTGATCGTCTTGGTCGAGGCACGCAATGAGGGTACGTTCAAACACGCGACGACGCGCGCCCATGTTGAGCGTGGAGGTGACTTTTTCGTCGTGGGCGTTGTGTGCTGATGGCACGCCAGCGGGCACCAAGCCTTGGCGTTGTGTGAGTTGTTGCAGCCAAGTCCACAAGCTGCGAGATGCGGAGTCTTCTCCGTTCAAGGCTTCAATGCACAAGCGCACCAAGCGCACCATGTTTTCACTGCGCTCGGTGTAGCGCCCCAACCAGTACAAGTTTTCAGCTGCACGGCTGGTGACCATGCGTTGGCGATGTTGGAACGCCCCCTTGACACTGTGCTTGGTCAGCAAGCTGGTTCGGTCCACATCGGCCTCGGTTTGTACCCATACATCGGCACTGCTGCCACCGCGTTGCATGGATGCAATTTCTGCATTTGGCGCTGCAATGCGTGCCAAACCACCGGGTAACACGCGCCATGAATCGGCGCCATCACGCAGTGCAAACACCCGCAACATGACCGAGCGTTGCACCACGCCTTCGGACGTGTTTTTCCAAGTGGGCATTTGCGACAAAGGGGTGTAGGCCTGCAAGCTGTAACGGTCGGGCTGGCGGGTGATGCGCCCCACCCATTCGTCCCGTTGAGATTGGCTGAGCGAACGCCCTAAAGTGGCCTCAAAACTGCCATGGCTGGTAGCGCCGGGGTAGGTGGGTTTGATGACCATGTGTGCGAGCTGTGGCAGTACAGAGGTCAGGGCCGCACGTTCGCCGCACCACCAGGTGTCGAGGGCTGGCAACTGCAGGGTCTCACCAAGCAGCTTTTCGCTCAAAGCAGGCAAGAAGCCCAGCAATGCGGGGGACTCTAAAAATGCGGAGCCGGGCGTGTTGGCCACTACCACATGACCAGCCCGCACCGCTTGCAGCAAACCGGGAATGCCCAAGGTGGAGTCTGAGCGTAACTCCAAAGGGTCTAAAAACTCATCGTCTAAACGTTTGAGTAACACATGCACGGGCTCGAGCCCCCGCAAGGTGCGCAGGTACAAGCGCTCGTCGCGCACTGTCAAGTCGCTGCCTTCCACCAAAGTCAGTCCCAAGTAGCGCGCTAAGTACGCGTGCTCGAAATAGGTTTCGTTGTACGGTCCAGGTGTGAGCAAGGCCACGTGCGCCTGCGTGCCGGCAGGGCTGTGTGCCTTGAGCGATTCCACCCAGACGCGGTAGGTAGAAGCCAAGCGCTGGATGTGCATGGTCTCGAACGCTTGTGGGAACTGGCGCGAGATAAGCAAACGGTTTTCCAACAAGTAGCCCAAGCCCGAAGGCGCTTGCGTGCGTTGGGACACCAGGGCCCATTGACCATTGGGTCCTCGGGCCAAATCGAATGCGGTGATATGCAAATGCGTGCCGCCGACGGGTGTCACACCGTGCATGGCGCGTACATAGCCGGGGTGACCTTGCACCAGGGCGGGTGGAATCATGGCCTCACGAATCAGTTGTTGTGGGCCATAGACATCAGCCATGACGCGCTCTAACAAGCGGGCGCGTTGTTGCACCCCCACTTCGATTTGGCGCCAACTCTCGGGGGTCAGGATGAGTGGGAAAAGGTCTAACGCCCAAGGTCGCTGCGGCCCACCTTGGCTGGCATAGACGTTATAGGTGATGCCGTTGTCGCGCACTTGGCGCGCTAGGGTTTGGGTGCGGCGGTCCAAGTCGTCCAAGCCCATGTGGCCCAACTGGTCGAAGAAGGTGTGCCAAGGCGATGCCAGTTTTTCGGTTACACCCGAGCGCGTGCCTTGCAGTTCGTCAAAGTGCCCGTCGTCAGCGGGGTGCACCAAGGACTTCACCGCATCCACCAGACGGGGTGAAGCAACAGACGCAACAGAGGGAGAACTTGGCTTGGACACAGTGGCCGCATTGTCTCACCGCTGACGCTCGGTTGCATGGGTTTAGGCCCGTCGCAAGTCGAGTGTGAAAGGAAACTCTTTGCTGGCAGGTACACCCACGGTGGCTTGCGGTACCTCCAATTTTCCAGGGGTGTGTCCGAGCGGGAAGAAACGGGCCAAGCGACGGCTTTCAGCTTCATACGCGTTGACGGGGAAGCTGTCGTAGTTGCGGCCACCAGGGTGCGCCACGTGGTACTGACAACCGCCAACCGAACGTTTCATCCAGGTGTCTACGATGTCAAAGGTCAGGGGCACGTGTACGCCGATCGTGGGGTGCAAGGCCGATGTAGGCGCCCATGCGCGGTAGCGCACGCCGGCCACGTATTCGCCCACGGTGCCGGTGGGTTGCAAGGGCAAGGGGTTGCCATTGACGGTGAGGGTGTGGCGGCTGGGATTCAAGCCTGTCACGTGCACTTCGATGCGTTCGAGCGACGAGTCGACATAGCGCACGGTGCCACCGCTAGAACCTTCTTCGCCCATGACGTGCCAGGGTTCCAACGCGTTGCGCAGCGTGAGGTTGATGCCCAAGACTTGTAAATCGCCTACCCGGGGGAAGCGAAATTCAAAGTGCGGTGCAAACCAGGCGGGGTCGAACTGAAAGCCGCAATCGCCCAACTCGGTGAGCACATCGTCGAAGTCGGCTTTGACAAAATGCGGCAGCAAAAAGCGGTCGTGCAGCTCAGTGCCCCAGCGCGTGGCGGGCGCCTGGTAAGGCTGTTCCCAAAAGCGTGCCACCAAGGCGCGTAGCAACAACTGCTGCACCACACTCATGCGGGCGTGCGGGGGCATCTCGAAGGCGCGCAGTTCGAGCAAGCCCAAACGTCCGGTGGACGAGTCGGGCGAGTACAGCTTGTCGATGCAAAACTCGCTGCGGTGGGTGTTGCCCGTCACGTCAATCAAGATGTTGCGCAGCGTGCGATCGACCAACCAAGGCGGCATGTCGGCCCCGTAGATGCGGCGGTTGCGGTTGATTTCAGCGAGCGCAATTTCGAGCTCATAAATTTGGTCATTGCGGGCTTCATCCACACGCGGTGCTTGACTGGTAGGGCCAATGAACATGCCGCTGAACAAGTAGCTCAACGAGGGGTGGTTGTGCCAATACAAAATCAGTGACGCCAACAACTCAGGCTTGCGCAAGAACGGGCTGTCGGCAGGTGTGGCACCGCCCATGACGATGTGGTTGCCGCCGCCCGTGCCGGTGTGACGCCCATCGGTCATGAACTTTTCAGCTGACAAGCGCGACTCAAACGCCGATTGGTACAAGAACTCGGTGTGGTCGACCAACTCCAGCCAGTTGTGGGCGGGGTGGATGTTGACTTCAATTACGCCGGGATCAGGCGTGACTTGCAACACTTTGAGGCGTGCATCGCGAGGCGGTGGGTAGCCTTCCAACACAATGTGAACCCCGAGCTCTTCCGCCGTGGCTTCGACGGCGCTCAGCAAGTCGAGGTAGTCTTCCAAGTGTCCCAGTGGTGGCATGAACACATAGATCATGCCTTGGGGCTGATCGAGTGTTTTCAACTCCACGGCAGGGCCGTTGGAACGCGAAGGGTCGCGAACCTCCACGCACATGGCCGTGCGTGTGACCCAGTGAGCGGATTGGTGCTTGTCCGGCACCGCGTGGCCCACTTCAGGAATGCCATCTTCAAACCCACCTTGCAAGCTGACGGTTCCGCCTTCTGCAAATCCGCCGCCTTGCACGTGCGGGTTGAAGTGGGTGTGGCGTGCATGTGATGCGTACTGCGCTTTCAGCGCCGCTGCATGGGGCAGCGGCTTGCGGTGGGCAAAGTGGTCTTGTTCAATCGCGTAGGGGTAGTCGGCTTGGCTGACCCAAGGTAGTGAGTCCAAAGGTAAGCGATAGCCCATTGGGGAGTCACCTGGGATCAGATACATGCGCTCATCACGGAAAAACCAAGGCCCGGTAGTCCAACGCGGGCCATTGCCAAACTCTTGGGGTTTCAGGGGCAAGACGTAACCAACGGTTTTGTCCAAACCTTGTTGAAACACGCGACGCAAACGGACGCGCTCCATCTCGTCGTCGAGCTTGGCGTCGAAAGGGTCAACGTTGATGGGCAAGCGGCGTTCACGCCAGAGGTAGTACCAGGTGTCTTCATAGCCCGGGGTGATGTACTGACCATCGACCCCGAGTTTGCGGGCCAAGGTTTGTGTGAAGCGTTGGGCGTCTTCGGTGGTGTAGTGGCTGGGGATGCGTTCGTCCGCGAACAAGTCGGGGTTATGCCAGCACGGTTGTCCATCGGTGCGCCAATAAATGCCCAGAGCCCAGCGGGGCAGTTGCTCGCCGGGGTACCACTTGCCTTGGCCGAAATGCAGAAAGCCGCCATCGCCATACTCGGCACGCAGTTTGTGCACCAGCTCGGTGGCGAAGCCGCGTTTGGTGGGGCCGAGGGCGTCTGTGTTCCATTCTGGTGCGTCTCTGTCGTTCACTGCCACGAAGGTGGGCTCCCCGCCCATGGTCAAGCGCACATCGCCTTCTAGGAGACGGCGGTCGACCTCGTCGCCCAAGGCCAATACCTCCATCCACTGGTCTTCGGTGTAGGGCTTGGTCACGCGTGGGGACTCGAGCACGCGGGTAACTTTCATCTCATGGCCGAATTCGACTTCGGCTTCGTCAACCAAGCCTTCAATCGGTGCGGCGCTGGAGGGCTGTGGCGTACAGGCCAGGGGAATATGGCCTTCGCCTGCGAGCAGCCCCGAGGTGGGGTCCAAACCAATCCAGCCGGCGCCTGGCAGATACACCTCACACCAGGCATGCAAGTCGGTGAAGTCAACCTCGGTGCCGCTGGGGCCGTCGAGCGATTTGACGTCGGGCGCGAGCTGAATCAGGTAGCCCGATGTGAAGCGCGCGGCCAAGCCGCAATGGCGCAACAGGTTGACCAACAACCATGCACTGTCGCGGCATGAGCCACTGCGCAGAGTGAGCGTTTCTTCAGGTGTTTGCACGCCGGGTTCCATGCGGATGGTGTAACCAATGTCTTGGTGCAAACGTTGGTTGAGTTGCACCAAAAAGTCGATGGTGCGAATGGGCTCCCGCTTCAAGGCTTTGAAGTCGATGGACTTCAGGTAGTGCTTGAAGTTAGGCGTGAGGCGGTTGGTCACCAAGTAGGGTGCCAGTTCCAGCGCGGAGGTGACGCCGTAGGCGAACGGGAATTTTTCGGCGCTGGGCTCCAAGAAAAAGTCGAAGGGGTTGTAGACCGCCATTTCAACCACCAAATCCACGGTGACTTTGAACTCACGGGTTTTTTCGGGGAAAACCAAGCGGGCTTGGTAGTTGGCAAAAGGGTCTTGCTGCCAGTTGATGAAGTGGCCGGGCTCAACTTTGAGCGAATACGAAATCACGTTGCTGCGGCAGTGAGGGGCAGGGCGCAGACGGATGACCTGAGGGCCTAACTCAACCAAACGGTCGTAGCTGTATTGGGTGACGTGGTGGAGGGCGGCATGGATAGACATGCTGAGGTCTAGCAAAACACGCGCCATGCCTAGTGCGCCAAAGCGGTGCACACAAATGCCAAAAGGTGGCAGAAGCTCAATGAGGGGCTCAAGTTTTGGCAGTCGCCGCCGATTCTGTGCACAAGCTAGTTCTGACTTTGAATTGATCCCATGCGTTCACACCGTTTTCCCTTTGTTGCTTTCGTGCTTGCCAGCCTCATGGTCTGGGCGACGCCTGCGTCGGCCGAGTGGAGCGAGTTGGTCAAAGAAGATGAGGCCGCTTATTACTTTGACAAAGAGGCGGTGATGCCCGTGCATGTGTCCCGCTACGCTTGGGTGTTGACGGATTTGCCCAAAGCAGATAAGACCCCCAGTGGCGAGAACTACAAGTCCATGATGATGCGGGTGCGCATGTACTGCAAGACCGACATGGTGGTGCGTTTGTCGGTGAGCTACTTTGACAAACAAATGGGCAAAGGCAAAGAGGTGGCTGCAGACGACGTGCAAGAGTGGCGTCCACGCGAATACCCCATTCGCCCCAACACCTACATGGCCGCGCTGAAAAAAGAAGTCTGTGGTGCCAAGGGCGCTGCCAGCTAAGCCTCTTCTCATTTCCGAGCGAAAGCCGCGCCAGTGATGGTCGCGGCTTTTTAACTTGTGAGCGCACGTTGCCCCAGGCCTAAGCGCTGGCGTCGACGATCCAGCCCATGGTTTCATTCATCACTTCTGTGGCAGTGGGCTGGTTGGTCGGCACAGCGCTGCAATTGCAGCAGCCCACGTTGTGGCCAGTGCCCGGGTATGTGGGCTTGGTGGTGGCTGGGTGTTTGATGGCTTGGGCAGGCAGGCGATTGCAAGGCTCGATCCATTTCAATTCGAAACCTGTAATAGGGTTCGTGTTGGCGGCATTGCTGGCCTTTGCGCAAACAGGACTCAGAGCCAGCAGCTACTTGAGCACCGCGCTGAACCCCGCCTTGGAGGGGCAAACCTTGCACGTGGTGGGGGTGGTCGTCAATTTGCCGCAACGCATGGATGACAGTTTGCGTTTTAGGTTCGCGCTGGAGTCGGCACGTGACGCCCGTGGTCAACAGGTGCAATTGCCATCGCAGGTGCTGTTGGGGTGGTATGGCAATCGCCAAGACGCCCGTGCGGATAAGCTTGAGTTGCCCCCCCAAAACCTAGTGCCCGGCGATCGTTGGCAGTTGTCAGTTCGACTCAAAGCGCCGCATGGTCACATCAATCCTCATGGGTTTGACTACGAGCTGTGGCTGTGGGAGCAGGGCTTGCAAGCTACCGGCTATGTGCGCTACGGCGCGAAAGACCTGGCCCCCCAGTGGCTGGGCACCACCTACGCACATCCGATTGAGCGCCTACGTCAAACCACGCGCGCTGCGATCGACCTGCAGGTGTCGGACCGAGCCATGGCGGGCATCGTTGCGGCCTTGCTGGTGGGTGACCAAGCGGCCATTGAGCGCGCGGATTGGGATGTGTTTCGTGCCACCGGTGTGGCGCACCTCATGTCGATATCAGGCTTGCACATCACGGGACTTGCTTGGCTGGTGGCGTGCTGTGTGGGCGCATTGTGGCGACGCAGTGATGTGTGGTCGCCCAGACGTCCTTGGAGTTTGTGGCTGCCCGCACCTTGGGCGGCCAGCCTGTGTGGGCTGATGGTGGCTTTGGCGTACGCCGTGTTCACAGGGTGGGGCGTGCCGGCGCAACGTACGGTGTGGATGTTGGCAGTGGTGACGTGCATACGCTGGCGAGGGGCGCAGTGGCCATGGCATCAGGTGTGGCTGATGGTGTGTGCAGTGGTGCTGGCGCTCGATCCCTGGGCCTTGATGCAAGCTGGATTTTGGTTGAGCTTTGTGGCGGTGGGGGTGTTGTTTGCGTCTGGTTCACAGAGAGACGTCGTACCGGATGCGGTGAACGTATCGACCAGCATCACAGCGCCGAAGCGTGTGGCTGTGTCTGCATGGGGCATGGCGCGTCGTATGTGGCGAGAGCAGTGGTTGATGAGCGTGTGTTTGGCGCCGCTGACTGTGCTGCTGTTTCATCAAGTGTCTGTGGTGGGTTTGTTTGCCAATTTGCTGGCGGTGCCGTGGGTGACCATAGTGATCACGCCACTGTGTTTGCTAGGGTCGGGGTTGCCGCTTGCATGGGGCGTCGCCGCTGAGGCATTGCACGGGCTGGTGTGGTTACTCAAGTTGTGTGCGGGTGTGTCGTGGGCACAGTGGTCGGCACCTGCAGCGCCCTGGTGGGCAGGTGCGGCGGCACTGCTGGGCATGGGGATGTGGGCCTTGCGTGTGCCCGCGTGGATGCGCATGTTTGGTGTGGTGTTGGTGTTGCCCGCGCTCAGTTGGCAAATGCCGCGTCCTGCAATCGGCACGTTTGAATTGCTCGCTGCCGATATGGGGCAGGGGCATGCTGTCGTGTTGCGCACAGCCACACACAGCGTGTTGTACGACACCGGTCCGCGCTATTCGGCCGAGACCGATGCCGGGCAGCGCGTACTGGTGCCGTTGCTGCGGGCGTGGGGTGAGCGCCTAGACCTGATTGTCATCAGTCACCAGGACAGCGATCACAGTGGGGGTGCTCCGGCGGTGATGGCGATGCAGCCGCAGGCCGATGTGTGGACGTCGATTTCGCCAGACCATGTCTTGCAGCAAGGGCGCGCCATGCAGCGTTGCGAACGTGGGCAAGCCTGGCAATGGGATGGCGTGCAGTTTGAGGTGTTGCACCCCCATGCGGTCGATTACGAGCGCAAGCTCAAACCCAACGCCCTCAGCTGCGTGCTGCGCGCGACCGACAGCCAAGGTGTCTCTGCACTGTTGGTGGGGGACATTGAAGCGGCTCAAGAGTTGGCGCTGGTGCGCAACGAGGGAGGCGAGCAAGGGTTGCGCGCACAGTGGTTACTGGTGCCGCATCACGGCAGTGCCACCTCTTCGACAGTTGGGTTTTTAGAGGCTGTACAACCGCTGGTGGCTGTTGTGCAAGCGGGGTATCGCAACCGCTTTGGCCATCCACGTCCCGAGGTGATGGCGCGTTATGACGCGTTGGGTGTTCAAGTGGTGCAGTCACCCCGTTGTGGTGCATCGCTGTGGCGCAGCGATAAGCCCAATTTGGTGCAATGTGAGCGAAATCAAAGACAACGCTATTGGCAACACGTAATCTAAGAGCTGGCATCCAACTTGCGTAAGAGGTGTCAGGAGTTCCCAAGATGCACAAGTTTGATGAAATGTTCGCCCAGTTGCCGATGATCGACAGCGCGGTGCGCCCCCACTACCGGAACTACTTGGATTGGTTGAATCGCCAAGATCCTCAAACCATGTGTGACCGGCGAGAGGAAGCCGAAATGATTTTTCGCCGTGTCGGCATCACCTTTGCGGTGTATGGCGACAAGGACGAAGACGGTTCGGGCACCGAACGTTTGATTCCTTTTGATCTGATTCCTCGCATTATTCCTGCCCACGAATGGCGTGACATGCAAAAGGGCTTGTCGCAACGCGTGAATGCGTTGAACCGCTTCATTCACGATGTTTACCATGATCAGGAAATTTTGAAGGCCGGCATCATCCCGCGTGAGCAGGTGATGAACAACGCCCAGTTTCGTCCAGAGATGATGGGTGTGAATGTGCCCAATGGCGTGTATTCCAACATCAGCGGCATTGACATCGTGCGTGCGCCAAACGCCCAAGGCGAGGGCGAGTACTACGTGCTCGAAGACAACTTGCGCGTACCCAGTGGCGTGAGCTACATGCTCGAAGACCGCAAGATGATGATGCGCTTGTTCCCTGAGTTGTTCAGCCAACACCGCGTCGCGCCCGTTGCGCACTACCCCGATTTGTTGTTGGAGACACTTCGGGCCAGTGGTCCTTCGACTACCGACAACCCCACGGTGGTGGTATTGACCCCCGGCATGTACAACAGCGCCTATTTTGAGCACGCTTTCTTGGCGCAACAAATGGGGGTGGAGTTGGTGGAAGGTCAGGACTTGTTTGTGAAAGATAGCTTCGTCTACATGCGCACCACGCGCGGCCCCAAACGCGTGGATGTGATTTACCGCCGCGTGGACGACGACTTCTTAGATCCCAAGGTCTTTCGTCCGAGCTCCACATTGGGATGTGCTGGTTTGATGGATGCTTACCGCGCGGGCCATGTCAGCATTTGTAACGCGGTGGGCACGGGCATTGCCGATGACAAATCGATCTATCCCTACGTGCCACAGATGATCGAGTTTTACTTGGGCGAGAAGCCCATCCTCAACAATGTGCCCACGTTCCAATGCCGCAAGAAAGAAGACCTCGATTACACATTGGCGCACTTGAACGAGCTGGTGGTGAAAGAGGTGCACGGTGCGGGTGGCTATGGCATGTTGGTCGGCCCTGCGGCCAGCAAGGCCGAGATTGAAGAGTTTCGCCAGGTGCTGATTGCCAAGCCCGATGGCTACATCTCGCAGCCGACCTTGAGTTTGTCGAGCTGCCCCACGTATGTGGAAAGCGGCATTGCGCCGCGCCACATTGATTTACGGCCCTTTGTGTTGAGTGGCAAGAGCGTGCAAATGGTGCCTGGCGGATTGACCCGCGTGGCGTTGAAAGAAGGCTCACTCGTGGTGAACAGCAGCCAAGGCGGCGGCACCAAAGACACATGGATTCTCGAGGTTTAACAATGCTGAGCCGTACTGCTGACCATTTATTTTGGATGTCCCGCTACACCGAACGGGCAGAAAACACCGCGCGTCTGCTGGACGTGAACTACCAAACCTCGTTGCTGCCTCAGTCTGCGGAAGTTGCGTTGCTGGGGTGGGAGGGCTTGCTGTCTATCAGCGAGTTGTTACCGGCCTACCAAGCCCGTCACGGGGACATAGCCCCACAACGTGTGATGGAGTTTATGGTGAAGGATGAGAGCAATCCATCGTCCATCATTTCGTGCTTGCGCGCCGCGCGTGAAAACGCCCGTGCGGTACGTGGCAGCTTGACTACAGAAGTGTGGGAAACCCAAAATCAAACTTGGCTTGAACTGAACCGTCTTTTGAAGAGTGGTTTGCTCGAGAGCGATCCGGGAGCATTTTTTGAATGGGTCAAGTTCCGCTCACACCTCTCGCGCGGGGTGACGGTCGGCACCATGTTGATGGACGAAGCCTTGCACTTCATGCGCTTGGGAACGTTCTTAGAGCGGGCCGACAACACGGCGCGTTTGGTGGATGTGAAATTTCATGCGGTGCATGGCGACTTGTTTGCCGATGGCAGTGAGAAGTCGCAGCAATACGACTTCTACCACTGGAGTGCGATTTTGCGAAGCGTCTCAGGCTTTGAGATTTACCGCAAGGTCTACCGCGATGTGATTCAGCCCGAACGCGTGGCCGAGTTACTCATCTTGCGTGCCGATATGCCACGTTCATTGCATGCGTGTTTGAACGAGGTGGTCAGCAACATTGCCATGGTGTCGGATGACCGGTCGCTTGATAGCTACCGTCGTGCGGGCAAGCTGTGTGCTGAGATGGAGTTTGGCCGCATTGAAGAAATTTTGGCCAACGGTCTGCATGCCTACCTCACGCAGTTCTTGGACCGCGTGAATGAGATTGGCGCCAGCATCAGTCGGGAGTTTTTGGTCCCGAACTAATCGTCTTAGCCGCCGCGGCGCATCATGTCGAAGAACTCAACGTTCGACTTGGTCGCCTTCATGCTCTTCAAAACCATTTCCATGGATTCGATTTCGTCCATGTTGTACATGAACTGACGCAAGATGCGGGTCTTTTGCAAGATCTCGGGGGGCAGCAACATTTCCTCGCGGCGTGTGCCGCTGCGGTTGAGCTGAATGGCAGGGAATACACGCTTTTCGTACAAGCGGCGGTCGAGGTGAATTTCACAGTTGCCCGTGCCTTTGAATTCTTCAAAGATCACTTCGTCCATGCGGCTACCGGTGTCGACCAACGCAGTAGCGATGATGGTGAGGGAGCCGCCTTCTTCTACTTTGCGTGCCGCACCAAAGAAACGCTTGGGGCGTTGCAAGGCGTTGGAGTCCACACCACCTGACAACACTTTGCCCGATGAGGGCACCACGTTGTTGTAAGCGCGGGCGAGGCGGGTGATGGAGTCGAGCAAGATGACCACATCTTTTTTCAGCTCCACCAAACGCTTGGCGCGTTCAATCACCATTTCAGCTACGTGCACATGGCGTGCGGCGGGTTCGTCGAAGGTCGAGGCAATCACTTCGGCTTTCACCGAGCGCTGCATTTCGGTCACTTCTTCGGGGCGTTCGTCGACCAGCAACACCATCATGTGGGCGTCGGGGTAATTGGCTGAAATCGCGTGGGCAATGTGCTGCATCATCACTGTCTTGCCGCTCTTGGGTGGTGCGACGACCAAGGCGCGCTGGCCTTTGCCGATGGGCGCAATGATGTCGATGATGCGGCCGGTGATGTTTTCTTCACCTTTGATGTCGCGTTCCAACTTCATCTGTTCGCGGGGGAACAGCGGGGTCAAGTTCTCGAACATGACCTTGTGTTTGTTGTTCTCAGGCAGGTCGTCGTTGACTTTGTCGAGCTTGGTCAGTGCAAAGTAGCGCTCGCCGTCTTTAGGGATGCGCA
>JBFYKC010000105.1:0-5218 GCA_041311135.1 Comamonadaceae bacterium | reverse complement strand
ACGGGTGACACCCGCCACTTGTTGTTCGTACTCGCGGAAATAGCCCAACAGGTTGGGCCGCCCAAACTCGTTGTTGAACGCCGCGCCGCCCAAGGGGCCTTCCGTCATGATTTGCAAAGGGCTCGCCATGTGTGAAGGGCGACCCACACTTTTGACATTGGGGCTGTCCCACAGCTTCGACACGGTGAAGCCCGACATGCCCGCCTTGGGCTTGGAGCCACGGCCCGTGGCACCCTCGTCGCGAATCTCGCCGCCGTTGCCGGTAGAAGCGCCGGGGTAAGGCGAAATCGCGGTGGGATGGTTGTGGGTTTCCACCTTCATCAGCACATGGTTGGTGGCGGCTACTGCGTCGTAGCGTGGCAGGTCTACGCCGTTATTGGTAGCCAAGAAACGTTGAACTTTGTGGCCTTCCATGATGGAGGCGTTGTCCGAATAAGCCACCACCGTGTATTGCGGACTGGTTTTTTCGGTGTGGCGAATCATGCCGAACAGGCTGTGCGATTGGGCTTCGCCGTCGATGGTGAACTCGGCATTGAAAATCTTGTGGCGGCAGTGCTCGCTGTTGGCTTGCGCGAACATCATCAGCTCCACATCGGTGGGGTTGCGTTGGAGCTGGGTGAAGGCGTTCACCAAATACGCAATTTCGTCATCCGCCAAAGCCAAGCCCCAGCGCTTGTTGGCGTCTTGCAAAGCCGCTTCACCACCTTGGATCACGTCCACATGCTCCATCGGTGTGGGGTGCAGTTCGGTGAACAAACCCAGCGCTTCGTCGCGTGTGCGCATGACCGACTCGGTCATGCGGTCGTGCAACACATCGGCCACGGCGGCCAGTTGTTCAGGGCTAAGCGTGGCTTTGCTGAGCAAGCCGTCTTTGAGTTGAATGTGGAACTCGGTGATGCGCTCAATGCGTTTGAGCTGCAAACCGCAGTTGTGGGCAATGTCAGTTGCTTTCGACGCCCAAGGAGACACCGTGCCAAAACGGGGTGTGACCACCAGCAAGGGCCCTGCAGGAACGGCGTGGGCAGGTTCGCCGTAGGTCAGCAAGGCCGTCAGAGTTTGTTGTTGCGCGGCTTCCAATGCGACTTCAGTTGCAGCCAAATGCACATAACGGGCACTGAGACCTTGAATTTGCGGGGAAATGGCCGCCAAACGGGGCAAAAGCTGTTGAACGCGGAAGTCGCTGAGGGCGTTACCGCCTTCGAAAATGCTGATGTGCAGAGACACGGATGGCCTTGAGAAAAAGACGGAAATCGGATCAAGCCGGGCCGCTGACTGGGGCTGGTCGGCAAAGCGGTAATTTTACGTGTCCGTCGAGGCTGGTTTGTACACAATATCTGCCCTTGCCATGGGTGTTTGGCCACGAATGGGATAATCTAGAACATGACAATTTCCATCAAAGACGCCCAAGGCGCACAAGGTATGCGCGTTGCGGGTAAGCTGGCCTCCGAAGTGCTGGATTTCCTCACGCCCCATGTAGTGCCTGGCGTGACCACCAACGAGCTGGACAAGCTCTGCTACGACTACATCACCCAAGTTCAACAGGCCATCCCCGCCCCGCTGAACTACGACCCGTCGGGCAACAACCCTTACCCCAAATCCATTTGCACCTCGATCAACCATCAGGTGTGCCACGGCATTCCCAACGACAAACCGCTGAAAAAAGGCGACATCGTCAACATCGACATCACGGTCATCAAAGACGGTTGGCATGGCGACACCAGCCGCATGTTCATCGTGGGCGAAGGTTCGATTGCCGCCAAGCGTTTGTGCAAGCTGACCTATGATGCGATGTGGCACGGCATCGTCAAGGTCAAGCCTGGCACACGTTTGGGTGACATTGGTTTTGCGATCCAACGCTTTGCTGAAAGCCACGGCTTCTCGGTGGTGCGTGAGTTTTGTGGGCACGGCATCGGTCAAGTGTTCCACGAAGAGCCGCAAGTGCTGCACTACGGCAAGCCCGGCACAGGCGAAACGCTGCAAGCCGGCATGACCTTCACCATTGAACCGATGATCAATGCGGGCAAAAAAGACATCAAAGAGTTGGGCGATGGATGGACCATTGTCACGCGCGACCACTCGTTGTCCGCTCAATGGGAACACACCATCCTCGTGACCGACACTGGCTACGAGGTGCTGACCCTTTCTGCAGGCAGCCCCGCCCTGCCCGACTTTGTGACCACCACCTGCTGTTAAGTACCTCTTGCGATGAACGCCTTGGCCAACCTGTACAGAAAGGACAAGGCTGCACTGCTGCAGGCTGCGTCCGCCTCCACCAAACCGCGTAGCGTGAAAACTTTGTTGCACAAGTTGTGCGGCATGACTGATGGCACCTTACGCACCTTATGGGAGGCGGCAGGCTTTGACCAAGGCTTGTGCTTGGTTGCCGTAGGCGGCTATGGCCGCGGCGAGTTGTACCCTTACTCAGACGTTGACGTTTTGCTGTTGATGCCAGACGGTACATCGCCCGAAAAAGACGAGGCACTGAAAGCGCAGATTGAAAAGTTCATCGGCAGTTGCTGGGACACGGGTCTCGAGATTGGCTCCAGCGTTCGCACCGTGACCGAATGCGTGCAAGAAGCCTCAGGCGACATCACCATTCAAAGCTCGTTGCTGGAAGCGCGTTTTTTGGTGGGCAGTGTGAAGTTATTCAAAACCTTCCAGAAGCACTACGCACAAGCCCTCGATCCGAAAGCCTTTTTCGTGGCCAAAACCGCAGAGATGCGCCAACGCCACGCCAAGTATGAAAACACGCCCTACTCTTTAGAGCCCAATTGCAAAGAATCCCCCGGTGGCATGCGCGACTTGCAAGTGGTGCTGTGGGTAGCCAAAGCCGCGGGCCTGGGCAACAGCTGGGAGAACTTGGGTCGTAAAGGCTTGGCCACGGACTTTGAAGTCAAACAACTCAAACGCAACGAAGACACCTTGGCGCTCATCCGCACCCGCTTGCACTTAGCGGCCAAACGCCGTGAAGATCGCTTGATCTTTGACTTGCAACACACCGTGGCGCAAAGCTTAGGTCTGGGTGTAGAAGACGACGGGACGCTCAACGCACGCGCCGCCAGTGAGGCGCTGATGAAGCGCTATTACTGGGCCGCCAAAGCGGTGACCCAGTTGAACCAAATTCTGTTGCTCAACATCGAAGAGCGCTTGAACGGCAACACCCACACGTTGCACCCCATCAACGAACGCTTCGCTGACAAAGCGGGCATGCTCGAAGTCACCAGTGATGACGTGTATGTGAATGACCCGCACGCGATTTTGGAAACCTTCTGGTTGTACGAAAACACGGTGGGCATCAGCGGTTTGTCTGCGCGCACGCTGCGTGCCTTGTACAACGCACGCACCTTGATGGACGGCAAATTCCGCGCAGACCCAGTGAACCGCGAGATGTTCATGCGCATCTTGCAAGCCCCCAATGGTGTGACGCATGCCGTGCGTTTGATGAACCAAACCTCGGTGCTGGGCCGCTACCTGTGGTCGTTCCGTCGCATCGTGGGCCAAATGCAGCATGACCTGTTTCACGTCTACACCGTGGACCAACACATCTTGATGGTCTTACGCAACGTGCGTCGCTTCTTCATGGCCGAGCATGCACACGAGTACCCGTTTTGCTCGCAGCTGGCGGCAGGTTGGGACAAACCTTGGATTTTGTTTGCCGCCGCGTTGTTCCATGACATTGCCAAAGGCCGTGGCGGCGACCATTCGCAATTGGGTCGTGGTGAAGTGCGCAAATTTGCACGCGACCACAAACTGGCCAAAGAAGATGCCAAGCTCATCGAATTCTTGGTGGGTGAACATTTGACGATGAGCCACATCGCCCAAAAGCAAGACCTGAGCGACCCCGATGTGATTCAAGCCTTTGCCAAACGCGTGGGCAACGAACGCAACCTCACAGCCCTGTACCTGCTGACCGTGGCCGACATTCGTGGTACCAGCCCCAAGGTGTGGAACGCCTGGAAGGGCAAGCTGCTCGAAGACTTGTACCGTTACACCGCCCGTGTGTTGGGTGGCCGAGCGCCGGATGCGGATGCCGAGGTGGAAGCCCGCAAGCGCGAAGCGCTGACCATGTTGGCGCTCTACGCCCTGCCGTTTGAAGCGCACAAAGACTTGTGGGAAACCTTGGATGTGGGCTATTTCATGCGCCACGATGCCGGGGACATTGCGTGGCACACGCGCCAGTTGTCGCGCAGCCTCTCGATCGCGAAATCGCAAGACACCCCCATGGGCGTGACCGTACGGGCGCGTTTGTCCCCCGTGGGTGAAGGCTTGCAGGTCATGGTGTATTCCCCCGACCAACCCGATTTGTTTGCGCGCATCTGCGGCTACTTTGACCAAGCGGGTTTTAGCATCTGGGACGCCAAGGTGCACACCGCCACCAATGGTTACGCGCTGGATACCTTCCAAGTTGTCAGCGATCACTTTGAAGAGCACTACCGTGACCTCATCAATTTGGTGGAAACCGGTCTGACCGAAGCCATCACCGAGGCGAAACCATTGCCTGCAGTTGGCAAAGGCCGCCAATCACGACGCGTCAAGAGCTTCCCCATTGCCCCTCGCGTGACCTTGCAGCCCGATGAGCGTGCGCAGAAATGGCTGCTAAGTATTTCGGCCAGCGACCGCGTGGGCTTGCTCTACAGCGTGGCGCGCGTGTTGGCCCAACACAAAGTGAACTTGCTGCTGGCCAAGATCAGCACCTTGGGTGAGCGCGTGGAAGACACCTTCTTGATCGACGGTGCGGTGCTGCAACAAAACAAAACGCAGCTTGAAATCGAAACCGATTTGTTGGCTGCGTTGCAAGCCTAGTCGTCCGCGTCGTTCAGTCCCGGAAACAACACATCGGTGTAGCCAAAGCGCGAAAAGTCGCGCACGCGCATGGGGTACAGCACGCCCATCAAGTGGTCGCATTCGTGTTGCACCACCCGCGCATGAAAGCCTTCTACCGTTCGGTCAATCGGCTGACCTTGTGCATCCACACCTTGATAACGCAGACGTTTGTAACGCGGCACCACACCCCGCAGCCCTGGCACCGACAAGCACCCTTCCCAGCCCTCTTCTTCCTCATCCCCAATCGGGCTGAGTACGGGGTTGATGAGCACGGTGTAAGGCACCACCGGCGCATCGGGGTAGCGTGGGTTGACCTCACCCGAGCCAAACACCACCACTTGCAAATCGACACCAATTTGCGGCGCTGCAAGGCCTGCACCATTGGCGGCTTGCA
>JBFYKC010000083.1:0-5138 GCA_041311135.1 Comamonadaceae bacterium | reverse complement strand
CTTGACGATCTCAGGTGGCGTTTTGGCCGAGGCCAACACAGCCCACCACGCTGGCGCATCAAACCCGGGGTAACCGTTTTCAGCCACGGTTGGCACGTTGGGCAAATCGGCCGCACGCTTGGTGGTGGTCACCGCCAAGGGACGCATACGCCCACTGTCGATGTGAGGTTTGGTGAGAAACACCGTGCCAATTGACAACGGCACGTGGCCGGCAATCGCATCACTCATCAGCGGGCCGCCGCCTTTGTAGGGCACGTGCGTCCATTCAACTTTTGCATCTTTGCTAAGCAAGGCCATAGCCAGATGGCCCAAGCTGCCATTGCCAATCGAGCCAAAGCTCACGTTCTTTTTGGCTTTGGCTGCGGCGACCACGTCAGCAAAGGTTTTGTATTCCGAGTTCACATGCGTTGCCAACACCATGGGTGAGGTGCCGACCAGCACCAAAGGCACCAGGTCTTTCTTGCTGTCAAACGGCATGTTGGGGTTCAAGCTGGGGTTGACGCCGTGGGTGTCAAACACCACCGCAAAGGTGTAGCCATCGGCGGGGGCTTGCACCACGGCCGCCGTGCCAATCACGCCCGAAGCGCCACCACGGTTTTCCACGATCACGGTTTGGCCCAGCTGCTGCTGCAAAGGCTGCGCAATGATGCGCGCCACTTGGTCCACCGATCCGCCTGGTGGGAACACCGCCACCAACTTGATGGGTTGCTTGCTAGGCCACGCTTGGGCACTGGCCAACTGAGGCACAGCCAGCACCGAGATAGAGAACACAAAGCCCAATGCGGATGAGAAAACGCGACGTTTCATGGTGGGTAACTCCTTGGTTTTTGTCTTAGGCGAAATTGTTTCTCGACCGCACCTCGCACATGCTGTGGCTTTTACGCAAGGGTTAATACGAGTAAAACGCGCTGACATGCACAACTCTTCATAATGCGTCCATGGTTCGCTCTACCCAACTCCTCCACCCACCCCACACTCCCACACGGTTGTTGTCTGCCGCCACCGTGCTGTTGCTGCGCGACGGCACACAAGGTCTGGAGGTGTTGATGACCCGCCGGGCCATGACGGCCAGCTTTGCGCCCGGCGCCTATGTGTTCCCTGGCGGCGGCATTGACGCCGCCGATGTGGCCGCCCATGCCCACGCCAAACGCCGTGCCACACAAAGCGACACACATCTCACCCCAGCGATTGCCGCCATTCGCGAAAGTTTTGAAGAACTCGGCATCTTGTTGGCGCGGCACCCCAACGGCCAAATGGCCAGTGCCGACGACATCGCGGCGCTGGACCGCAAAGCACCCGCCGAAGCCTTTGCCACACAATGCGCCGCGCGCGGATTGACCCTGGCCGCCGATGAGGTGTTTGTGTTGGCCCACTGGATCACCGACCGCGATTTGCCACGACGGTTTGATGTGCCTTTTTTGGTCGCACGCATGCCCGACGCGCAAACGCCGGTGGCCGATGAAAAAGAACAGTTCGAACCCGTGTGGGTGCGCCCAGCAGATGCGTTGCAACGCCATGCCGAAGGCAACTTTTTCATCATCTTTCCCACCATCAAAACGCTCGAACGCTTGCAGCGCTACTCATCGGTAGACCAGGTGCTGGCTGATTGCGACAGCGAACACCCCTGGTTCACCAGCTGCCCACGTGCAGGTTGGCTGGGCGGCAAAGAAGCGCGCTACATGGAGCACGAAGAACCGTTTGGTGAACTCGCCCTCACCTGCCCCGATGGGCAAATGTTGCACCACCTCGACTGGGTGACCGACCAAGCCGTGCTGCTGTTGAAAAACGTGCAACGCCTCACCGCGCCCAACCCCGGCGTGATGACGGGCCCCGGCACCAACAGTTATTTGATTGGGGACCCAGACACGGGCTACGCTGCCGTCGACCCCGGCCCGGCCGACCTTGAGCACATCGACCGTCTGTGGCGCGCGGCAGGCAGCAACATTCGCTACATCGTCTGCACCCACTCGCACCACGACCACTCACCCGGCGCAGCCCCCTTGCAAGCCTTGTGCGCACAACATGGCCACAAGCCCCCTATCTTGGGCTTGGCCTCACAGCCCACAGCGCGTGCGGCCAGCGCTTTCACACCCGACCGTGAGTTGATCGATGGCGAACGCTTGGTGCTGCAAGGCAACGGCAGCACCCACACCTTGCGCGTGGTGCACACCCCCGGCCACGCAGCCAACCACCTGTGCTTGGTGCTGGAAGAAGACGGGCTGCTGCTGAGTGGAGACCACGTGCTCAACGGCAGCACCACCGTGATTGACCCGCCAGACGGCAACATGAATGACTACTTGAACTCACTCGACAAGTTGTTGGCCGCCTGCGAACAAGACCGCATTGAGTTCATCCTGCCCGCCCATGGCCACGTGCTGGGCAACCTGTGGGACGCGCCGCACGACGCACGCGCCTGCATTCAACACCTCAAAGCGCACCGCCTGAAACGCGAAGCCAAAATTTTGGGGGTCATGCAACGGCACCCCGAAGGCAGCATGGACGACTGGGTCAAGCTGGCTTATGACGACGTGCCTCCACGCTTGTGGCCCGTGGCGATGCGCTCGCTGTTGGCGCATGTGGAGCGCATTCAGACACAGCCTATTGCATGACCTCACTAAGGTGATTTGAAAAGTGTGAAGCTCGCCGATACGCCGGATTCTGTGCGCGCGGGTTGCCCTGCGCGTGACCGTCATTAATCTGGGCCGAGGGTCACCCACTCGGCTCGGTGCTACCTACCCGCCAACTCAGCGAACCGCCTCAACGTTGGCCTACTTGGTATTGCTGCGCGTAGAGATTGCCCGTTTCACCCGAACTGAATCGGCTCGTCTCTGTTGCTCTGATCCTCACCTCACGGTGGAGAGGTGTTACCTCTTACGCTGTTCTACGCAGTCCGGACGTTCCTCCAATGCCTGGTTTCCCAGATTGCACCAGCGACGGCCTAGCGAGCTTCACGGCGTGATTATCGGCGGATAATCAGCGCACTCAAACATGCTTTGCCCGATCACCACGGGCCTTTCGTCATGATTCGACTCTCCGAACTCAAACTGCCGCTCTCTGCCGTCCCTGTTGAAGAACGACGTGCAGCCGATGCCCCTGCCGAAACCGAGGCAGACCGCCAACTTCCCCCGCATCCCCTCGATGCCTTGCGCGTCTTAGCGGCAGAAGCCTTGGGTATTTCGCCTGCGGCCATTGCCACGCTGGAAGTGTTCAAACGCAGCTTTGACGCGCGCAAACAAAACTTGTTGGTGGTCTACATCGTCGACCTCGCTTTGGTGGACGCGTCGCAAGAAGCGGTGTTGCTGGCCAAGCATGCAAAGAACTCTCACATCCAAGCCACGCCCGACATGGCGTGGCAGGCGCCAACCCATGCGCCTAGTGACTGGGGCGTGCATGACGGCGAACGTCCCGTAGTGGTGGGCTTCGGGCCCTGCGGTATGTTTGCGGCGTTGGTGTTGGCACAGATGGGGTTCAAGCCCATCGTGCTCGAGCGCGGTACCACCGTGCGTCAACGCACCAAAGACACCTGGGGCCTGTGGCGCAAAAAAATATTGAACACCGAGAGCAACGTGCAGTTCGGCGAAGGCGGTGCAGGCACGTTCTCGGACGGCAAGCTGTACAGCCAAATCAAAGACCCGCGCCACTTGGGCCGCAAGGTGATGCAGGAGTTTGTGAACTTTGGTGCGCCCGAGGAAATTTTGTTCACCGCCCACCCGCACATCGGCACCTTCAAACTTGTCAAAGTGGTGGAAGGACTGCGCGAAGAAATCATCCGCCTGGGGGGTGAGGTGCGCTTTGAGCAGCGCGTGGTCGATGTGATTGATGAAAACACAGCAAGGGATGGGACATCGCACAGAGCACTGCAAGCCCTACGCATTCACAACCAGGCCACCGACGAGACCTACACCCTACCGGCACGCCACGTGGTGATGGCGCTGGGCCACAGCGCGCGTGACACCTTCACCATGCTGCACCGTCATGCCGTGGCAATGGAAGCCAAACCGTTCTCAGTGGGCGTGCGCATCGAACACCCGCAAGGCGTGATTGACCGCGCGCGTTGGGGCCAGCACGCAGGCCACCCGCTGTTGGGAGCGGCCGATTACAAGCTGGTGCACCACGCCAAGAATGGCCGCGCCGTCTACAGCTTTTGCATGTGTCCGGGCGGCACGGTGGTGGCGGCCACCAGCGAAGCCGGACGCGTGGTGACCAACGGCATGAGCCAATACTCGCGTGCCGAACGCAATGCCAACGCTGGCATCGTGGTGGGCATTGACCCAAGCGACTACCCCACGGACCCTGCCGCATTTGAAGCCGAGCTCGGCCAAGAACTGGGCAACGCCGTGCGTCACTCTACCCACGACGCCCCTGGTGGCTACCACCCGCTGGCAGGCTTGGTGTTGCAACGCCAACTCGAAGCCCACGCCTACACCTTGGGTGGCAGCAGCTACGAAGCGCCGGCGCAGTTGGTGGGCGACTTCGTTGCGAACCGCGCCTCCAGCGCGCTGGGCACAGTTGAACCGTCTTACAAACCGGGCGTGAAGATGGTGAGCCTCAACACCGCGTTGCCCGACTACGCCATCACCGCCATGCGCGAAGCACTGCCTGTGTTTGGCCGAAAGATCAAAGGCTTCGACATGCACGATGCGGTGATGACCGGGGTCGAAACCCGCACCTCGTCGCCGCTGCGCATTGCGCGCGACGACGACACGCTGCAAAGCCCCACCCTCGCAGGCTTGTATCCTGCGGGTGAAGGTGCTGGCTATGCTGGCGGCATTTTGTCAGCCGGGGTAGACGGCATCAAAGTCGGCGAAGCCGTCGCCCAACAACTCATTTCAACCAGGAGACACGCATGAAAGCGAACAACGTTTTAGACACCATTGGCCACACGCCACACATCCGCATCAACCGTTTGTTTGGTCAGTCGCATCAGGTGTGGATCAAGTCGGAGCGCACCAATCCTGGCGGCTCCATCAAAGACCGGATCGCGTTGGCCATGGTGGAAGCAGCAGAAAAATCGGGCGCACTCAAAGCCGGTGGCACCATCATCGAGCCCACCTCAGGCAACACCGGCGTGGGCTTGGCCATGGTGGCTGCCGTCAAAGGCTACAAACTGGTGCTGGTGATGCCCGACAGCATGAGCA
>JBFYKC010000063.1:0-9130 GCA_041311135.1 Comamonadaceae bacterium | reverse complement strand
TGCGGCAACTCAGCAGCTTCAGGTGCGCGCACTTTCAGCACCAAATCGCTGGCCCACGCAGTAGCGGCATCCACCACATCTACGCCAACTGCAGCGTATGCGGCATCTGGCACGCTGGCCGCAACGCCAGCCCCCGATTGCACCCGAACCTGATGGCCTTGCGCGATCAGTTTTTTCGCCGTTTCCGGCGTCACGGATACGCGACTTTCGCCGCTCGTCGTTTCGGCGGGTACGCCAATCAGCATGGGAGGTCTCCTCGTCAGAATAATTCAGCCCTGTCAGATCGCCGAAAGGTTACACCAGAAACCCCCGTCTTCAGAGACGGATTTACCCGAAAGATAATCAGCGAATGAATCAACGTTGGAAACCCAGTGTCACCGTCGCCGCGATCATTGCGCGCGAAGGTCGTTACCTGCTGATCGAAGAGCACACGCCTGAAGGACTGCGTCTGAACAACCCTGCGGGTCACTTGGACCCTGGCGAATCGCCAGAAGTGGGTTGTGCACGCGAAGCCCTCGAAGAAACCACCCACACGTTTCAACCCACAGCGCTGGTGGGCATCTACATTTCGCGTTTGCAACGTCCTGCACGGGAAGATCGTGCCGCTGAAGATGTCACCTATTTCCGACTCGCGTTTTGCGGCGAGCTGGGCGATTGCGTGCCCGGCGCCATACTCGACAAAGGCATCGTGCGCACGCTTTGGATGACGCCCGATGAAATTCGTGCCAACCAACACCGTCTGCGCAGTCCGTTGGTGCTGCGGTGCATGGAAGACCACTTGGCAGGCCAACGCTTCCCCCTGAGCCTGATCTACACCGATCCCAGTGTGACCCAGCCCTCACAGGGATAATTGCCCCATGGCAAACAACAAGCGCGTGGTGGTGGGGTTGAGTGGCGGCGTGGACTCCGCGGTCAGTGCCTACCTGCTCAAACAACAGGGCTACGATGTCGTCGGCATCTTCATGAAAAACTGGGAAGACGACGATGACAGCGAATACTGTTCGTCCAACATCGACTTCGTCGATGCCGCTGCAGTGGCCGACGTCATTGGCATTGAAATTGAACACGTCAACTTCGCCGCCGAATACAAAGACCGCGTGTTCGCCGAATTCTTGCGCGAATACCAAGGCGGTCGCACGCCCAACCCCGACATTTTGTGCAATGCCGAGATCAAGTTCAAAGCGTTTTTAGACCATGCCATGCGACTCGGCGCAGAAAAAATTGCCACCGGCCACTACGCCCGCGTGCGCGAAGTTCAGGGCCACTTCGAATTGCTCAAAGGCATCGACAACAGCAAAGACCAAAGTTATTTTCTGCACCGACTCAACCAAGCACAGCTTGCAAAAACCTTGTTTCCTGTCGGCGAGTTACACAAAACCGAAGTGCGCCGCATTGCCGATGAGATCGGCTTACCCAACGCCAAGAAAAAAGACTCGACGGGCATTTGCTTCATCGGTGAGCGCCCCTTCCGTGAGTTTTTGAACCGCTACATCGCCAACGAACCCGGCCCCATCAAAGACGAACGCGGACGCAAGATTGGCAAGCACGTGGGTTTGAGTTTTTACACACTCGGTCAACGACAAGGGCTGGGCATTGGGGGCTTGAAAGAAAAAGGCGCACAACGTGGCGGTGGTGAGCACCAGCCGTGGTTTGTTGCACGCAAAGACATGGCTACCAACACCTTGTATGTCGTGCAAGGGCATGACCACCCTTGGTTGCTGTCGCGCACCTTAGAAGCCAATGACTTGAGTTGGTGCGCCTCGCACGCCCCTGTTCCAGGACGCTACGCCGCCAAAACGCGCTACCGACAAACCGACGCCCCCTGCGCGCTGCACTACAACGACAAAGGCGAGTTGGTGCTCGCCTTTGATGAACCTCAATGGGCCGTCACACCGGGCCAATCGGCCGTGTTGTATGACGGCGAGGTGTGTTTGGGTGGCGGGGTGATTGAGCGCGCCACAGCCATGAGTGACGCGCATGCCTAACTGGGGCGTTTTCGTTGCACGCATGTTAAGCGCCATCGGCTCTTGGTTAGAAGCCAGCAACCTACGCAATCGCGTCTACAAACTCGAACAAGACAACGAAATCATGCGAGTCGCACTCGAAGACATACAGCGCATGGATAAGGATGGCCAAATAGGCTGGCTCGCCAAACAAACGCTAGACAACATCAGTTCGCGTTGAACACTGTCAGGTTTGTAGCCGCAAACCGACGAACCATGATCACTTACCTTTTAGGACGCATCATGATTCAAGCTCTCTCACCAGGCATCCAAACCATTCACACCCGTCTGAACGACACAGGCCTGCTTTTGCTGCGGCTGTGGGTCGGTTACGAATTTGCCAGCGCAGGCTGGATCAAATTACAAGACCTCACACCACCGAGTTGGTTTGTAGGCTTGCACTTTCCATTTCCCAATTCACTGCTCAGCCCAGCGCTTAATTGGGGCGCTGCTGGCTTGATGGAAAGCATGTTGGGTCTAGCACTGATTTTCGGGGTGTACAGCCGACTGGCCAGTTGGGCGCTGATCTACGTCACCTATGTGGCGGTCTATACCGTGCACTTTGATTTGGGCTGGGCAGGCTGGAACCAAATCGATACCGATCAAGGCCTCGGATTCAAAGTGCCGTTGATGTTGGGCCTGATGTTGTTCACCATCGTGACCCAAGGGCCCGGCCGCTTCTCTGTCGATCACATGTGCGCCAAAACTCGTCACTTGGCTTGTTGAGCACTGGCGTCCCAATGCGCTTTGAGCTGCGCCACATACACACTCAGCAGCTCATCGTTGCGGCGAAAACTTCGGCAATGACGACACACCCATACATGCGCCAAGGTAGACGAGCGACGCCACCACCCCATGTTAGAAATTTGTCCCGAGGACTGAAGAAATACAAAGTCTTTACAACGCATGTGCGTCTCCACTGAACCACCGCTGGGTCAAACACAATTGAATGCTCTTGCGCGCACGGCTCATGCACTGCCAATACAAATCTTTGGACACGCCCAAGTGCTGGCAAATCTCGAGTGACTCCATCTCCATCAACTCTTTCATGCTGAAGACAGCCGCAATTTTTTGCGGCAAGTGATTCAAACAAATATCGAGCACCTCTAAAAATTGACGTGTGGCGAGCGCACCGTCGGGCTCCGACCAACTCGAAAACCGCGCGTCTTCATGCCAAGACCCCGCTGAGGTAAACCAGACATCAAAGTCATCTTCCACGAGATCAGGCGTGTCAAACTTGTCTCGGTAGCGGGCGCGCAATTTGTCTGCCACCTTGTTTTTCAAAATCCCAAACAAATAGGTTTTCAAGCTCGCTCGACCATCAAACTGAGCGGGTTTGGCCCAATAAGCCAGCAACGTCTCTTGCACACAATCTTCTGCATCCTCGTGATGGCTAAGGTGCACGCGCGCAAAACGCATCATGGGTAAACGTAGGCTGTCTAAGAGCTGTGCATCAACTTCCAATGTCATCCGAAGACCTGTTCAATTCATCATTCACATAGAGTTTGAATTGGACATCTAAGTCGGCATAAAAATTCGAAGACCAACGGGTTTTCACAATGAAATCACGCAACAACAAGGCCCAATCGTCGGTACTTAATTCCGCACGGAGCTCGGGATACGCGCCCTCCAACAATTGCGACACACCCAAAAACACATGGTGTCGATACACCTTCATGCCGCGCAAGTCGTACCCCGCAGGCACAACCTCGCTCACACCTCGGACATAGTCAAAGAACGCAAGCATGTCAGCTCCCGATTGATGACGCTCAAGTCGGGGACATCGTTGTCCCACTCCAGCAAAATATCTTTGCCGCTGATCTGTGAAAGCGCCTTGGCCATGCTGATGGTTTTGGGCTCAACCCGCGTGCTGTGTGTGTCCACATACATATCAAAACGTGGGTTGTACTCATGCCCCGCCACATGAAAGTAACTGACCTTAGCCAAATCGACATTCGCCAAGTAGTCGTGCGGCGACTCGACCTGATGGTTCTTCCAATTGACGACGATGTTGTTCACATCCAGCAGCACGTGACAGTTGGCGCGTGCCACCACTTCTTGCAAAAATTCGGACTCACGTAAATCACCCACATTCGTGTAGTACGTGCTGTTCTCAACCGCCATCGCACAGCCCAACACATCTTGCACATGGGCAATCCGATCGGCCACACGTTGCGCCTCGGTCAGCGTGAAAGGAATCGGGAACAACTCATACAACTGATGTGCATCGCCACTGGCGGCTAAGTGATCGGAGTAATGTGACGTTTTGAGCTCACGCATCAAGTCGCGCACTTGGTATAAAAAAGCTGTCGAAATCGGCCCCGTGCCACCCAAATTCAGCGACACGCCATGTAAACGCACCTGACGACCGGAGGCGATGATTTCATGCAAGCGCGTCCTGTCACGACGAATCCAGTTCTCTGGACACACCTCAAAAAACGAAGCCGTCACTTGCGTCAAATCCCACGCGGTCATCTCGCGGCGGTAGCCTATTCCGACAGCCATGATGGACTTACTTTTTCGAACAGCTGGCGTCTTTTTTAGAGCAACTGGCATCTTTTTCCATGGCCTGTGAGGCTTCTTTTTTGGAACAAGAACCGGCGCCACATTTTTTATCGGGGGCGGCCTGCGCCGATGCGGCACTGGCAACAAACACTGCAGCTAAAGCGATGAGGGATGTGAGTTTCATGAGGTCTCTCCTGAGAAGGTCAATGCAGCCTCACCGTTGAGGCTACTGATGACCTAGTCGTCGGAGCCTTCAAAACCTGACACCCAGACATGAAAAAAGCCAGCACGTTTGCACGGCTGGCTTTAAATCGGATGGGGAACTGAACACGCGACTCAGTCATTCCGGTGCATGTCAGAACGGAATATCGTCATCCATGTCGTCAAAGCCACCTTTGGCAGGCGCTGGTGCTGCTGGGCGTTGCGCGGCAGGTGCGGCAGCGCGCGGTGCGGCTGCAGGTCGGCTGTAGCCACCTTCGTCGCCACCACCGCTGGGGCCACCCATGCCCTCACGGCCGCCCAAGAGCTGCAACTCAGTCGCAATGATGTCCACCGTGTTCTTTTCCACGCCGGTGGTTTTGTCGGTGTACACGCCGTACTTCAAACGACCTTCCACATAGATAGGACGGCCTTTCTTCACGTACTCGCCGGCGATCTCGGCCAAGCGGTCATAAAACGTAACACGGTGCCATTGGGTGTCTTCAATCATCTCGCCGCTGTTCTTGTCTTTGCGACGGCTCGAGGTCGCCACGCTCACGTTGGCAACGGCTTGACCGCTGGGCAAATAGCGCACTTCGGGGTCGCGGCCACAGTTGCCGACGAGGATGACTTTGTTAACGGATGCCATGGGTAATTTCCTCCAGATAGGGGCCAATTATGGGGTCTTTGCAACGTGGGGGGAACGTGCCGGGGCCACCATGGGCCAGGCCACCACCAGCCACAGCAGCATGAAGGCGCCACATGTCAAAAACAAGCCTTGTGTGCCGTAGCTTTTGACCAATTGGCCGCCCATCACACCGCCCGCAAAAAAACCGAGTGACTGCAGCGTGTTGTACACGCCCATCGCTGCACCGCGCGATGCGGCGGGCGCAATACGCGAAACCAAACTGGGTTGCGTGGCTTCCAGCACGTTGAAACCACAAAAGAAAGCAAACAACAACCAAGCCAAGCACGTGATGCTTGGCGCGCCCGACGACACCCACAGCAACACCACTTGCACCGCTGCGATCAAAGCAATGGCCGCCAAAAAGACGGCGCGCAAATAACCACGACGCTCCAGCGGAAACACCCCGCCCATGACCACAAAAGAGCCCAATACTGCGGGCAAATAAATCTGCCAGTGGTCGTCCTTGCCCAATCCAGCTTGCACCAAGAACGCAGGAATCGCCACCCACATCGCCAGTTGCACCGCGTGCAACACAAACACGCCAATGTTCAAGCGCAGCAACGCGGGGCTCGACAGCACGTGGCGCAAGCCCCCGCGCGCGGCGTCCTTGTGCTGCTCTGGCTCTTGCGGAACCAGCCACACCACCACGGCAATGCCCAACACCGCCAGCACAGCCGTCAGCACAAACAAGCCCGACAAGCCCATCTGCGCAGCAAGCAGCGGTGACAGCACCAACGACACCGCAAACATCAGCCCAATGCTGGCGCCCACCAAGGCCATGGCTTTGGTGCGCACGTTGTCACGCGTCAAATCGGCCAGCAGGGCCGTCACCGCGGCAGACACCGCCCCCGCACCTTGCAGGGCCCGGCCCGCCAACAAACCGGTCAAGGTGTCGGCACTGCCCGCCACCAAGCTGCCCAAGGCAAACACCAGCAGCCCAAAAACAATCACCCGCTTACGACCCAGGCGGTCAGACGCCACGCCAAACGGAATTTGCAACAGGCCTTGCGTCAGCCCATAGATACCCATGGCCATGCCCACCAGCGCGGGGTCGTCCCCGCCGGGGTATTTGCGCGCTTCCAGCGCAAATACTGGCAACACCAAAAACAAGCCCAACATGCGCAAAGCAAAGATCGACGCCAACGCGCCACTGGCACGACGCTCTGTGGGCGTCATGCGGGGGCTATGGTCGAGGGTGGGGTCGGGGGTTAAATTCATCGTCACAGCCTGCCATTGTCCCGCATTCCTAGCCAAGTCAGCCCGCCGCCACTATCATGGCGGGTTGCCCTTTATTTGACAGACCCGTGAACGCACCTAACGACGGCGCCTATTTAGGCCAAGCCCTGCAGCACCCTTCTGCCCTGCGAAACATCAGCATTCGCGGCGCACGCACGCACAACCTGAAAAACATCGACCTCGACATTCCGCGCAACCAGCTGGTGGTGATCACGGGCTTGTCAGGGTCGGGCAAATCCAGCCTGGCGTTTGACACGCTCTACGCCGAAGGTCAGCGCCGCTATGTAGAAAGCCTCTCTGCCTACGCACGCCAATTCTTAGGCCGTTTAGACAAACCCGATGTGGACCTGATTGAAGGCTTGTCTCCCGCCATCAGCATTGAACAAAAAGCCACCAGCCACAACCCACGCTCCACCGTGGGCACGGTGACCGAAATTCACGACTACCTGCGTTTGCTGTTTGCCCGCGCCGGCACGCCTTATTGCCCCGACCACAATTTGGCGCTGCAATCGCAAAGCGTGTCGCAAATGGTGGACGCCGTCATGGCCCTGCCCGAAGACACCAAGCTCATGCTGCTGGCCCCCATTGCGCGCAACCGCAAGGGCGAGTACAGCGAGCTCTTCACGCAGCTACAAGCGCAAGGCTATGTGCGCTTTCGCATCGAAGGTCAGGTGTACGAATACGACGACCTGCCCGAGCTGAAGAAAACCGAGAAACACGACATCGACGTGGTGGTCGACCGCATCAAGGTACGCCATGAACCGCCAGCTGCGCCTGTTGCTGTTGCCGAACCGAGCATCGGCGACGTGGCAGTCACAGCACCGCCCCCCGGTTTGCGTCAGCGCTTGGCCGAGAGCTTTGAAGCCGCTTTGCGTTTGGCCGAAGGGCGCGCCATTGCGCTGGAAATGGACACGGGCATCGAGCATGCGTTCAACGCCAAGTTCTCCTGCCCGCAATGCACGTATTCCATCAGCGAGCTTGAGCCACGCTTGTTCTCGTTCAATTCACCCGTAGGCGCCTGCCCCTCGTGCGATGGCTTGGGCCACCAAGACTTTTTCGATCCCGCACGTGTGGTGGCCTTTCCCTCGCTGAGCTTGGGTAGCGGCGCCATCAAGGGTTGGGACCGTCGCAACGCGCATTACTTCACCTTGCTCGAAAGCTTGGCCAAGCACTACCAGTTTGACTTGGATGCACCATTTGAAAACCTCAGTCCCGAGATACGCCAAGTCTTGTTGTACGGCTCAGGCGAAGAAGAAATCAAATTCAACTACAGCCTCGAGTCGGGTGGCAAAAAACTGAGCAAGAAACACCCCTTCGAAGGCATCTTGGTCAACATGGAACGCCGCTACCGCGAGACCGATTCGGCCGTGGTCCGCGAAGACCTGTCACGCTACCGCGGCACACGTGCGTGCACGGCCTGCGGTGGCACACGCTTGCGCCGTGAAGCACGCAACGTGCGCATTGGCGAGGGCGATCAAATGCGCGGCATTTTCGACATCAGCCACACCACACTGGGTGAATGCTTTGGCTACTTCCACACCCTCCAGTTGCACGGCGCCAAAGCCGAGATTGCAGACAAGGTGGTACGCGAAATTGCTTCGCGTTTGAAATTCCTCAACGATGTGGGTTTGAACTACCTCAGCCTCGACCGCAGCGCCGACACGCTGTCGGGCGGCGAAGCACAGCGCATCCGCTTGGCCTCACAAATTGGCTCTGGCCTGACAGGCGTGATGTATGTGTTGGACGAACCCAGCATTGGCCTGCACCAACGCGACAACGACCGCCTGATTGACACGCTCAAGCACCTGCGCAACATTGGCAACAGCGTGCTGGTGGTGGAGCACGACGAAGACATGATTCGCGCTGCCGATTTTTGCGTCGACATGGGGCCCGGCGCTGGCGTGCACGGCGGCCAAGTGATGGCCCGCGGCACGCCCGCCGAAATCGAAGCCAACCCCCAATCACTGACCGGGCGCTATTTGGCGCAAGCATTGCGCATTGAAGTGCCCAAACAACGTCACGCGTTCTTGCCCGTCGACGCAGAAGAGCTCAAGTTCCAACGCAAGCTGCACAAAGATGCCCCCGAACACCAAGTCATTCGCATCCGCGGCGCGCGTGGCAACAACCTGAAAGATGTGACTGCCGATTTCCCTGTGGGCTTGCTCACTTGCGTCACCGGGGTGTCGGGCTCGGGCAAATCCACGCTGGTGAACGACACGCTGTACACCGCGGCCGCGCACGCCATTCACCGTGCGCACGATGAGCCGGCGGCGCATGACGACATCACGGGCCTCGACTATTTCGACAAAGTCATCAACGTGGATCAGTCCCCGATTGGTCGCACCCCACGCAGCAACCCTGCGACATACACCGGCTTGTTCACCCCCATTCGCGAACTGATGGCCGAAGTGCCCATGGCGCGCGAACGCGGCTATGGCCCGGGGCGTTTCAGCTTCAACGTGGCAGCAGGCTCAGGCGGTGGCCGCTGCGAAGCCTGTCA
>JBFYKC010000057.1:0-10936 GCA_041311135.1 Comamonadaceae bacterium | reverse complement strand
CGTGGGTCTTGCGCTGCAAACTTGGCTGCTTGACGTAGTGCATCAACCACGGCAGCAGGTGTGTCGGCCGGTACAAACATGCCTGACCACTGCGAGTACTGAATCGGCACGCCCAACTCTTTGAAGCTAGGTACATCGGGCATGCTCGCCAAGCGGCCTTCTCCCCAGTGTGCCAAGGCGCGCAAACGGCCTGAAGCGATGTGCTGCTTCACGCTGGCGGGTCCAGTAGATACGGCTTCGATCTGGCCGCTGAGTAGCGACATGACCGCCGGTGCGGCCCCGGTATACGGAACATGCAGCATGAACGTGGACGTGGCCGCCTTCAGTTGCTCCATCGGCACATGCATGGTGCCGTAGTTGCCTGATGACCCAAACGAAATTTTTCCTGGATTGGCTTTGGCGTAGGCGATGAACTCTGCATAGGTTTTCCAAGGGCTGTCGCTGCGCACGACCAACACGGTGGGGTCGGCGGTGAAGCGCGCGATGGGTTTGAGTTGGTTCACCTGATACAGGGGCGCGCGTTGCAAAATTTTGTCGGCTTCCGGCAGCACCACCAAGGAGGACAACGACATGAGCACGGTGTAGCCATCGCCCTTCGACTTGGCCACCTGTGCCATGCCAATGCCGCCGCCTGCGCCCCCTTTGTTCTCGACCACGATGGGTTGCTTGAGATGGCGCGACATGGCCTCGGCCACAGGCCGACCAACCGTATCAGCCACACCGCCCGGCGGGAACGGCACCACCATGGTGATGGGTTTGCTGGGGTAGGTCTGCGCCATGGCGCTGAGGCTGCACGCGACAGCCATCGCAAAGCCAAGCCCGGCACGAATCAGTTGACGTCGTTCCATGTGTTGTCTCCTTCGGTTGTTCACGGGCAGGTCAAGCGACGGCTTGCCTGCTTTTTTGTTTTAAACGAAGCGGTTTTCGATCTGGCCCACACCATCGATCTCGATGCGAATGACATCGCCTTTGGCGATGTAGCGCGGTGGGTTCAAACCCATGCCCACACCCGCGGGTGTGCCCGTAGCGATGATGTCGCCGGGGTAAAGCGTGATGCCACGAGAAATGGTTTCGATCAAGGTGGGGATGTCAAAAATCATGTTCTCGGTGGGGCCGTCTTGGCGCAACTCGCCGTTGACCCAACAACGCACACGGGTGTTGCGGCCATCCACTTCGTCGGCGGTGACGAGCCAAGGGCCCATGGGGCAGAAGGTGTCGAACGACTTGCCCATGTCCCATTGCTGGTGACGCATTTGCACATCGCGCGCTGTCACGTCGTTGACCACGGTGTAACCAAACACATGGCTCATGGCATCGGCTCGGGCGATGTTCTTGCCGCCTTTGCCAATCACCACCGCCAGCTCGGCCTCGTAGTCGATTTGGTCAGAGATGGCGGCACCTGGCAGATGTACCTCGTCTGTAGGGCCGACCACGCACTCGGGCACTTTGGTGAACACGATGGGCCAGGCTTGGGTGTCGGCATTGCTGTCTTTGAAAACCGAGGCTTGCAGCTCTTTGGCATGCGCGTGGTAGTTGCGGCCCACGCACCACACGTTGCGACGTGGGATGGGCAAGGGCGCTTCGAGGTGAACATGCGAGATAGCATGGGGCGTTCCCGCCAACTCGGGCAATGGGCGAGCTGCCACGAGTGCCTCAATGATGGGTTGCGCACCGTGATGCGCTTGGTCTTCGGTGAGGGCAAAGGCCGTGACATGTTGGCCGTCGGCAGAAACTTGACCCACATGACGTTGACCGTTGAGCTTGAAAGTCGCAATGCGCAAGATGTTCTCCTCAGATTTATTAATTTGTCTAAGACTAATTTAATAGATCTGAGGGCGCATGTCAGCGGGGGGGAGACGCGCATGAGACAACCCGCAAGCTGCCTCGTTGTGACCGGCTTAGAGTTTTAAAGCTTCCCAAACCCGATAAGCGGCATAGGCATCGTTGGCGGCGTAGACCAGTTGCGACTCGCTCAAATGCGGGTTGGCCCAGTTGCTGGTGGCGGCTTTTTTAGACTTTTGAAAGCGCTGGTTGAACAGCACGGCCACCGCACCCTTGACGCCCATTTCTTTGCGGTAGCCCTGGGCACGAAACACGGTGTTGAGTTCCAAGATGTCGGCAGGCTCAATGCCCAATTTTTGAATGATGCGTTTCCGGTCATCCCCCAACCCAAAGCCTGCTTTGGCAATGCCTGGGCGGGCCAGCAAGTCGGCGGCGATGGCGCGACATTCGGGGTCATGCAGCTGAAACACCCAGGCGTGGTCGCCCGTGGCAAGCTGCAACACGTGCGGTCCGTCGGACACTTCGCCCACGCGGAAGGTGGGTTTGGACTCGGTGTCAAAGCCCCAAGCACGTGAGGTGATCAAGGCGTCATGTGCCCGTTGGGCTTGTGCTGCTGTGCTGACCAAGGTGATGCGGTTTAAGCCCAATCGCTCGAACGGCGGCAGCAGGGAGATGGCTTCTTTGTCGGGGATGTCGCGTTTCACTGGCGCTGTTTTTTCTTGGGCTTGCTTTTTGCAATCGCCTCTTTGCGCACCGCGCGTTCGGCATCGGCTTGTTTGCCTTCGGCCAACCAGGCTGCAAATTGCTCGGGCGTTTCGAGGGTGATGCGCCCTAGCGCAGCGGTGCGGAAATCGTGAATCACGATGTGCGCGGCTTTGGTGAGGTTGATGCGTCCACCGCTTTGCACCGCGCCGCGTTGGCGACCGATGGCTTCGAGTAGGGTTTCGTCGGTGTGGTTGGCCACGTTGTCAATGTTGTAACGCGCGTGCAGTGCTTGCGGGTATTGGGGAATGAGGTAGTGCAGCATTTCGAGCGCCACGGTTTCTTCGTCAAACGCGTTCACCCCAATCGCGCCGCTGGCTGCTAGGTTGAAGCCGCTTTGCTCGACGATGATGCGCGGCCACAACACGCCGGGTGTGTCGTACAAATAAAAGTCATCGGCCAACGCAATGCGTTGCTCGGTTTTGGTGATGCCGGCTTCGTCGCCCGTCTTGGCAGCACGTTTGCCTTTGAGCGTGTTGATCAGAGTGGATTTGCCCACGTTGGGGATGCCGCAAATCAGCACGCGCATGGGCTTGGCCATGCCGCCGCGGTTGGGGGCGAGTTGTTGGCACGCATCGATCAGCGCTTTAGCGGGCGAGGTCATGCTGGTGTCCAAGCCAATCGCGCGCACGCCGGGCAAGGCGTTGTAATGTGCCAGCCACAACGCGGTGCGTGCGGGATCGGCCAAGTCTTGTTTACTCAAAACTTTGAGAGCCGGTTTGGTCTTGATCAGCTCGGCCAACATGGGGTTGGCGCTGGAGCCCGGCAAACGGGCATCGAGCATTTCGATGACGACATCGATCTCTTTGATGCGCTCCCCAATCGCTTTGCGCGTGAGGTGCATGTGACCGGGAAACCATTGAATCGCCATAAAAATTGCTACAGAGATGGAGTGCTGAAAGTCGCCATTGTCGGTCACGCATTGTCAGCCACGAACGGCGAGCGCAAGGCCTGCAGTCGCACATGCCGTTCATCACCCGCATCCACAGGCAGTTGCTGCTTGGCTTTGAGGTAATGGTCGGTGAAGACATCGAAGTAGGCATTCAAAGCCTCTGCAGCTGTGGCATCGCGCGCCAGGTCTAAGCACAACGCGCCGACTTCTGCGGTGCACAAGTGCGCCTCGCTCTGGCTTCGACGAAGCTGGTAACGCGACAACTGCTCCGGGTGCAGGCTGAGCACTGGCAAATTTTGCAAATAAGGGCTTTTGCGAAACATCTTGCGCGCTTCGTCCCAGGTGCCGTCAAGCAAGATGAACAAGGGGCGTTTCGTCACGCCGGGGGTAGTGTCGTGAGGCACGTCATGCACCACACGTTCAGGCTCGGCAAATGCCTCAGGGAACACCACATAGGCTTGCCATTGCGGCTCGTTCAACAACGCCATCAATGCGGGGTCAACCTCGGTGCGGGTCCAGCCGAAGGCGAAGGTGTCAGGCACCACGTCGGCAATCAACCAACCCGTGTTGCTGGGTTTGAGTGGCTCGATGTCGGCCATCAACAAACACATGGCCGCATGGGTGGGCACCACGGGGCGCCAAGCGCACAAGCAGTGGCTGGGCAACAAACGACAGCCCTCGCAGCGCAGCCCTTTGGGGCCACCCCGTGCCAAAAACGGTTTGACGCTGCGCGCCAAGCGAGCCGCACGCAAGCGTGCCACGGCGTGGGGTGGGGCGGGTGTCACGGCTCAGTCAGCCACATTGCACTCGCGCCGCAGCAGCGCCAGAGCATCGTGGAGCTTGGGGTCGTGGCTGCTCTCGAGTGTGTCCAGGGCATCGTCCACAAACGATTCCCACATGTCGATGTAGTCGTCTTGGTGTTCGGCCGGCGCGTGGGTGTGAATGAAGGCGGTAGCGAGCTCCGGCTGCAGACCAGATTTACGAATTTTGCGAACCAGTGTGGCTGCCGTTTTTTCAGTCAGCAAGGTTTTGCCCGTGCTGCCTGTGGCCAAGCACAAGAAGAGGGTGAGCAACGAGCTGTCATCGCTGTGGCCGCCTGTGGCTTTGGCCCATGCGGCCGAGGTTTGTCGGTCGAAGTGGTCGACTTCGGCCAAGCCGTCTTCCACCCAAAAATAGCGGCCTACAAACGCGGGTGTTTGGTTGAACAGTTTTTGCGAGGTGAGCTTGGCATCCAAAATTTTGGGCAAGTCAGCCTCGACGCTTTGGCACACGTGCGCCACGGCCGCTTTGAATTCGGCAGGCAAGCCTTTGGGGGCAGCCAGTTGGACCACTTTGTTGGCGTTGGGTTTGCGCAGCGTGGTGATGATTTTTTGAAATGCCACCCAGTCTGGCAACTCTTTGTGTTTGGCTGCCGTGGCCAAGAGCGCGGTGCGAATGACGGCTTCGGCATCGCAACCTGCTTCTTCGAGTTCTTCGGCGCTCAGGCCCATGTGTTCGGCCAACCAAATGGCAGCGTCAATCACGTGTGCCACTTGTTGGCGCTTGGCCAATTCGGCTTGGTAGTCGCCCAAGTTGCACAACGACCATTTGGCCAATTGCGGCAGGTGTTTGTCATTGAAGCCACCGCGTTCGTTCATGCCGAAGTGGGTGTTTTGCGGCATCACGATCAAGGCTTTGAGCATGTCAGATGCAGCCTTGGAGCGCGACATGAATGAGTGCTCGCACAACTGCTCGGCGGCTTTGCGCAAGTCGCCCCCGCTTTGAATTTCAAGCGTGAGGCTGACCAAGTTGACGATGCGGTCTTTGGCTTTTTCAAGCTCAGGGCGCAAGAACTCGCTGCCAAAGTAACGCGCAATTTGCACCATGCCTTTCGGCGCATCGGTTTGGATGGCCTCGAGCTTGGCTTGGTCCAAGATGCCGTGTTGCACGCCGTAGACAAGCGCCTTCTCAAAGAAAGGGCGGTCATCAAACAGGGCAATAGATTGCGTCATGGCAGGTCGGGTGTTTAGATGGCCGATTCTTCGTCCGAGTCACGCGCTGCCGGTGTGGCTTGGCCGCGGTCGGTGGCGCTGGTTTCGACCTTGCCATCGTCTTCCTCATCCTCTTCTTCGGATTGCCCCATGTCGTGGGCGCGCGCTTTGGCGCGCAGCACCAACAACATTTCGATGAACAGGTCAGGCAATTTGTGACGCAAGATCCAAGCGAGTTGCATCCAGTCTTGGTCGGCCACTTCGTCTTCTTCGACACGCGGTTTCACATAGGCAGAACCGAGCAGGGCGCTCTCTGACAAGATGTCGCCGTCGTCTTCCATGGTGTCGAAGGTGCCGGTACGGGCAAAGGCCTCAACACGGCTCCACTTTTCGCTGAAGTAATCGGCCAGAGCTTCGGCGCCGCCTTCGAGATCGCCGATGGCGGTGAGGAACGCCACCGTGTCTGCATCTTCGCGAAAGATGATCGAATTCACCATGCCGCGCAAGTGGGTGCGGGTGAGGTCTTTGTATTGTTTTTCAATCACCACCGCGCGCGCAAATTGCTCGGGCGTGACCAGCAAGTTGATGACCGATTCTTTGGACGTGTCGTACTCGCGAATGACGGCCAAGATGTCTTTGGGGGGCAACTGGTCCAGCACCACCATCAAGGCGTGATCGCCTTCGGCATCGGCCAATTCCACCAAAGCGGCTTCGGCGCCGGTGATGTCGCCTGCCGCAATCAAGCTTTGGGTTTTGGCAATCAGGGTGAGGGCGTTGGTTTTGTCAGTCATCTGGCCTCCGTTTTTTATTCTTTGCTGTCGAAGCCTTGTTCGACCATCCACGCGTTGGCGGCTTCGTCGCGTTCGCGGGCTTCGCGCTCGTCGTCTTGTTCTGACTGGTCGCCGCGTTCGACGTTTTCTAAGTTTTCGTCTGCGTCGGCGTCGGCGTCATGCGCGGTGGTGCCACGGCGCATCGGTGTACCGTGCATGTACTCCAATGCCGCAGCCACGCTCATGAACCAAGCGCCCACAGGTTCAGCCAAGATTTGGTCCACCATGGTTTGCGCCCAAGGGGCGATGCGAATGCCTTCGGACAGTGCATCCCAGCTCAGCAAGTCATCGGCATCCAAGGTGATGAAGTGGTCCATCAACTCAGGCTCGGTGAATTCAAAGGCTTGGTGCAACACGACCGCCACCATTTCGGGGTTGAGGTCGAGCATTTGCAGCAAGAAGTCCAGCTCCTTGCGTTTTTCAGCCAAGCGTTTGTCAAGGATGTACTGGCCCTCAGAGTCCGAGTTCAGGTCATCGAGTTCGGCTTGGTAGGCCGAACGCAGCTCTTGAAAAAAGGGAGAAATGCTCATGCGTCTCTTTACGAAGGGTTCAGCACCTGCTGAAAGTAGCTGTGCCAAATCTCGCGTGCTGTGGCGGCGGGGTCGTCTAGCAAGTTGCGCTTGCGGTTGTCGTCATAGGCTTTGCGTTTGACGTCATCCGACAGCACGTCGTAGGCTTCTTGCACTTCGCGAAAGCGCGCGGGCGCGTCGGGGTCTGTGTTGCGGTCGGGGTGAAATTGCGACGCTTTTTGACGGAACGCTTTTTTAATGTCGGCCAGCGTCGCGTCGCTTTTCAGCCCCAGGGCAGCGTAGTGTTCAGACACAGACAGCTCCGTGGATCAAAGCGGTTGCTTGAGGCGAATTTCTTCCACCTTCACTGGCCCCATGGGCACAGTTTTGGCACTGGACATTTCGCGCTTGAAGCCGGCCAGCTCATGAAAGCGCATGGCACGGTCATTGGCAATCGGAACCCAAATTGACACATGGGTGCAGCCTTCTTCTTGCAGGCCTTCGCGCGCGGCGTCCCACAAGGCCAATCCGACGCCTTGGCCCCAGTAGGCGGCGTCGACATAGATGTCCCAAATTTCGCCCATGGTGTTGGGTGTGCCTTTGTCGCGCGAACGGTCAAAGCCGACAAAGCCAATGATCTTGTTGCCGTCAACGGCCACTTGCACTTGAGGTTCGGCAAACTCAATGGCTTCGCGCCAGTAGGTGGTGCCTTTTTGTTCGGGGATGGGCAGCAACGAGGCCGCGCCGGTTTGCATGGTTTTGAAAGCTTCTTTGGCGGTGGCTGCGTAGAGCTCAGCGATTTTGGCGGCGTCGCGCAACGTGGCGGGACGGACTTCAACGGTTGTCAGACTGGACATGGAGAGAGGGAGTTCGGAAATCAACAAAGGGTCTATTGTCCCAGCAAAAGTACCCATTGACCGTGTGCGGTTGTGAGTTGGGTAGAGTAGCGCCTTCGCTGCGTTGCAGCTTCTTGTCTGAACGTTCCCACCCATGCTGATTCTTGCCCCGATGGAGGGCCTGCTCGATTTTGTGCTTCGCGATGTGTTGACCCGCATCGGCGGGGTCGATCGCTGCGTGTCGGAGTTCATCCGTGTCACGAACACCTTGTTGCCCGAGCGCACGTTTTTGCGCATCGTGCCTGAGTTGGCCAATGGTGGACGCACGGTGGCGGGCGTGCCCGTGCGCCCGCAGTTGTTGGGCTCTGACCCCATCTGCTTGGCAGACAACGCGGCGCGCGTGGCTGCGATGGGCTGTGATGGTGTGGATTTGAATTTCGGTTGCCCGGCCAAGCAGGTGAATCGCCATGGCGGTGGCTCGGTGTTGTTGCAAGACCCGGAGGTGCTGTACCAAATCGTGCGTGCAGTGCGCGCCTCGGTGCCGGCACACCAAGTGGTGTCGGCCAAAATGCGCTTGGGCTTCAACGACGACAGCACGGCGGAGGAATGCGCTTTGGCGCTGGAGGCCGGTGGCGCGAGCGAGATCGTGGTCCATGCCCGCACCAAGGCCGATGCCTACCGTCCACCCGCCTATTGGCACCGCATTGCCGACATCAAAGCCAAAGTGACAACGCCTTTGGTGGCGAATGGCGAAATTTGGAACGTGCAAGATGCTTTGCAAGCGCGCACTGAGTCGGGTTGTTTTGATTTGATGTTGGGACGTGGCATCGTCAGCAACCCAGGCTTGGGTTGGGCGATCAAGGCCCATGACGCGGCAGCGCAGGGGTTGTCCGCACCGGCCCCAGAAGTGCGTTGGCAAGACGTGCCGCCGCACCTGCATACCTTCTGGCACATTGTGTCGGGCCATGTGAGTGAACGCCACCGTGCGGGGCGTTTGAAGCAATGGTTGAATTTTTTGCGCAAGCATTACCCCGAAGCCGAAGATGCGTACATGCATGTGCGCACGCTCACACGGCCTGATCAAATCGATGCATGGTTTTCAGAGGTCTGAGCCCCCATGTCACAGAAACACCTTCATCCTTGGCAAGTCATCACAGGCGGCATGTGCGGCTTGGTGTTGACCATTGGTTTGGCACGCTTCGCCTACACCCCCTTGCTGCCGAGCCTGCAGACCCAAACCGGGTTGACCGATGCCGCCGCCGGTGCTTTGGCGGCCATCAACTACGCGGGTTACATGAGTGGGGCCTTGGCGGCCACTTGGATTGACAACGTGCGCTGGCGGCACTGGCTGTACAGCGCCGGTTTGTGGATGGCGTTGCTCACCGTGGCGGCCATGGCGTTGACCACGTGGTTGCCCGCATGGGGCTTGATTCGTTACATCGGCGGACTTTGTGGTGCAACGGGCATGTTGCTGGGGTCTGGGTTGGTGTTGGACTGGCTGATGCGCCAAGGCCGTCGACCGGAGTTGGGCTTGTATTTCATCGGTTTGGGCTTGGGCATTGTGGTGTCGGCGCTGGGCGCTTGGGGCTTGTCGCAACTGTGGCCCACATGGTCTGACCAGTGGTTGTCGTTTGCCGTGTTGGGCTTGGTGTTTTTTGTGCCTGCGTGGAAGTGGCGTCCCCCTGTGCCGCCGCACGTGGTGGCGGCCCATGCAGCATCGTCAGCCAGCTTGGGCTCGCGACGATGGACGTGGACCATGCTGAGCAGTTACTTTGCTGCGGGTTGGGGATTTGTGATCAGTGCCACGTTCACAGTGGCCATTGTTGAACGAGAGCCTGCGCTGGCGGGACTCGGTCCTTTGGCTTGGGCGTTGGTCGGCGTGGCTGCCATGCCCGCTGTGTTCATTTGGGATTTGGTGGCGCGCCGCGTGGGGGACAAGCAAGCCTTGTTGTTGGCGTTTGGACTGCAAACCCTCTCGGTTGTCTTGCCGGCCATGTCGGGTGCGTTGTGGGCCGCGTTGGCAGGGGCCGTGGGGTATGGCGCCACGTTCATTGGCATCGTCAGCCTCACCTTGGCCATGGTGGGGCGGCGGACGCCTAGCAACCCGGGCAAAGCAATGGCCAAACTCACGCTCAGTTATGGTGTGGCGCAAATTCTGGCACCGGTGGTGGCAGGCACGATGGCGCAGACCACAGGCACGTTCAAAGGCGCGCTGTGGCTGACCGCCGGCGTGATGGCCGCGGGCATGGCGTTGTTGGCCACATTGCCCAAAGAGCCTTGAGCGAAAACCCCAAGGGTTGAGCCAACTTCACAGGCCCCACAATAGGCGCCTGCTCTCGGGCATCCCTGCTATTTTTATAAGCGAATGACTGTGCCCACCCAAAGTTTTATCCCCGGCAAAGATGCGCCACTTGAGGCCACCATCAACACCATGCAAGCCAAGCTGCAAGCGCTGGGCTTTCACATTGAAGAGAAAAGTTGGCTCAACCCCGTGGACGGCATTTGGTCGGTCCACATCAAAGACCGTGATTGCCCTGTGTTGTTTGCCAATGGCAAAGGCGCCACACGCATGGCGTGTTTGGCCAGTGCGTTGGGCGAGTTCTTTGAGCGCTTGTCGACCAACTATTTTTGGACCCATTTTTACTTGGGCCCCCTCACGGCCGATGCCCCCTTTGTGCACTACCCGCAAGAGCGTTGGTTTGACTTGACCGACGACGGCCGTTGGCCCGAGGGTTTGCTCAACCCTGAACTGCACAAGTTTTACAACCCCGAAGGCAACATCGACGCGATCAACCTGGTGGATTTCAATTCAGGCAACCTCGATCGCGGTATATGTGCCATCCCGTATGTGCGCCAATGCGACGGCGCGACGGCTTACATCCCCGTCAACATCATCGGCAATTTGTATGTGAGCAACGGCATGTCGGCGGGCAACACGCCGGCAGAGGCGCGCACGCAAGCGTTGTCGGAAATTTTTGAACGCTATGTGAAAGCCAAAATCATCAGCGAAGGCATTTGCTTGCCCGATGTGCCCGAGGCGGTGATCAACCGCTACCCGCGCATTGCAGCAGGCGTGGCCGCGCTGCGTGCGGCAGGCTTTGGCATCTTGGTGAAAGACGCCTCGTTGGGTGGTAAGTACCCGGTGATGAACGTGACCTTGTTGCACCCCGAAGACCAAGGTTGTTTTGCCAGCTTTGGGGCGCATCCTCGTTTTGAGGTGGCCTTGGAACGCGCCTTGACGGAACTGTTGCAAGGCCGTGCGTTGAACACCTTGGTGGGTTTCCCGCCCCCCACCTTCGATTTGGACGAGGCGGCCAGCGCGACCAACATTGAGATTCACTTTGTCGATTCGAGT
>JBFYKC010000045.1:0-6474 GCA_041311135.1 Comamonadaceae bacterium | reverse complement strand
ACATCGACATCCGCTACGGCATGCCCAACTGGCCCAACTTGGAGGTGGAATCCATCTTCACCGAGCGCATCATGCCCTTGGCCAGTCCTGAATTCATCCGCGCCCACGCCTTGCACGAGCCGGAAGATTTGATGCGTGTGCCCCTCATCCAATCCAGCGTGAACTTGGTGCAATGGCCCGATTGGTTTGCACGTTTTTACGACGGCCAGCGTCCCGAACGCATGGGCTTGCGCTTTGACCGCGCCATGATGAGCTTGGACGCCGCGGTACAAAAACTCGGCGTGGCGCTGGAAAGCGCCAGCGTGGGCCAGTCGCTGATTGACAGCGGCAAGCTACAACCCATCTTTGGCGATCAAATGAGCATGGAAGTGCAAGCCCACTTCATGGTCTACCCTGCACGTCACGCCTCACGCCCCGAAGTGAAGAGCTTTGTGGAGTGGTTGCACGAGGAAGCCGCTCCGCCTAAAAGTTGAATTAGGTTCATCCAAACCTGAATATTCATCGCTTGCGCTCATGTAGGCGGTTCGGAAAAATCCGCGCCATGAACGCACATCCCCAACAAGCTCTGGCCCACGCCATCCGTTTTCTCTCAATTGACGCCATTGTCAAAGCCCAAGAAGGCCACCAAGGTGTACCGCTGGGCATGGCCGAAATTGCCACTGCGCTGTACACCCGCCACCTCAAATTCCACCCGCAAGATGCAGGCTGGTTTGACCGCGACCGCGTGGTGTTATCCAACGGACATGGCTCGATGCTGTTGTATGCGCTGCTACACCTGACGGGCTACCCTGCGTTTCCCATTGAAGAAGTGCAACGCTTTCGCGTGTTGGGTTCGGTGTGCGAAGGCCACCCTGAACGACCGCATGGCCCTGCACACACCTGCGCCAATGGCATTGAAGTGACCACCGGTCCTCTCGGCCAAGGCATTGCCAACGCCTTTGGCATGGCAGTGGCCGAGGCGTATTTGAATGCACGCTTTGGCGACGGCTTGGTGAACCACCACACCTACGCCTTTGTTGGCGATGGGTGTTTGCAAGAAGGCGTGGGCCAGGAAATGATTTCGCTGGCCGGCCATTTGCAATTGAGCAAACTCACTTTGCTGTGGGACGACAACCTCATCACCGACGACGGCAGCACCGAGCTGTCGATCAGCGAGAACGTGGCCGAACGCTTCCGCGTGGCCGGTTGGCACGTGGTGGAGCTCGACGGCCACGACATCGAGGCCGTATCTGCCGCGCTCGACGCCGCGCGTCAAGATCCACGCCCTTCCCTGTTGGCGTGCCGCACCGTGATTGCCAAAGGCATCGCACGTTTGCAAGGCCAACGCGGCGGCCACAGCGGGCGCTTGTACGAAGAAGACGCACAGGCCGCGCGCGACCTGTTGGGGTGGCAGCACGGCCCCTTCGACATACCGACCGAGGTGCAACAGGCTTGGCGCCAAGCTGGCCAACGCAGCAACGGCGAATACGCCGCATGGCAAACCCGTGTGGCCGCGCTGCCCGCCGCAGACCGCGCCGAATTTGAGCGCGTGATGCGCGGCGAATTGCCCGCCCACTGGCAACAGGTGCTGCTTGACTACAAACAACACGCCTTGCAAGCACCACCGGCGCCCAGTGGCATCTTCATCTCTGGTGAGATCAATGACTTGCTCACGCCCGTGTTGCCCGAACGCATGGTGGGCTGCGCTGACCTTGAAGCGCCCACCAGCCACAAGCGTGGCCTGACCGCTTTCAACGCCCACGACCGAGCAGGCGCGTATGTGCACTGCGGTGTGCGCGAACATGTGATGGGTTCGATGGCCAACGGCATGGCGGCGCACGGCGGCATCATTCCGTTGTCGGTCACCTACTTGGCGTTTGCCGACTACGAGCGCCCGGCGATGCGCATGGCCGCGCTGATGGGCTTGCCTGTGAAGTTTGTGTTCAGCCATGACTCGATTGGCATTGGTCGCAATGGCCCGACACACCAACCCGTGGAAATCTTGGCCTCGCTGCGCGCCATGCCCAATATGTGGGTCATGCGTCCCGCCGATGCAGTGGAAGCCGCCGAGTGCTGGGAGTTAGCTTTGCAACATCAAGAGGGTCCCGTGAGCATGGTGTTCGCGCGTCAGTCGTTGCCCTTGGTGCGCCACACACACACCGCTGACAACCTCACACGCCGAGGCGCGTATGTGTTGCACGAAGCCGCTTGCGGTCCGCGCCAAGTGACCCTGCTGGCCACCGGCTCTGAGGTGTTGCTGGCCGTACAAGCGCGCGAACAGTTGGAAGCCGCGGGCGTGGGCACTGCCGTGGTGTCGATGCCGTGTTGGGAATTGTTCAACGCACAAGATGCAGCGTACCGCCGCAGCGTGTTGGGCACGGGGGTGCGCGTGGGCGTGGAGGCCGCTGTGCGTCAAGGGTGGGACGCTTACCTGGGTCTCGACGGTGGCTTTGTGGGCATGACAGGCTTTGGTGCCTCGGGTCCTGCCGATGAGCTGTACAAACTCTTCAACATCACGCCTGAGGCGGTGGTGGCCGAAGCGCACCGCCTGCTTAAAATCTAAACCACTGCAAAAGCCCGGGATGCGCGGCAACGTGGTGCTCGCCCACGCTTGACGAATTTGGTCAAGCTCGGGGACTCGGCCACGGCTTGTTTGATTGTTTCTTTTAGGACAAGTCCATGGCCACTTTGCTCATTCACCGCGCCCGCTGCATCGCCACGCAAGACGATGCCAACACCGAACTCAAAGACGCCTCGCTGCTGCTGAAGGATGGCCGCATTGAACGCATCATCCCCGCTGATGAAAACATCGATGACTTGTTGAAGCAAGTCGACGAAGTCATTGACGCACGCCGCCACGTGGTGGTGCCAGGCTTGATCAACACACACCACCACATGGTGCAAAGCTTGACCCGTGCGGTACCGCAGGTGCAAAACGCCGAGCTGTTCAGCTGGCTCCAAGGGCTGTACCCCATCTGGGCGGGCCTCACCCCTGAAATGGTGTTGGTGTCCAACCAAGTGGCAATGGCCGAATTGCTGCTGAGTGGCTGCACCACCAGCAGCGACCACCTGTACATCTACCCCAACGGCGTGCGCTTGGACGACAGCATTGAAGCCGCACACACCATTGGCATGCGCTTCACCGCCACACGCGGCAGCATGAGCGTGGGCGAGTCGCAAGGTGGTTTGCCACCTGACCGCGTGGTGGAAAAAGAAGCCTTCATCCTGAAGGAAACCCAACGCCTGATAGAGACGTACCACGACGCCAGCTTTGGTGCGATGACGCATGTGGCCGTGGCCCCCTGTTCGCCCTTCAGTGTGAGCCAAGACCTCATGCGCGAAGCCGCCAAACTGGCCCGCGCACACAAGGTGCGCCTGCACACGCACTTGGCCGAGAACGACCACGACATTGCGTACACCCAAGAAAAATTCAACTGCACGCCTGCGCAATACGCGCAAGACTTGGAGTGGGTCGGTGACGATGTGTGGCATGCCCACTGTGTGAAACTGGATGACGAAGGCACCTACTTGTTTGCCAAAACACGCACGGGCATTGCGCACTGCCCGTGCAGCAACATGCGCTTGTCCAGCGGCATCTTGCCCCTGCGCAAGATGTTGGATGCGGGTGTGCCGATTGGCTTAGGCGTCGATGGGAGCGCCAGCAACGACGCCGCACACCTGCTGAACGAAGCGCGCCAAGCCATGCTGCTGGCACGCGTGGGGCGTGCACTGGATGACTTTGGCTGCGACCACGGCCCTGCCGAAATGACACCGCGCGATGCCCTTCGCTTGGCCACACGTGGCGGCGCCGAAGTGCTAGGACGTGCGCACGAGTTGGGACAAATCAAAGAAGGCTTCTGTGCAGACATTGCCATGTTCCGCACCGACACCCTCAGCATGGCCGGCGGCGCGGTACACGACCCTGTGGGCGCGCTGTTGCTGTGTGCCAGTGACAACGCGGACTACACCCTCGTCAATGGACGCGTGGTGGTACGCCAAGGTGAGATTGCCACGGTGGACATGGGGCCGTTGATTGAGCGGCACAACCAATTGGCGATGCAGTTGGCGTTGGGGGCAAAGTAAGTCAGTCTATTCATTTTGGTCAAAACAGCTTGCACTAGCTACAGCCATCATGCCTGCCTACACTGGTAAGCATGATCCAAGGTCTCGTCCAACTCTTTCTCTTTCAAGCGCTGGGTGAGCTGCTGTCCAAGTTCGCCCTGCCTTTTATTCCCGGGCCTGTGTTGGGCTTGGTGTTGTTGTTGGTGTTTCTGAGCGTGCGCGGGCAGGTGCCAGAACACATCGACACGGTGGGCAGCAGCATCCTGCAGCACTTGGGGTTGCTGTTCATTCCCGCATCGGTGGGCGTGGTGCTTTACTTGCCGGTGTTGCAGGCCAACGCATGGGCCATCAGCGCGGCGCTGGTGGTGAGCGTGATGGCCACAGTGGCGGTGACGGCAGGCTTACTCAAGGTGTTGGCCAAGAAAGAACAGGCCGATGACTAACGAATTTCAAACGCACTTGCCGCCCATCTCTGAGATTTGGGTGTACCTCTCGGGCAGCCCGTTGCTGGCTTTGGTGCTGACGCTCAGTGCGTATTTGTTGGGCCTCACGCTGTACGAACGCAGCCAGCGCAACCCACTGGCCAACCCCGTGTTGATTGCCGTGGTGATGGTCACAATTTGCATCCGTGTGCTTGACATGCCTTACGCCAAGTATTTCGAAGGCGCGCAGTTTGTGCACTTTTTGTTGGGCACGGCCACGGTGTCGCTGGCGATTCCGATCTACAAAGGTTTGGCGTCGCTGAAAGGACGCATGGGCGTGCTGCTGCTGTCGTTGGTGGCCGGTGGGGTGACATCGATCATCACCGCTATAGGCGTCGCACGTGGGTTGGGCGTGGATGAATCGTTGGTGCGCGGCCTGGTCGCCAAGTCAGTCACTGCACCGATTGCGATGGGCATTGCCGAACGTGCACAAGCCTCGCCCACCTTGACTGCCATCTTTGCGGTGAGCACCGGCATTTTGGGGGCCATCTTGGGACGCTATGTGCTGGATGCACTGCGCGTCACGGCTTGGTGGCAACGCGGCTTTGCCTTGGGCGTAGCAGCACACGGCATTGGTACCTCACGTGCGTTCAGCGTGCACCCTGAAGCGGGTGCGTATGCCAGCTTGGGCATGGGCCTGCATGGCATTGTGGGCGCCGTGTTGATTCCGTATGCGGTGGCTTGGTTTTATTGATTTATTTCACAAGCGCCACCGACTTCACCTGCGCCCACGCCTGCATGCCCACATGCAGACCTAGCGCATGCACCCCACGCGCGGTGACACGCGCCAGCAACACGGTGTCGCCACAACGCAAACGCAGCAGGGCTTGTGATGGGTGGGTATCGGGCGTGATGGCATCCACCACACACGGCAGATGGTTTTGAATGCTGGTGTGCGTGGCCTCTGCCAGCGTGACGCTCACATCGCGGGCCAACACGCGCAGGCGCACGGTTTGTCCCAGCTGCAAGCCACTGTTGCGCACCCACAGCACGCCCCCTACAACGCCCACTTGCGCCAAGTGCCACTGGGCGTCAATGTTGAGCACGATGCCTGTGAGCAACGCGCCAGCATCCTCGCCCACAACCACCGGCAAATTGGCTTGTGTCAGCACCTCGGCCACTGGTCCGTTGGCTTGAATACGTCCTGCATGCATCACCACCAAGGTATCGGCCAAGCGCGCCACTTCGTCCACCGCGTGGGTGACGTAGAGCATGGGAATGTTGAGGTCGTCGCGTAATTTTTCTAGCCAAGGCAACACGTCTTGGCGACGCGCATGGTCGAGCGCAGCCAAGGGCTCGTCGAGCAACAACAAGCGTGGTTGTGTCACCAAAGAACGGGCAATGGCCACACGTTGACGCTCACCACCCGACAGCTCGTGGCTGCGACGCTTGAGCAAATGGCCGATACCCAGTAGCTCAATGGTTTGCTGCTGCACAACTCTGCTCATCGCGTTGCGACTGCTTTTTTCAGCGCGCTGGTGGCCATAGGCCAAATTGCCAGCCACGTCTAAGTGATCAAACAAGGATGCCTCTTGAAAGACATAACCTAAGGCGCGTTGGTGCGTGGGCAGGCGTACATTCTGCGCATCGTCTTGCCACACCTCATGGCCCAGTTGCACCACGCCACGCGCCGAGGGTTCTAGCCCAGCAACACACCGCAACAAGGTGGTTTTGCCGCAACCCGATGGGCCATAGATGACGGTGATGCCATGCGCAGGCAATTGCAGATCGACCGACACATCAAAGTCGGCACGCGCAATCTCGAGTTGCAGGTGGATGTTCATGCTTCCGCCTTTTGCTGAAGGCGTGCGTGTCGAGGGGTGCGACGGTTGAACCAAGACAGCCCTAACAACACCACGAACGCGAACACCAACATCACCCCCGCCAAGCCGTGTGCCTGCGAATATTCCATCGCTTCCACGTGGCCGTAAATTTGGGTGGACACGACGCG
>JBFYKC010000031.1:0-3566 GCA_041311135.1 Comamonadaceae bacterium | reverse complement strand
ACACACGCCCATCGCCAGCTTGAGCGAAGACGTGTTGACACTCACTTTCAACTCGCTGTCCAAGAGCTACCGTTCGTGCGGCTATCGCGCAGGCTGGTTGGTGGTGTCGGGCGACAAAAAGCCTGCGGCCGACTACATCGAGGGCCTGAACATGCTCTCGAACATGCGCCTCTGTGCCAACGTGCCGGGCCAATGGGCGATTCAAACCGCCTTGGGCGGCTACCAAAGCATCAACGATTTGGTGGGCGAGGGCGGCCGCTTGCGCAAGCAGCGCGACTTGGCCTACGAGCTCATTTCTGCCATCCCAGGTGTGACGTGCGTCAAGCCGCAGGCCGCGCTGTACATGTTTCCGCGCTTGGACCCCCAGGTGTATCCGATCAAAGACGACCAGCAATTCTTCTTGGAGTTGCTGCAAGAAACCAAGGTCATGTTGGTCCAGGGCACAGGCTTCAATTGGCCCAGCACCGACCACTTCCGCATCGTCTTCTTGCCCCATGAAGATGACCTGCGTGAGGCCATCTCACGCATCGCAAAATTCCTCGAAAACTACCGAAATAGAAAACCATGAAACCGATTCAAGTAGGCCTGTTAGGCATTGGCACCGTAGGCAGCGGCACTTTCGAAGTGCTCAAACGCAACCAAGAAGAAATTCAACGTCGCGCCGGTCGTGGCATTGCTGTCACGATGGTGGCGGATTTGGATGTCACACGCGCCAAGAGCATCGTGGGCGACGCGGTTCAGGTGGTGGACGATGCCCGCAAAGTGATTGCCAATCCCGAGATTGACATCGTGGTTGAGTTGATTGGCGGTTACGGCATTGCCAAGCAATTGGTGCTCGAAGCCATCGAGGCAGGCAAGCATGTGGTCACAGCCAACAAAGCGTTGTTGGCTGTGCATGGCACCGAAATTTTTGCTGCCGCACACAAAAAAGGCGTGATGGTGGCGTTTGAAGCTGCGGTGGCAGGTGGTATTCCGATCATCAAAGCACTGCGCGAAGGTTTGACTGCCAACCGCATTCAATGGTTGGCCGGCATCATCAACGGCACCACCAACTTCATCTTGTCTGAGATGCGCGACAAGGGCTTGGCCTTTGACGATGTGCTCAAGCAAGCACAAGCCTTGGGTTACGCCGAAGCTGACCCCACTTTTGACATCGAAGGGGTCGACGCAGCGCACAAAGCTACGATCATGTCGGCCATCGCGTTTGGTGTGCCGGTGCAGTTTGACAAAGCCTATGTGGAAGGCATCACCAAGCTCGAATCGCAAGACATCAAATATGCCGAACAACTGGGCTACCGCATCAAGCTCTTGGGCATTTCTAAGCGTAACGGGGCGGGCATCGAATTGCGCGTGCATCCATGCTTGGTGCCCGCGAAGCGTTTGATCGCCAACGTTGAAGGTGCGATGAATGCGGTGATGGTGCAAGCCGACGCCGTGGGCACCACCTTGTATTACGGCAAGGGAGCGGGCAGCGAGCCTACCGCCAGCGCGGTGATTGCCGACTTGGTGGACATCACCCGTTTGCACACGGCTGACCCGCTCAACCGCGTGCCGCACTTGGCGTTCCAACCCGATGCCATGAGCAATTTGCCTATTTTGCCGATGGCCCAAGTGGTCACCAGCTACTACCTGCGCCTGCGTGTGGCTGACCAAGCCGGTGTGCTCGCCAAGGTCACAGGCATTTTGGCCAACGCCGACATCAGCATCGACGCGGTGTTGCAGCGCGAAGCCGGTGAGGGCGAGAGCCACACCGACCTCATCATCTTGACCCACGATTGTGTGGAAGCCAAGATGAACCAAGCCATCGCTGAGATGCAACAACTCAGCACTGTTTTGGCACCGATCACCCGCATCCGCAAAGAAGAGTTGAACTGATGCTGTATTTGTCCACGCGCGGCCACGCCGAGCGCAAACGTTTTTGTGAAATCCTGCTCGAGGGCTTGGCGCCCGATGGCGGTTTGTATTTGCCCGAGCACTATCCCCAAGTGGACGATGCAGCGCTCACGCGTTTGCGCCACACGCTCAGCACCCAAGGCTACGCGGCCTTGGCGTTTGAAGTGCTGTCGCTTTACATCGACGACATTCCTGCCGCAGACCTGAAAGCCTTGTGCGCCAAAACCTACACGCAAGACGTGTTTGGCACAGCGGCCATCGTGCCAGTGCGTGGTTTGGAAGACGGTTTGTTTGTCGAAGCTTTGTCGAATGGCCCCACACTCGCATTCAAAGACATGGCCATGCAATTGCTTGGCAACTTGTTTGAGTACGAGTTGGCGCGTCGTGGCGAACAACTGAACATTTTTGGCGCCACCAGTGGCGACACGGGCAGTGCTGCCGAATACGCCATGCGTGGCAAACAAGGCGTGCGCGTGTTCATGACAAGCCCACATGGTCGCATGAGCCCGTTCCAACAAGCGCAAATGTTCAGCTTGATGGACGCGAACATTCACAACATCGCCATCGAAGGCGTGTTTGATGATTGCCAAGATTTGGTCAAAGCGGTGTCCAACGATTTGGACTTTAAAACCAAATACAAAATTGGCACTGTCAACTCCATCAACTGGGCCCGTTTGTTGGCGCAAGTGGTGTACTACTTTGCCGGCTATTTCCAGGTCACCACCGCCAATAGCCAAAAGGTGAGCTTCACCGTGCCAAGCGGCAACTTTGGCAACGTGTGTGCGGGCCATGTGGCGCGCATGATGGGCTTGCCTGTGGACACCTTGGTGGTCGCCACCAACGAAAACGATGTGCTCGACGAATTCTTTCGCACGGGTGTTTACCGTGTGCGCGGCAGTGCCGACACGCACGAAACCTCTAGCCCATCGATGGATATTTCCAAAGCCAGTAACTTCGAGCGCTTTGTGTTCGACTTGCTCGGCCGTGATGCTGCGTTGACCAACGATTTGTTTGGCGCACAAATTTCCAAGAACGGTCAATTCGACCTGAGTGGCAATCCGCACTTCGCTGAGGCTGCCACACGCTACGGCTTTGCCAGTGGCAAGAGCACCCACGCCAACCGCTTGGCCACCATTCAAGACGTGCACCAGCGCTTTGGTCAGATGATCGACACCCACACGGCCGACGGCGTCAAAGTGGCGCGTGAGCACGTCAAGGCGGGTGTCCCCATGATCGTGTTGGAAACGGCGTTACCCATTAAATTTGCGGCCACCATCGTGGAAGCTTTGGGGCAAGAGCCCACACGTCCGGCCAAGTTTGAAGGCATCGAAGCCTTGCCCAAACGCGTGCATGTGATGCAGGCCAATGTGGCTCAAATCAAGGCCTACATCGCTCAGCATTGCGACCACGCATGAAGGTCGTCGCCTTTGCCGGCTATTCCGGCTCAGGAAAAACCACCTTGGTGGAGCAACTCATTGGTTGCTTGCGCATGCGCGGGTTGCGCGTTTCCGTGGTGAAGCACGCACATCACAACTTTGACATCGACAAGCCAGGTAAAGACAGCTGGCGCCACCGCGAGGCTGGCGCATTTGAGGTGTTGGTGGCTTCCAATCAACGCTTGGTGCTACAGCGTCAGTTTGAGCAACCTGCGCAGCTTTCGGTTCACCACCTGT
>JBFYKC010000019.1:0-7335 GCA_041311135.1 Comamonadaceae bacterium | reverse complement strand
TTGGGCATCGTTTTTTTGGCCCAAAAAACTCGATGCCCAAGGCATTGATATTTCTGGTGGCAGCGTGGCGCAAGCCACCACCTTCATCGACAAACAAATGGATGTGTGGTCCAAAGTCGTGAAGGACAACAACATCAAAGCCGACTGAAGATGTTGGCTTAACGCGGTGGCTCCCCTTCGGGGGTGATCTGCAAGGCGACCAAGAAGCGCGCCACCATGTTGTAGGTGGCGATTGCGGTGGTGAGCTCCACCAGTTCCGTGGTGGTGAAGCGCGCTTGCAGCGCCGCAAACAAAGCGTCTTCCACTTTCACGTCGCGCGTCATTTGCGCGGCGTATTGCACCACCAAGCGCTCGGTGTCGCTCAGCGCCGCATCGGTCACGGGCTGGCGCGCGTCGCCTTGCACCACGCGGTTCAAGGCATCGAGCTCGGCTTGGGTGCCGCCGGCTGTCAAAAAGTCGGGGGCGTGGTGGTGGTATTCATAGGTGGCGCCCGTCAGCAGCGCCACGGTGCAAATGCCCAGCTCGCACAGCTTGCGACTGGTGGGCAAACCCGTGCGCACGTTTTTCAAATACACGTTCCAACCGCGTGCCACGGGTTCGCTCCAGAGCAAGGCGCGGTCTAGGTTGATGAGCTCGCCACCGCGGCGCGCCAAGATGGCGTCGACCAAATCTTGGGGTTGACGTTTTTGTTCCGGAGTCCAGGCAGGAATACGCATGTGTGTGTCATGTTCGTTGAAAGCAGTGGCCAGCATACGCGCAAGCGTCATAAACACCTGACGACTCAGCGACAGCGGCGTGCCCGATAATCGGGGGATGCGAATTCGCTTCACCAAAATGCAGGGCGCCGGCAACGACTTCGTGGTCTTGGACGAGACCACTCTGCGCTTGAACCTCACGCCCGCCCACTACCGTTTTCTGGCCGACCGCCACTTTGGCGTGGGGGCTGACCAGATTTTGACTGTGCGCCCAGCGCTGCAGCCGGATGTGGATTTTGAATACGTCATCCACAACGCCGACGGCGGTGAGGTTGAGCAATGCGGCAACGGTTCGCGCTGCTTTGTGCGCTTTGTGCGCGAACAAGGGCTGACCGACAAAACCACGGTGCGCGTCAAAGTGCACGGCGGCGTGATCACATTGCAAGAAATGCCCGATGGCCAAGTGACGGTGGACATGGGCGCACCGGTGTTTGATCTGCCCCAAGTGCCGTTTGCAGCTGCACATGCCCAGGCGGTGAACGACACCACATGGCAACTCGCGCTGAACAACGGCGACACTGTGCAAGTGGGTGTCGTGTCCATGGGCAACCCCCACGCGGTGCAAGTGGTGGCCGATGTCGACACCGCCCCCGTGCTGGCGCAAGGCCCCTTGATTGAACACCATGCTGCTTTCCCCAAGCGTGTGAACGCGGGCTTTATGCAAGTGCTCAACCGCGGTGCGGTACGTTTGCGCGTGTTTGAGCGTGGCGCGGGCGAGACCTTGGCTTGTGGCACGGGTGCTTGTGCGGCCGTGGTCACCGGCATCCGCTGGGGTCTGTTGGACGCGCGCGTGACCGTGCAAACCCACGGCGGCACACTCACCATCGAATGGCAGGGCGGTGACGCCCCCGTGCGCATGACAGGCCCTGCCACCACTGTTTTTCAAGGCGAGATCACCCTTCCGGACACCCTATGACACATGCAGCTATGAACCCCATCACCGAAGACGACATTGCCAACTTCTTGGTCAACACGCCCGATTTTTTCGAGCGCCATGCCGAGCTGCTTTCCGACGTCAAATTGACCAGCCCACACAGCCACCGTGCGGTGAGTTTGCAAGAGCGTCAAGCGGAAATGATGCGCGAAAAAATTCGCGCCCTCGAGTTGCGCATGATGGACATGATGCGTCATGGCACTGAAAACGAAGTGTTGATTGAGCGCATGCAACGCTGGGTCAAAACCTTGCTGATGACCACCAATGCACGCGATTTGCCCAGCACCATTGCTGACCACATTCAGCATGATTTCATGGTGCCGCAAGTCGCCATCAAGGTCTGGGGGGTGAGCGAGTCGTTCAAGATCGAGCCGTTTGCACAAAGCGTGATCGACCCGATCAAAGACTTCGCGGCCACCTTGGCCACGCCGTATGTGGGCGTGAACAACAACTTCGACGCGGTGCAGTGGTTGCCCGATCCTGCGGCTGTGCAATCGGTGGCTTTCATTGCCCTGCGCGCCACACGCCCTGAAGACACGCCACAAACGGCCGCCGAACAGCCGGTGATCGGTTTGTTGGTGTTGGCATCGCCCGACCCGCAGCGGTACTACGAAGGCATGGGCACCACCATCATCGAACGCATGGGTGACTTGGCCAGCGCGGCGCTGTCACACCTGCGTTAAGCACGCATGAGCCTGGTCGACCGCTACCTCGACCATGTTCGCTTTGAAAAGCGTTTGGCTGAGCGCACGCTGGCGCTTTACGCCCTCGATTTGCAAAAACTCACCGACTACGCGGCACAAGCCCATGTCGCGCTCGAAGCGGTGCAAAACACCCACATTCGACGTTGGGTGGCGCAGATGCACAGCGGGGGGCGTAGCGGTCGCGGCATTGCACTCATCTTGTCGGGGTGGCGTGGTTTTTATGTGTGGCTGGGCCGTGAAGGGTTGGTCAGCAGCAACCCCGTGCAAGACGTGCGCGCCCCCAAAGCGCCGAAGCCCCTGCCCAAAGCCTTGAGCGTGGACGATGCGGTGCAATTGGCCGAATACCAAGCCTCGCCCGATGTGACCGATCCTTGGTTGGAATGCCGCGATGCCGCGTTGGTGGAGCTGCTGTACGGCTGTGGCTTGCGTGTCGGTGAATTGGTGGGTTTGGACGTGCAAGCCGGTGCCCACGCCAAAGGTTGGATTGATGTGGAGGCCGGCGAAGCCCATGTGCTCGGCAAAGGCAGCAAACGCCGCAGTGTGCCTGTGGGCGGCAAAGCGTTGGACGCGTTGCAAGCTTGGTGCGCGGTGCGTGCGCAAGGGTTGACGCCCGCGACGGTCGAGCAAACGGCATTGTTCATCGGCCGCAATGGCACGCGCTTGACGGCGCAAGCCATTTGGCAGCGCTTGCGCCAACGCAGTTTGAAAGCCGGCTTGTCCACGCCTGTGCATCCGCATATGCTGCGCCATTCGTTTGCCAGCCATGTGTTGCAGTCGAGTCAAGATTTGCGTGGGGTGCAAGAGTTGTTGGGCCACGCCAACATCACCACCACGCAGGTGTACACGCGTTTGGACTTTCAGCATTTGGCGCAAGCGTATGACGCAGCGCATCCGCGCGCACGCAAGAAATAGCACGCAAGGGCGACGACAATCGCCAAATGAAAACCATCAAACTCAGAGAAGGCAAAGAGCGCTCCGCGCTGCGTCGCCACCCATGGATTTTTGACAGTGCCATCGCCAAAGGCGGTGGTGATGCCGGCGAGACCGTGCGCGTGGAAACCCACGATGGGAAGTTTTTAGGATGGGCTTCGTTCAGCCCGGCGTCCAAGATTCGCGCACGTATCTGGAGTTTTGATGAGGCGCAACGCATTGATGCGGCATTTTTTCAAGCCGCCATTGCGCGTGCCATCGCGGCACGCAGCCGGTTTGACATTCAAAGCAATGGCGTGCGCCTGGTGCATGGCGAGTCTGACGGCTTGCCTGGCCTGATCGTGGACCGCTATGACGATATCTTGGTGGCGTCGTTTTTGTCGTGTGGCACCGAGCGCTGGAAGAACGTGATCGCCGATGCGTTGTTGGCGCAAACCGGTTTAACCCAACTCTACGAACGTTCAGATTCCAACGTGCGCAAACTCGAAGGCTTGCCCGAAGTCACAGGCTGGCTGCGCGGCGACGGGGCGACGGGCGTGGTGTTGCGTGAACACGATTGGCAGCTGTCGCTCGATGTGGCCGAGGGGCACAAAACAGGGTTTTATTTGGACCAACGCGACAGCCGAAAGAAGTTTGCCGATTACGCCAAACGCTTGCAATTCCAGCGTGTGCTCAACTGCTATTGCTACACCGGTGGGTTCACCGTGGCCGCCTTGGCGGGCGGCGCAGCGCATGTGACGTCCATCGACTCATCTGGCCCCGCGATTGAGTTGGCCAAAGCCAACGTGGCGTTGAATGGCTTTGACGCCGCCCGCACCACCATGATGGATGCCGATGTGAACGCTTCGCTGCGCGAGTTTCACAAGCAGGGGCGTACCTTCGATGCCATCGTGCTCGATCCACCCAAATTTGCGCCGTCGGCGGCGCATGCCGATCGTGCCGCGCGTGCCTACAAAGACATCAACCGCTTGGCTTTCAAAATTTTGGAACCTGGTGGTGTGCTGTTCACCTACAGCTGCTCAGGCGGCATCAGCGCTGACTTGTTCCACAAAATTGTCGCTTCCGCGGGCATCGATGCCCCGTGTGACGGCTACATCAGCGAACGCATGCAAGGTGCGCCCGACCATCCGATGACGCTGACTTTTCCCGAAGGTGAATACCTGAAGGGTTTGGTGGTCATCAAAGCGGCTGATCTGGTTGAAAAAGCCAGCTCGGCCACAATATCGGGTTAATTCAGTTGTTTCACAAGGCTCTCTCATGTTGATCCCCGCCACCATCCTGACCGGTTTTTTAGGCTCCGGCAAAACCACGTTGCTCAAGCGCGTGTTGACCGAAGCGCACGGCCAAAAAATCGCCATCATCGAGAACGAGTTTGGTGAAGAAAACATCGACAACGAAATTTTGGTGTCCGACACCAACGAGCAAATCATTCAAATGAACAACGGCTGTGTCTGCTGTTCGATCCGTGAAGACTTGCGCACCACCTTGCAGCTGTTGGCAGCTAAAAAACGCAAAGGTCTGCTCGATTTTGAACGTGTGGTCATCGAGACCACCGGCTTGGCCGACCCCGGCCCTGTGGCGCAAACTTTTTTCATGGACGACGAAATTGCCGAGAGCTTTTTGCTTGACTCGATCTTGACCTTGGTGGATGCCAAACATGCCGCACAGCAGCTGAACGACCGCCAAGAAGCGCGTCGTCAGGTGGGCTTCGCCGATCAAATCTTCATCAGCAAGGCCGATTTGGTGTCGCCTGAGGAATTGGATGCGTTGCAACACCGCCTGAAGCACATGAACCCCCGTGCCCCACAAAAAGTGGCGCACTTTGGTGAAGTGGCCTTGCAAGAGGTGTTTGACCTGCGCGGCTTCAATCTGAATGCCAAGTTGGACATCGATCCTGACTTCTTGTCGGACGACGATCACCACCATCACCATGGCGAGCACTGCGACCACCCCTCGCACAAACATGATCACGGCCATGACCACGCGCATTGTGACCATGACCATGTGCACGACGAACACTGCAACCACGGTCACCATCACCACCATGACGATGACGTGAAGAGCTTTGTCTACAAATCCAAACGTCAGTTTGACCCCGCCAAGTTGGAAGACTTTCTGGGTGCCATCGTCAACATCTATGGTCCCAAGATGCTGCGCTACAAAGGCGTGTTGAACATGAAGGGCACTGAGAAAAAGGTGATTTTCCAAGGCGTGCACCAGTTGATGGGCAGCGACTTGGGCCCCGATTGGGCGCCAGGCGAAGTGCGTGAAAGCAAGATGGTGTTCATCGGCATCGACTTACCCAGAGACATCTTGGTGCAAGGCCTTGAGCAGTCCTTGATATGAGTAAACCCTCGCTTTTGAATTTGGCGGGGAGCATGTGGGGTTTGTGGCTACAATCCCGCGCGCCAGACCAAAGGCGTGACGCGCCATCCTCTTTGACGCGTCACAAGGTTGCGGCCCGGCTTCGTTCTGCTGTCAAAGGCGAAGAAGCCACGGACGCGACCTCGACGCACACCATCGTGCGGCCAGGGGCGGCGAGGAGACACACCGTGAACGCTAAAGCTACCAAATCAGCCTCTAAGAAGGCGGTTCCCGCTAAAAAACCTGCCAAACCGACAGCAGCACCCAAAGCTGCAGCCAAAAAAGCAGCCAAGAAACCTGTCGCGGTGAAGAAACCGGTGAAGCCTGTGAAGGCTGCGGCCAAACCTGCTGCGAAAAAAGCCACGCCTGTGAAGGCAGCGGTCAAAAAGGCTGCCGCGCCCAAAGCTGCCGTTAAAAAAGCGCCCGCCAAGTCGCCTGCCAAAGCCCCGGTGAAGGCGGTCAAAAAACCAGCAGCCAAGCCCGCACCGAAAAAAGCAGCGCCCAAAGTCGCAGCAAAAACCGCGGTCAAACCTAAGGCCAAAGTGGTTGCCAAACCAGTAGCGAAGGCGCCGGTCAAAGCACCTGTCAAAGCCAAAGCCCAGCCGGTGAAAAAACCGGTTACGAAAACAACCAAGCCTGCAGTCAAACCTGTCGTCGCGCCAAAAGCACCGGCCGTGAAGGCTGCGAAACCTGCTTCCACCAAGGCTGACAAACCAGTGGCGGCACCTGCACCTGTGGTGCATGTGACTCCCATCATTCCTGGTTACACGCCTGTGGTGCACAAGAAAAACTCCAGAGCTGCCAAGATGGCCGCTTTGGTGCCACCCCCGCCTGCTCAAGTGGTTGCGTCCAACGCAGCCAAGAACAGCTTTATGCCCATGACGGCACCCTCTGCCCCCACCATTGTTCCTGTGATACCTAAAAAAGACGCCAAGCTCGCCAACAACTGGAAGACCAAAAAAGCCGACCAACTGACCGATGCTGAAGTCATCGCCATGCCTGATAGCGAGTACATGAATGACATTCAAATGGCATTCTTCCGACTCAAGCTCGTGCAGTTGAAAAACGAAGTGCTGAGCAACGCCAGCGAAACCACCGAGCATTTGCGTGAAGACACCGTGGTGGTGCCCGATCCAGCGGATCGCGCCACCATCGAAGAAGAGCATGCTTTGGAGTTGCGCACGCGCGACCGCGAACGCAAGTTGCTCAAGAAGATTGAGCAATCGATTCACCGCATCGACAGCGGCGACTACGGCTATTGCGACGAAACCGGTGAAGCCATCGGTGTGGGGCGTTTGTTGGCACGTCCAACTGCCAGCTTGTCGCTCGAAGCGCAAGAACGACGCGAAATTAAGCAGCGTATGTTTGGAGATTGATGGCTAAATGCCAAGATTTCCTAAAAAGCAGACTGAAAAGTCTGCTTTTTTTATGTCTATTTAATCTTCATAAGGCACTTTTATAGACCTCTCTAAGTGCTTCATTTATAACGATTTTTTACTTTGATTTTTTCTCTTGAAGTCGTCGTAAGTCATTGATTTCATTGAAAAAATCCAAAAATAGGCGGTCGGAACACATTTTCCTGCTACAGTGCAAATAAGTGCAATTAAGTGGTGAAAAGTGCCTTTGGTGCTTTTGCTGCGGGTTGTTT
>JBFYKC010000013.1:0-13838 GCA_041311135.1 Comamonadaceae bacterium | reverse complement strand
TGAAATATTTAAAGTATTTTATCATTTCAAGACGCTACTGAAAAGTTGCTCAAAATTGTGACTCGTGGCTTCTGCCACCGCCTCTACAGACAGTCCTTTGATCTCTGCAATTTGCTTGGCGACAAAAGGCACATACGACGGATTATTGGTTTTACCTCGGTGCGGTGCGGGTGCCAAATAGGGGCTATCCGTCTCGATCAAGATGCGGTCGAGGGGCACAAATTGAGCCACATCGCGCAAGTCTTGGGCGTTCTTAAAGGTCAAGATGCCTGAGAAAGAGATGTACAAACCCAGGTCCAAACCCGCACGGGCCACCTCAGCGGTTTCGGTGAAGCAGTGAAACACGCCCCCTGCACTGCCTGCTGAGCCGTCTTCGCCCTGCTCTTTCAAAATGGCCACCGTGTCCGCCGATGAACTGCGAGTATGAATCACCAAAGGCAGTCGTGTTTGCTGTGCTGCCTGGATATGGATACGAAAGCGCTGGCGTTGCCATTCCATATCCGCTACCGTCCGTTCGCCGAGGCGGTAATAGTCCAGGCCAGTTTCGCCAATGCCAACCACTTTGGGCAGTTGGGCGCGGGCTAGCAAATCATCCAGGGTGGGTTCTTGCACATCCTCGTTGTCGGGGTGGACGCCTACCGTGGCCCAAAAATTATCAAACTGCGTGGCCAAACCATGTACTTCGGGGAAACGTTCAAGCGAGGTGCTGATCACCAAAGCCCGTGTGACCTGGGCTTTGGCCATGTCTTCGCGGATGGTGTGGATGTTGTCAGCCAGCTCGGGGAAGTTCAGGTGGCAGTGGGAATCGGTGAACATGTCGCAATCAATCTTTGGCTCTCAAGGCGGTCTGAGCATGGGCGAGCAAGGCCTCAAACATCAAACCGGCGTTATAGGGGTGTTCGGCGGTGCGTGCGGCTTGCATCAGGTCTTTGGACCATTGGGTGAGTGAGCTGACGGTGCCTGCCGCAGGCAAGTCGGTGGCCATGAAAAAGCGGGGCTCGCCCCCGGTGCGCAACGCCAACAAGTCGTGACACAGCTTTTGCAGCATGGCGAGGGCTTGCGACGGCGTGGCGTCAGAGACGGCACCCACATCGCCGCGCAGCACGGCTTTGGGCAAACCCGCCCAAGTGCTGGCTTTCAACCCCGCTTGGGCCAAGCCCAATGCGTCTTCAGGGCGACCTCCCGCCGCTCGCAACAACACGGCGGCATCGGCTGCAGGCACCCCTTCATGGGTGAGCCACGACAAGGCATCGGCCTCGCTCGGCCACAGCAAGGTGTGGGTTTGGCATCGGCTGCGGATGGTGGGGAGCAACTGATGGGCGGCTTCGCTGGCGAGCACAAAACGGCACTCGCCAGGCGGTTCTTCCAAGGTTTTCAAAATGGTGTTGGCCGTCACATGGTTCATGCGCTCGGCGGGATACACAAACACCACCTTGGTCGATCCTCCCGATCGGGTTTGTTGGCTGAAAGCGACCATGTCGCGTGCTGCCTCGACGCGGATTTCTTTGCTGGGCTTGCGTTTCTTGTCGTCGAGGTCTTTTTGGGTTTTCTCGTCGAGTGGCCAGTTCAGCTCAAGCGCCAAGCTTTCAGGCATCAAGCTGCACAGGTCTGGGTGGGTGCGCACGTCCACCGCATGGCAGCTGCGGCATTGGTAACAAGCACCGTGTGGCGTAGGCGCTTCGCACAGCCACGCGCGGGCCAGTTCTAGCCCCAAGGTGTACTGACCCAAGCCAGAGGGGCCTTGCAGCAACCAGGCATGGCCGCGTCGCTCCAGCAAGGTGGTGAGCTGGCCTTGCAGCCAGGGGCTCAGCGCTGGCCGTTTGGATAGGCTGACGTCTGTCATGCGGCGTTGGCGTGCAACCAACCGCGTTGCACAAAGTTTTGGTGCAGTTGTTGCCACACGGCTTCGCGGGTTTGGGCTGCATCGAGTCGCACAAAGCGTTGCGCATCGGCGTCGGCGCGTTGGGCGTAGCCCTCAGACACTTTTTGAAAGAACGTCACGGGCTGTGCTTCAAACCGGTCAGGCACACGCGCACCAGCCAAGCGCACAGCCGCAATGGCGGGATCGAGTTCAAACCACACCGTCACGTCCGGTTGGCGTAGGGATTGACCGTTGTGCTGCACCCATTGTTCAAGTTGACGTAGCACGCCCAAATCAAAACCACGGCCACTGCCTTGGTAAGCAAAGGTGGCATCGGTGAAACGGTCACACAGCACCACATCGCCACGCGCCAAGGCAGGCTCAATCACGTGTTGCAGGTGATCGCGGCGGGCTGCAAAGATCAGCAGCGCTTCGGTCAACGGGTCCATCGCATCGTGGAGCACCAGTTCACGCAGTTTTTCGGCCAAGGCGGTGCCGCCAGGTTCGCGGGTCAGCGTCAATTGGCGTCCTTGCGCTTTGAATGCAGCAGCCAAGCCGTCGATGTGCGTGGATTTACCCGCCCCGTCGATGCCCTCGAAACTGATGAACAAGCCTGTGTGTGTCATAACCCGTTATTTTGCCTGCTCACGTCGTTGGTAACGGTTGACGGCGGCGTTGTGTTCGTCCAGCGTGACACTGAAGTAGCTGGTGCCGTCGCCTTTGGCCACAAAGTACAAGGCTTGGCTGGGGGCGGGCTGCACGGCCGCTTTGAGTGCGTTGCGACCGGGCATGGCAATGGGCGTGGGAGGCAAGCCTTTGCGGGTGTAAGTGTTCCAGGGGTGGTCGTTGCGCAGGTCGGCACGACGCAGGTTGCCATCAAACGCATCAAACATGCCGTAAATCACGGTGGGATCGGTTTGCAACGGCATGCCCATCGCCAAACGGTTATGAAAGACGCGGCTGATGGTGGTGCGGTCGCTTTCTCGCCCAGTTTCTTTTTCAACGATGCTGGCCAAGATCAGGGCCTCTTCGGGTGTTTTCAGCTGAATGTCGCTACCGCGTTGCTTCCATGCGCCCGCCAGTTGTTTGTTCATGGCTTTGGCGGCACGTTCCATCACATGCAGCTCCGACGTGCCTTTGCCATAGGTGTAGGTATCGGGAAAAAATCGGCCTTCAGGCGCCACACCGGGCATGCCCAGCTTGGCCATCAGTTCTTCATCGCTCAAGCCTTTGGCATCGTGTTTGAGCCCTTCGGCTTTGTCCAAGGCGCTACGAAATTGGCGAAACGTCCAGCCATCGATTAGGCTGATGGCTTTGAGGCTTTCCTCGCCTCGACTGAGTTTGCGCAGCAAATCCAATGCAGATTCACCGTTGGTCAACTCATAGCTTCCGGCCCGCAAGGCTCGAGATTGGCCGCTGAACTTGAAAAAAGCAAATAAAACATCTGTATGGACATCGACCCCAGAACTGACCACTGCTTTGGCAATATTGCGCACACTGGTTTGGGGCTCAATGGAAATATCAACAGACTCGCTCGTCATTGGCAACGGTCGAAGTGCCCAGTAACAAGAAGCAAAAACAGTGAATAAAATACCAGCAATTGCTAAATAAATCGAACGCTTGAGCACAACACGGCATCCTTCGTAGGTTGCGCTCCAACAACTTGGGTCGCTCAAAAAATTATATCGAGCGGCCCCTGCCCCTCAGACCGATAAGGGGCAAGGACGATCAATCAATCGGCCACCAATGACACCGCTGTTCCAAATGCGATGGCGCTGACAGGAATTACCCAAGGACTTGATTCATGGGTTTGCTGCTCAACAACCGGAGGTAAGTTTTCAAATGCTTGGGTTTTGCGGGCATCGACAAACCGTGTATTGGTGAACTCGGCCTTCAAGGCTTTGGTGACTTGAATCAAAGAACCCTGCGCGACACGTGTCATCACACGATGTCCCTTTTGTTGAAGAAGTTCCACAATTTCCGCAAGGTTTGTGGCGGTCCAATCAGCCTTGAACTTTTTCAGTGCACGCTGGGTCAACCATTTGCCTGCATGACGGTTGAGTCGTGGAGGACAACCCACCAAGACCCATTGTGTGGTTTGTGTGTTTTCTAGCATCGGATGAATTTGGTTCATCGCATGCGTTTTGTCGTTGATATAAAGAACATAGGTCTCCATGATGATCTCCTTGCGTTGTGAACTTGTGTTAGGCCAATCCCAGGTCACGCGTGTTACCAGCCTCTTGCTGGCGTTTGTGGTGAAGCCAACTCACCCCTAAGATGAGTGCCATGAAAACGACATGAACACCCCACCGAGCGATTTCTTCATGCCAGACATTGCCATCGAAGAATTCTTTGAGCAGCGTTTCATTCACCACCATTTGTGCGGCAGTAAAGGCTAAAACCGCACCGCCAATCGAAATGATGATGGGCCAACGTGCCACCAATTTAAGAACCATATGACTGCCAAACACCACAATCGGGATGCTGATCATCAACCCCAATGCGACCAGTTCAAATGAACCGCCGGCTGCACCTGCAACGCCCAGAACGTTGTCGATGCCCATCAAAGCATCGGCAATCACAATTGTCTTCATGGCCCCCCAGAACGTGACGGCGCCAATGTCCTTGTGCGACTCCTGTTCATCGGCGCTGATGAGTTTGTAGGCAATCCAGAGAAGCCCCAAACCGCCCATGAGCATCAAGCCAGGAATTTGCAACAACCAAACAACTGCAAACGTCATCAGCGAGCGCACACCAATCGCCCCGACCGTGCCCCAGATGATGGCTTTTTTCTGTAAATAGTACGGTAGTTTCCTGGCCGCCAGTGCGATGACGATGGCGTTGTCGCCAGCCAAGACCAAGTCGATGAGAATGATGGCGAGCAATGCCGACCACCATGGAATAGAAAAGAGTTCCATAGCAAAACCTTGATAAATCGATCTAACCCTTGGGTAAAGGGCCACGGATCGAAGGTCTTGCTTGGCTTGTAATGATTCAGTTATGTGCCCAACCCGCCGGAAACAAATGCTTCGAGATGACGACTGGTTGATCGATTCGTGTGGCGCGAGCCTGGTGCTGAACACGTATCGATTGAGCTACTCCCCAACGATGAGCAAAGTTTATTGACAAAAGTCGCGACTCGCAAATCCCCCAACAAATGTAGGGGCGATGGTTCAGCATAATTCAACGATGTCATTCAAAATTAAAACACCATTGCAGGGCATTGCTCCCCTGCCCCACCTGGGGGTCATTCGTGCGGAAGGTGCCGATGCGGCCAACTTCTTGCACAACCAGCTCACCAACGATGTGCTGTTGATGAAAGAAGGCCAATGTCGGCTCGCCGCGTTTTGCAACGCCAAGGGCCGCATGCAAGCCAGCTTTGTGGTCTACAAGCGATCGACCGAAGAAGTGCTGCTGATTTGTCGCAAAGACTTGATTGCCCCCACCGTCAAGCGCTTGTCGATGTTTGTGTTGCGTGCCAAAGCCAAATTGAGCGATGCCAGCGACGCGTTTCAGTTGCTGGGTTTGGCGGGCGACGTGGTGAATGTCGCCACACACGGTGCACCAACAGAGGCTGGCTTGCGCCATGCCGCTGGCGATGCTGATGTGCTCACCCTGTACCCTGCCCTGGGCCAGCCCCGCGCGTTTTGGTTGGCACCGTTAGATGTGACACGCCCCACCGGTCCCGCACTGAGCGCCGAGTTGTGGCAAGTGGGCGAAGTGATGAGTGGCATTGCCTGGGTCGAGCAAGCCACGTTCGAAGCCTTTGTGCCCCAGATGCTCAACTATGAATCGGTCGATGGGGTGAACTTCAAAAAGGGTTGCTACCCTGGCCAAGAAGTGGTGGCACGCAGCCAATTTCGTGGCACCTTGAAACGCCGAGCATTCATTGTGGAAAGCACAGCCCCCATGGCTGCCGGGCAAGAGGTGTTCTCCAGCTCAGATGCCACACAACCCTGTGGCTTGGTGGCTCAGGCCGCAGCCGATGGTGCGCACCATGTGGCGGTGGTCGAGTTGCAACTCAGCGCCACCGAAAAAAGCAGCTTGCATTTGGGTGAGGCTTCTGGCCCCACGCTGACTCTGCTGCCCTTGCCTTACGCGTTGCGCGAAGACATTTAAAACACCAGCTGCATCTCAATGTGTGGGATGCCCACTTCGTCAAAAGGCTCCCCCACCACGGTGAACCCGTGCGCGGCATAGAAACCTTCGGCGCTGCGTTGCGCACTCAGACGCACTTCTTTGTGGCCACGACGGCGCGCTTCGATGAGCAGCGCGTGTAGCAAGCGCGCGCCATAGCCTTTGCCGCGCGACTCACGCAACACCGCCATGCGCCCCACTTTGGCCAAGCTGGGCGTGGGTTGCAACAAGCGGGCGTTGCCCAAGGGGTGGCCTTGCGTATCGCGCAGCACCGCATGCAAGGCGGTGGTGTCTTCGGCGTCCCACTCGTCCTCGGGGGCAATGCCTTGCTCGTGCACAAACACCTCGGTACGCACGGCTTGCGCGGCAGCTTGCAGCTGGGCCCAATCGCCAATTTCGATGTAGGTCATCGTCGCGTCAACTCACAAACCAAACGCATGGCGCAACGCACGTGCGGCGTCGGCATGGGCAGTCAGGGCTTCTGGAATCACGCGTCCCATTTGGATGAAGCTGTGCACCACGCCTTTGTAAATTTCTAAATCGACCGGCACGCCGGCCAAACGCAAGTGGTCGGCGTAGGCCACACCTTCGTCCACCAACGGGTCGCATTCGGCCAAGCCCAGCCATGCTGGGGTGGTGCCCGTCACATCCGCCAGCAACGGCGAAAAACGCGGGTCGTTGCGGTTGGCTGGGTTGGGCATGTAGTGGCTGTAGAAATATTCAATGCTGGCTTTCTCCAGCAAAAAACCTTTCTCAAAGGTGTGGGCCGAGTCCATGTGCTCGGGCGAGCAACCGGGATAAAACATGAGCTGTAGCTTCAGCGCAATGCCGGCATCACGTGCCGCAATGGCGGTAGCGGCGGTCAGGGTGCCGCCCGCACTGTCACCACCAATGGCGATGCGTGTGGCATCCAGCCCCAAGCCACTGGCCTGCGCGGCCAACCACTGCAAGGCATCGAACGCATCGTTGTGGGCCGTTGGAAAGGTGTGTTCAGGGGCCAACCGATAGTCCAGCGACACCACAGCGCACTGCGCCAAATGCGCCAAGTGCTTGCACAACACCTCGTGGGTTTCGGGGCTACCCACGGTGAACCCGCCGCCATGAAAGTACAGCAACACGGGTAAGTTGGGTGAGGCATGTTCGGCCCACAGCTTGGCGCGCAGGGTGGCACCATCGCGGGTGGGGATGTGCAAGGTGTCGTCACGCGCCATCTTGTGTGCGTTGATCTCCAACACGCCGGCGCCCAAGGCGTATCCCTGTTTGGCTTGTTCAGGTGTTAGCAAAGCGATGGGCGGCCGCCCCGCTTTGGCAATCGCATGCAGCACGTCACGCATGGCGTGGGTCAGCAGGCTTTGTGGGTTACGTTTGTGACTCATGAGTTGGCATGGAGAGCAATTGGCTTTTATAGTGTGCCATGGCTCAAATTCTCTACCTCACCCAAATCCAAATTGACTTCGGCGTGCTCAGCACCTTGGGCGCCGAGTGCGAAAAAGCGGGCATGCATCGTCCGCTCATCGTCACCGACCCCGGCGTCAAAGCGGTGGGCATCTTGCAAAAAGCCATCGATGCCATGCAGGGTTTGCCCGTGGCGGTGTTTGACCAAACACCTTCCAACCCCACCGAAGCTGCCGTGCGTGCGGCTGTGGCGGTGTACCACGCCCACCAGTGCGACGGCTTGATTGCTTTGGGCGGTGGCTCTTCGATCGACTGTGCCAAAGGCGTGGCGATTGCGGCCACGCACGAGGGCCCGCTCAAAACCTACGCCACCATCGAGGGTGGTTCACCCAAAATCACCCCCGCGGTGGCACCGCTGATTGCCGTGCCCACCACTGCCGGTACGGGCAGCGAGGTGGCGCGTGGCGCCATCGTCATCGTGGACGACGGGCGCAAGCTGGGCTTTCACTCGTGGCATTTGGTGCCCAAGGCATCACTGCTCGACCCAGAGCTCACGTTGGGCTTGCCCCCTGCCCTGACCGCTGCCACGGGCATGGACGCGATTGCGCATTGCATGGAAACCTTCATGGCTGCCCCCTTCAACCCACCGGCTGATGGCATTGCGCTAGACGGTTTGACGCGGGGTTGGACCCACATCGAACGCGCCACTGCCAACGGCCAAGACCGCGACGCGCGTTTGAACATGATGAGCGCGTCGATGCAAGGTGCGATGGCGTTCCAAAAAGGCTTGGGCTGTGTCCACAGCCTGAGCCACAGCTTGGGGGGCGTGAACCCGCGCTTGCACCATGGCACGTTGAATGCCATGTTCTTGCCTGCGGTGGTGCGCTTCAATGCGCATGCGCCTTCGGTGCAAAACGAACGCCGCATGCAGCGCATGGCCTACGCCATGGGCTTGGGTGAAATTGAGCATCCGTTGGCCGCGGCACAAGCCATTGCCCAAGCCATCACCGCAATGAACACCCGTTTGGGCTTGCCCAAAGGGTTGGCTGAAATGGGGGTGGAGCCCGCATGGTTCGACAAAATCATTGAAGGGGCCATGGCCGACCATTGCCACAAAACCAACCCACGCATCGCCACGGCGCAGGAATACCGCGAGATGCTCGAAGCGGCGATGTGAGCGCGCTCAAAGACGATTCACCACAGACCGGTTGGGATGGTTGAGCCAATCCGCGAACTCATCGGCGAGTTGCTCGCTCGCTCGCACCGCCGCAGTCCACACCTTCACCCGCCCCTCAAAGTCTGAGGCATAGGTCACAAAGTCGCTGCGGTCGGGCAGTTTGCCGTTGGGCAAGGTTTTGACCCATTCCGGGTTGGGGGCCAAGACGATGGTGTTGTCTAAAAACGGGGTGGACGTGTGGCGCCACTTGAGCACTTTGTCGAGCCAGCCGGGTACCACGGCTTGTTGAAAGTGGGGGTAAAGCACCAACGGACTTGTCGCTAACCCGTTGTAGTTCAGGTGCAAGTGGTAGTCGGTGATGCCACCATCCCAATAAGCACCGGTTGGCGCGTCAGGAATGTCGTGCACGGCTTGCAACACAAACGGGATCGAGCAACTGGCCTGCAGCGCGGCCATGCAGTTGCGTTCGTTCAGCGGCATGTGTTGGGTCGCAAAGTCGCTCGCATCGAACGGCAACGCGCCGCGGTTAGAGAACACCACGCGCTCGAGCCAAGCGCCCATGGCTTTGCGCTGCACCGCATTGCACAGATAAGCCCCGGCATAGCCCAAAGGCGTGAGCAACGGATGCTCGCGGCGCAAGATGTGTTTGCCGCGCGAAGTCACCACATGCAACCGGTAGCGTGGGTGGTTCAGCACTTCCCCCATGCGACCGCCATAAAAAGCGTGCAGGCTTTGGCCAAACGCATCACTGACCTGCTTCGCGCTGGGGCGTTTTTGGCCTTCGGGAATTGTGTAGTTTTGGTGGATGTAGTCGTGCGACAGCTGCTTAAAGCCTTGCACGGGCTGGTCCAAACACGCCGTGGCCATGCGCCATGCGCCGATGGAGGCGCCTACCAAATCAATCGGCTGTGTGCTTCGCGGCAACCACTCACCAAACAAAAAACGATCCAACGGCCCGAGGATCAGCCCTTTGGGGCCACCTGCCGCACCGGGAATGACACCAATGTGCTCGGGCTTCAAGCCATGGGCCTCGATGTGGGCCAAGGCTTTGGGGCCGGCGTAAATGTGCAGGGCTTTCAACGCACGGCCTTGGGCTTACTTCTTCAAACCTTGCAGTTTGGCAAACGCACTCGCCATGGCCGAGCCGGTTGCTGCCTGTGGCGGTGCGGTGTAGCCACTGCTATAGCTGCCGCCACCTCGTTGGCGGTTGTCACGGCCTGCGTGTTCAAAGCGGTTGTCGCGTGGACCATCGCGCTTGGCAGGCGCGCCATCCAACTTCATGGTCAGGCTGATGCGTTTGCGGGCCACGTCCACTTCCAGCACTTTCACCTTGACGATGTCACCGGTTTTCACCACTTCGCGCGCGTCGGTGATGAACTTGTTGCTGAGTTGGCTCACGTGAATCAAGCCGTCTTGGTGCACCCCCAAATCGACAAACGCGCCAAAGGCCGCCACGTTGCTGACCGTGCCTTCGAGCACCATGTCGACCTTCAAGTCTTTGATGTCTTCCACGCCGTCTTGTAGCTTGGCCACTTTGAAATCGGGGCGCGGGTCGCGGCCTGGCTTTTCGAGTTCGCTCAAGATGTCTTTGACCGTGATCACGCCCACGGTGTCATTCGCAAACAGCTCGGGTTTCAAGGTTTTGAGCATGTCGGCACGCCCCATCAACTCAGCCACTGGCTTGCCTGTGTGAGCCATGATGCGTTCCACTGTCGCGTAGGTTTCGGGGTGAACCGCGGTCATGTCCAGCGGGTTGTCGCCATCGCGGATGCGCAAGAAACCAGCGCTTTGCTCAAACGTCTTCGCGCCCAGGCCCGTGACTTTGAGCAACTGTTGGCGGTTGGCGAAGGCGCCGTTGGCTTCGCGCCAACGCACCACGGCTTTGGCGGTGGTGGTGCTCAGGCCCGACACGCGGGTGAGCAGTGGCACGCTGGCGGTGTTGAGGTCCACCCCCACTTTGTTCACGCAGTCTTCCACCACGGCTTCGAGTGTGCGGGCGAGTTCGCTTTGGTTCACATCGTGTTGGTACTGGCCCACGCCGATGGATTTGGGGTCAATCTTCACCAACTCGGCCAAGGGGTCTTGCAAGCGGCGCGCAATGCTGGCAGCACCACGCAGGCTCACGTCGACGTCGGGCATTTCTTGGCTGGCGTATTCACTGGCGCTGTACACCGACGCGCCGGCTTCGCTCACCACCACTTTGTCGATGACTTTTGACGCGTCATGTTTGGACATGAGCTTGATAAGTTCACCGGCCAGTTTGTCGGTCTCGCGGCTGGCGGTACCGTTGCCAATGGCAATCAGATTCACACCATGTTTTTCGGCAAGTTTGGCCAAGGTGTAGAGCGAGCCATCCCAGTCTTTGCGGGGCTCGTGTGGGTAGACGGTGGCGGTTTCCACCAACTTGCCCGTGGCATCGACCACGGCCACTTTCACACCCGTGCGAATGCCTGGGTCGAGGCCCATCACCACGCGCGGGCCTGCCGGTGCGGCCAATAGCAAATCGCGCAGGTTGTCGGCAAACACCTTGATGGCCACTTTCTCGGCTTCTTCACGCAAGCGGGTGAACAAGTCACGCTCGGTAGAAAGGCTGAGCTTCACGCGCCATGTCCAGGCTACGCATTTGCGAATCAGGTCGTCCCCTGCCCTTGTAGAGTGGCTCCAGCCCAAATGCAAAGCGATCTTGCCTTCGGCCAAGCTGGGTTTGCCGGGTTCGGGCTCGACGGGTAATACCAGTTTGGCATCGAGCATTTCCAGTGCACGACCACGGAACACGGCCAAGGCGCGGTGCGAAGGCACACGGCCAATCGGCTCGTCGTAGTCAAAGTAGTCGCGAAACTTCGCGACGTCGGGGTTGTTTTCGTCTTTGCCTGCAGCCAGCTTGCTGCGGAACAAACCTTCGGCCCAGAGCCATTCACGCAAACTTTGCACCAGCGCTGCATCTTCGGCCCAACGCTCGCTCAACAAATCGCGCACGCCGTCGAGCACGGCAGCCACGGTGGTGAAGTCGGCGCCTTCAATTTTTCCAGCGGGCAAGATGAACGCTTCGGCTTCCACATTGGGATTCAGTGTGGGGTCGGCAAACAGCTTGTCGGCCAGTGGCTCCAAGCCAGCCTCTTTGGCGATCATGCCTTTGGTGCGACGCTTGGGTTTGAAGGGCAAGTAGATGTCTTCCAGCTCTTGCTTGGTCGGCGCGGCTTCGATGGCAGCCAGCAATTCAGGCGTGAGCTTGCCTTGTTCTTGAATGCTCTTGATGACTGCGGCGCGGCGGTCTTCGAGTTCACGCAGGTAGCTCAGGCGCGCTTCGAGTTCGCGCAATTGAATGTCGTCCAAACCGCCGGTGACTTCCTTGCGATAACGAGCGATGAAAGGAACGGTGGCGCCACCGTCCAGCAATTCGATGGCAGAGCGCACTTGCGCTTCAGAGATTTTGATTTCGTTGGCGAGCTGCCGAGTGATTTTTTGCATTGTTCGAAGGGTTTTGGCAAAGCGTGGGAGTTTGCCATAAGCGAAAACCAGAGCCGTAATTAAAAAGGTGATAAGCCCCCATCACAAACTGAGGCCTAGGAGACGCTCACTGCCCTGCTGCGATGAGTACCTCAGAGTTCATTTTTAATTCTCAATTTTTGAATTTGAAAACTTGTGAAGTCTTTGCTGCAGCGTGACGTTTCGAAACGCCTACTTAGGTGGACGTTGCGATAAATAGAAGCGAAAAATAGCATCGGCACATGTTTGTCTCCTCCCCGCGTTCACTCACCACACGCTTGCTGCTCGTGTGGATGCTGGTCGCTGGGTTAACAGGCTGTGCGGTGGTGAGTCAAACGGAGTACAAAGAGTTCACGCCCATGCCTGCCAACGCGAGGGTCATGAACCACGTCAAACTGACCTGGGAGGTACGCGATGACGCCGGTGACTATTGCAGAAAAGCACACGCGCAAGGCGGTAAGTTGCAACTCGGGCAGCCCATTGCTTGTGCCGTATGGGTCAAAGCGACGAGCGAATGCAAGGTCATCACTGGGCCCAACCCCAACCATTTGGTGTTGGGCCACGAAGTGCGACACTGCTTCGAAGGGCACTTTCACCCGTGAGCGCCATCAGCGCGCTCTGTTGGTCCACATTAGTCGGTGGCGATCTCTGGGCTGGCCTCATGCGCAGCGGCGGCTTTGGGCACATATTTGAAGGTGCCCGTGGCATGGACGCACAAGTTGCCTTGCGCGTCATACACCGAACCTTCCGCAAACCCCATGTTGCGGGTACGGTGCAGCAAGCGGCCCTTGCCCGTCAAAGGGCCTTGAGCTGATTGCATGAAGGAAGTTTTCATTTCCACCGTCACCACACCCAAGGTTCGATCCACGCTGCGTGCGGCAGTGGCCAAGATCACATCCAAAAACGTCATCAACGCCCCCCCATGCGTCACGTTGAACGAGTTCATGTGCTCCGGCTCTGGTGTGTAACGCAGTTCGGACTGCCCTTCGTCAAAGAACACCATCTCAAACCCCAGGTGTTCCACAAACGGGATATAGGCCCCAAAGCTTTCTTGCATGTGTGTCTCCTCGGTGGGTTACAAAACTTCAAAAACGCCTGCTGCGCCCATGCCTCCACCAATACACATGGTGACGCACACACGCTTGGCACCACGACGCTTGCCTTCGATCAAGGCATGGCCAGTCAAGCGTTGGCCGCTCACGCCGTAGGGGTGACCCAAGGCAATGGCACCGCCGTTGACGTTCAAGCGGTCTTCAGGAATACCCAGCTTGTCACGGCAGTAGAGCACTTGCACAGCAAAGGCTTCGTTGAGTTCCCACAGGTCGATGTCGTTCACGCTCAGGCCCAAACGCTTGAGCACTTTGGGCACGGCGTAAACGGGGCCAATGCCCATCTCATCGGGCTCGCAACCTGCCACGGCAAAGCCGAGGAAGCGTCCCAGGGGTTTCAAGCCACGTTTGCTGGCGAGCTCTTCGCTCATCACCACACAGGCGCCGGCCCCGTCTGAAAACTGACTGGCATTGCCGGCAGAAATCAAACCACCGGGCATGGCGGACTTGAGGTTGCTCAAGGCTTCGACCGTGGTGCCTTCGCGTGTGCCTTCGTCTTTGCTGACGGTGACTTGCTTGGTGATCAAGCCCATGGTTTTATCAATCACGCCCGCTTTGACAGTGATGGCGGCAATTTCGGCATCAAACAAGCCAGCAGCTTGGGCTGCAAAAGCGCGTTGCTGGCTTTGGGCGCCATAGGCGTCCATGGCGTCACGACCGATGTTGTAACGCT
>JBFYKC010000192.1:0-5039 GCA_041311135.1 Comamonadaceae bacterium | reverse complement strand
GATGCGCACCGACCATTGCATAGCCACGCGTTGCGCGGCTGTGCCTTGAGCGGCAAATTTATCGGGGTGGGCTTCGCGTTGCAGGTCTTTCCAACGTGCGTCGAGTTGCGCACGGTCGAGTGCAAATTGCACGGGCAAGCCAAAGAGTTCAAAGTCGCTGACCGCGAGCTGGGCCGACAACGGCTTGGCCGGTTCGCTCACGTCGCCCTCAACTTAAATACGGAACGATTCGCCGCAACCGCAACGGTCACGTTCGTTCGGGTTGTGGAATTTGAAACCTTCGTTCAGGCCTTCACGCACAAAGTCGAGTTGGGTGCCATCGATGTAGGCCAAGCTCTTGGGGTCCACCAACACCTTCACGCCGTGGTCTTCAAAGATCACGTCTTCCGGCTCTTGTTCGTCCACGTACTCCAGCTTGTAGGCCAAGCCCGAGCAACCCGTGGTCTTGACGCCCAAGCGCACGCCCACGCCTTTGCCGCGTTTGGCCAGGTAGCGGGTCACGTGTCGTGCTGCAGATTCAGTCAGTGTGACAGCCATGATGGATTACGCCGCGTGTTTCTTTTTGTAGTCATCCACAGCCGCCTTGATGGCGTCTTCGGCCAAGATGGAACAGTGAATTTTCACGGGTGGCAGCGCCAGCTCTTCTGCGATTTCGCTGTTTTTCAAAGCCGCGGCTTCGTCCAAGGTTTTGCCTTTGACCCACTCGGTCACGAGGGACGATGATGCAATCGCCGAGCCACAGCCGTAGGTTTTGAAACGCGCATCTTCAATCACGCCCGTGGTGGGATTGACCTTGATTTGCAACTTCATCACGTCGCCGCACGCAGGGGCGCCAACCATGCCGGTGCCCACCGAGTCGTCACCCTTGTCAAACGAGCCCACGTTGCGGGGGTTTTCGTAGTGGTCGATTACTTTTTCAGAATAAGCCATGGTGAATTTCCTTCCTTAGTGCGCTGCCCACTGGATGGTGGACAGGTCGATGCCTTCTTTGTACATGTCCCACAAGGGGCTGAGTTCACGCAATTTGGCCACGTTGAGGCGAATGGTTTCGATCGCATAGCCGATTTCTTCTTCGGTCGAGAAGCGGCCAATCGTCATACGCAAACTGCTGTGCGCCAACTCGTCGCTGCGGCCCAAGGCGCGCAACACATAGCTGGGTTCCAAGCTGGCCGAGGTGCAGGCAGAACCGGACGACACAGCCAAGCCCTTGATGCCCATGATCAACGACTCGCCTTCCACATAGTTGAAACTGATGTTCAAGTTGTGCGGCACGCGGTGTTCGAGGTTGCCGTTGATGAACACTTGCTCCATGTCGGTCAAGCCATCGAGCAAACGTTTTTGCAAGGCTTGGGCTTTGGCCAAGTCTTGCGCCATTTCAAGCTTGGCCAAGCGGAAGGCTTCGCCCATGCCCACGCATTGGTGCGTTGGCAAGGTGCCGCTGCGCATGCCGCGCTCGTGCCCGCCTCCGTGCATTTGCGCTTCCAAGCGCACACGGGGTTTGCGGCGCACATACAAGGCGCCAATGCCTTTGGGGCCGTAGGTTTTGTGTGAGGCCAAGCTCATCAAGTCCACCGGCAAGGTGGCCAAATTGATCTCGACTTTGCCCGTGGCTTGCGCGGCATCGACATGGAAGATGATGCCTTTTTCACGACACAAGGCGCCAATGCCAGCGATGTCTTGGATCACACCGATTTCGTTGTTCACGAACATGACGCTGATCAAAATCGTGTCGGGGCGAATGGCCGCTTTGAGCACGTCCATGTTCAGCATGCCGTCTTCTTGCACGTCGAGGTAGGTGACCTCAAAGCCTTGGCGCTCCAACTCACGCATGGTGTCGAGCACGGCTTTGTGCTCGGTCTTCACCGTGATCAGGTGCTTGCCTTTGGATTTGTAGAAATGCGCAGCGCCCTTGATGGCCAAGTTGTTGGACTCGGTCGCACCCGACGTCCACACGATTTCGCGGGGGTCGGCACCAATGAGGGCCGCCACGTCTTCACGTGCTTTTTCGACAGCGGCCTCGGCTTCCCAGCCCCATGCGTGGCTGCGCGATGCGGGGTTGCCAAAGTGCTCACGCAACCAGGGAATCATGGCGTCAACCACGCGTGGATCCACGGGCGTGGTGGCGCCGTAGTCAAGGTAAATAGGGAAATGAGGGGTCATGTCCATGATGGGCTCGTCAGGTTTTAGCGTTGCCGCTGTTTAGCTTTTGGCCAAGGTGTTACCCAAGGCGAAGACCGAGTTGGGCGCATTCACGCGGATCGGTTTGACCACAGGCATCGGCGAAATCGCGCGCTTCAAGGTGGGCTTGTTTTCGATTTCCACGCCTTTGGCGAGTTGGTCGTCGACCAACTTTTGCAGAGTGACCGAGTCCAAAAACTCGACCATGCGTTGGTTCAGCGACGCCCACAACTCGTGCGTCATGCAGCGGCCTGTTTCCCCTAAGCAGTTTTCTTTGCCGCCGCAGTGGGTGGCGTCGATGGGCTCGTCCACCGACAAAATGATGTCGGCCACGGTGATGTCGGTGGCTTTGCGGCCCAGCGAGTAACCGCCGCCAGGGCCACGGGTGGATTCCACCAGGTCATGGCGACGCAACTTACCGAACAACTGCTCGAGGTAAGAAAGGGAAATTTGTTGGCGTTGGCTGATCGCGGCCAGGGTGACGGGCCCGCTGTTTTGACGCAGGGCCAAGTCAATCATGGCGGTGACCGCAAACCGGCCTTTGGTGGTGAGACGCATGGCAAGCTCCTTCAGGTTGGGCTTTGTCGACTAATTAGGTCAAGTATAGCTCAATCCCCACGAATTTGCTCGGGTACTCTGTCGCCAAGGCGATTTGTCGACGACGAAAACCGCTCCAAATACGGGGGCCTAGGTCTTTTGCGCCAGCACGGCCACGTTGTCATGCCCTGCCCCACCAAAGGCTTGCTCGCGCAAGACCGCCAATTGGTCGCGCACGCGGGCAGCGTTTTCGAACTCGAGGTTGCGGGCGTGTTCCATCATCAGCTTTTCCAAGCGTTTGATTTCTTTGGCCACATCGCGCTCGCTCATGTCTTCGATGGCTGCACGTTGCAGCTCGCGGGCTTGGGCTTCTTTGCCAGCCTTCTCGCTGTAGACACCATCAATCAAATCGCGCACTTGCTTGAACACCCCACGTGGCGTGATGCCGTGTGCTTCGTTGTGGGCCATTTGTTTGGCACGGCGACGCTCGGTTTCGCCAATGGCTTTCTTCATCGAGTCCGTCATGCGGTCGGCATACAAAATGGCTTTGCCACTCAAGTTGCGCGCCGCACGGCCAATGGTTTGAATCAGGCTGCGCTCGGAGCGCAAGAAGCCTTCTTTGTCGGCATCCAAGATCGCCACCAACGACACCTCGGGCAAGTCAATTCCCTCGCGCAACAAGTTGATGCCCACCAACACATCGAAAGCGCCGAGGCGCAAGTCACGCAAGATTTCGACACGTTCCACGGTGTCCACATCGCTGTGCAGGTAGCGCACTTTCACGCCGTTGTCGGTCAGGTAGTCGGTGAGCTGCTCGGCCATGCGCTTGGTCAGCGTGGTGATGAGCACGCGCTCGTTCAAGTCCACACGGATGCGAATTTCTTGCAGCACATCGTCCACTTGGTGCGTGGCGGGCCGCACTTCCACCAAGGGGTCCACCAAACCCGTGGGGCGCACTACCTGTTCCACCACGCGCCCCGCATGGGTCTTTTCGTACTCAGCAGGCGTGGCCGAAACGAACACCACTTGGCGCATGCGTTTTTCAAACTCTTCCAGCTTGAGGGGGCGGTTGTCCAGTGCACTGGGCAAGCGAAAGCCATATTCCACCAAGGTGGTTTTACGCGCGCGGTCACCGTTGTACATGCCACCCAGCTGACCAATCATGACGTGACTTTCGTCCAAGAACATCACCGCGTCTTTGGGCATGTAGTCGGTCAAGGTGCTGGGCGGCGCACCAGGTGCAGCGCCAGACAAATGGCGGGTGTAGTTCTCAATACCTTTGCAGTGCCCCACTTCGCTGAGCATCTCCAAATCGAACCGTGTGCGTTGCTCTAGGCGCTGGGCTTCGACCAGCTTGTTCATGCCCACCAACTCTTTCAAACGGTCAGCCAACTCGACCTTGATGGTCTCTACTGCCGCCAACACGCGGTCACGCGGCGTGACGTAGTGGCTGGATGGGTAAATGGTGAAGCGCGGAATCTTTTGGCGAATGCGGCCTGTGAGAGGGTCAAACAGTTGCAAGCTTTCGATCTCGTCGTCAAACAACTCGATGCGAATGGCCAGCTCTGAGTGCTCGGCGGGGAACACGTCAATCGTGTCACCACGGACGCGAAATTTGCCGCGCGAAAAGTCTTGGTCGTTGCGTTCGTACTGCATGCGCACCAGTTGGGCAATGGCGTCGCGCTGGCCAACTTTGTCGCCAGCACGCAGCGTCATGATCATTTGGTGGTAGCTCTCGGGCTCGCCAATGCCGTAGATGGCCGACACAGTGGCCACCACGATCACATCGCGACGCTCCAAGATGCTCTTGGTACACGAGAGCCGCATTTGCTCGATGTGCTCGTTGATGGCACTGTCTTTCTCGATGAACAAATCGCGCTGCGGCACGTAGGCCTCGGGCTGGTAGTAGTCGTAGTAGCTGACGAAATACTCCACCGCGTTGTTGGGAAAAAACTCGCGAAATTCGCTGTACAGCTGTGCTGCCAAGGTTTTGTTAGGTGCAAAGATGATGGCTGGCCGGCCGAGTTGGGCAATCACGTTGGCCATGGTGAAGGTTTTGCCTGACCCCGTCACGCCCAGCAGGGTTTGAAACACCTCGCCGTCGTTCACCCCCTCGACCAACTCAGCAATGGCGGTGGGCTGGTCGCCTGCGGGTGGGTAGGGCTGAAACAGCTCAAACGGCGAACCCGGATAGCGAACCATCGTGCCCTTGACGGGCTCTGTGGCGTCTGTGGCTGGGGCCTCTGGCGTAGTGGCGGTGGATGCAGACATGGTGTGTAAAAACTTCAGGGCGCGAAAAAAGCGCGGGTTGACCCTTAAAATTC
>JBFYKC010000182.1:0-2633 GCA_041311135.1 Comamonadaceae bacterium | reverse complement strand
GACTGACTTGCGGCTGTGGCAGCGGCACCGCCCGCGCCTATGGCACCTGCGCCGGCAGCGATGTTTTTCACATCGGGCTGGTTGCCACTGCCGCAAGTCAGTCGGTGAGCGGTAGTGCTTTGTATCGCCAATTTGTGCAGCAGTGTTTGGCTGAGCGTGGTTACCACGTGATTGGCTGGCACTGAGTCGTCTTGACGGATGAGCAAAGCGTTCACGCGTGAAACGGAGGGGGATGACGACGACATCACCCTGCCGCGTTTGCCTGCCGGCGGCAAGAACTACATCACGCCGCAAGGCTATGCGGTACTGCGTGCCGAGTTGTTTGAGCTGATTGACAACGAACGCCCGCGCATTGTGGAAATCGTGCACTGGGCCGCTAGCAATGGCGATCGCTCTGAAAACGGCGACTACCTGTACGGCAAAAAACGACTGCGTGAAATTGACCGACGCATTCGGTTCCTTACCAAACGCTTAGAGATTGCCGAAGTGACTGACCCGAGCGTGCACCACGGCAGCGACCAAGTTTTTTTCGGCGCGACGGTGACGTATGTGGACGAATCCGATGTCGAACGCACCGTCACCATCATGGGCATTGACGAAGCGGATAGTTTGAAGGCCCAGGTGACCTGGGTGTCACCCATTGCGCGCGCGCTGTTGAAAGCGCGAGAGGGAGATGCGGTGAAGTTGGTCACCCCCTTGGGGGTGCAAGAGGTGGAAGTGCTAGAGGTGCGTTACCCAGCGCCCACTACAACTTGATCGTTAAGCTTCGCGCCCCACGCCAGAAATGACGCGTTGCGCTTGCAGCACGGAAGGGATGCGACGCAGGTTGCGCAACACCCCGTCTAAATGCGCCACATCGCGCACGGAACACACAAAACGCAAATCGGTGGCCTCTTGTCCGCTGACTTCATCGGCCATGTTGACCATGGTGATGTCGGCTTCGGCCGATGTGATGGCCGAGGCCACCCGTGCCAACACGCCTTTGCCGTTGCTCACGGTGACGACCAAGGCGACTTCAAATGTGCGCGTCGGTTCATCTGCCCATTCCACGGCAATGAAGCGTTCCCTGTCTTTGTGTTTGAGACGTTGGCCCACACCGCATTGGTCGTGGTGAACGATCAGGCCCTCGCCGCGTCCCAAATAACCCACGATGGCATCCCCCGGAATCGGGCGGCAGCACGCCGGGTATTGCACCGAGGCGTTTTCGCTGCCGTCCACAATGACGCTGCCTTGCGACACGGTTTCGTGTGCGGTGAAGCGTTCGGTGCTCAACAGCACGGCATCGGGTTTGAGTCCTTTGTCCGATAACAAGGTGGCCAAGCGTTTGGCGACGATGCTGGCCACGCGTTTCCCAAGCCCAATGTCGGTCAACAACTCAGTTTTGGTTTTGCTGCCTGTGAAATGCAGCAGTTTTTCCCACAACTGAGCGTGAGCTTCATCTTGCGCGGGCAACTCTTCAATGCCTTCTGCGCGCAGCGCTTGCGCCAAGAGTTTTTTACCCAAGTCTCGCGACTCGGTGTGTGCCATGGTTTTCAGGTGGTGGCGAATTTTGGAGCGAGCCCGTCCCGTGCGCACAAAGCCCAGCCAAGCGGGGTTGGGTGAAGCGACGGCAGAGGTGACCACCTCCACCACATCACCATTGCGCAGCTCGGTGCGCAGAGGCACTTGTTCGCCATTGATCTTGGCGGCCATGGTGCGGTCACCCACATCGCTGTGAACCGCGTAGGCAAAGTCGACCACGGTGGCACCGCGCGGCATCGCCATGATTTTGCTTTTGGGTGTGAAGACATATACCGCGTCTGGGAACAAGTCGACCTTGACGTGGTCCCAAAACTCCGTGGCATCACGCGTTTCGTCTTGGATATCGAGCAACGATTGCAGCCATTTGCTGCCCAAGTTGTGGTTCGCTTCGTTGCTAGAGCCTTTGTCTTTGTATAACCAATGCGCCGCCACACCTGTTTCGGCCACCAGATGCATGGCTTCGGTGCGCATTTGAAATTCCACGTTCAAACCAGATGGCCCCACCAGTGTGGTGTGCAGTGATTGATAGCCGTTGAGTTTGGCAATAGCGATGTGATCTTTGAATTTACCGGGAACGGGCTTGTAGAGTTGGTGCAATACGCCTAACGCGGTGTAACAGTCCACCACCTCGGGCAAGATCAGGCGGAAGCCGTAAATATCCGTCACTTGGGCAAAACTCAAGTGTTTGCCGTCCATCTTTTTGTAGATGGAATACAGCGTTTTTTCACGGCCTGAGATGCGGACTTTTAAGCCTGCTTTTTCAAACGCCGATTGAACTTCGTGTTCAACCTTTTGCATCAAATCGCGACGGCGATGACGTGCTTTTTGAATCGCTTTGCTGAGCACCTTATGGCGCCAAGGCCAGAGATGTTGGAACGCCAGTTCTTGCAATTCCCGGTAGGTTTGGTTCAAGCCCAAACGGTGCGCGATGGGCACGTAAATTTCTAGCGTTTCATTGGAAATGCGACCCCACTTGGCACGTGGCATGTCACCCATGGTGCGCATGTTGTGGGTGCGGTCTGCCAGTTTGATGAGGATGACACGCACATCGCGCGCCATGGCCAGCAACATTTTGCGGAACGACTCGGCTTGGTTTTCTTCACGCGTGTTGA
>JBFYKC010000180.1:0-16741 GCA_041311135.1 Comamonadaceae bacterium | reverse complement strand
TGGGGCAAGCAATGGAAGTACGCGTTGATTGTGGGCACTGTGACCCCCATCTCCTACGTGTTGGTGCTGTACGCCATGCAGACCGCACCGTTGTCGTTGGTGGCACCTGCGCGTGAGGTGTCGATGTTGTTTGCCGCGCTCATTGGCGGGCATTTGTTGGGCGAGGGGGATCGCTGGTTGCGCTTGCTCGGTGCGCTGCTCATCGCCGGTGGCGTGGTGTTGTTGGGGTTGGCATGACGGCTGCGCCTCTTCTGGTGGGTTGCGATTTCAGCAGCAGCCCCTCCAAACGCAAACCCATTGTGGTGGCCTTGGGGTCTGTGCAAGCAGGTCGTGTGCAGTTGGCGCGTTTGCTGCGTTTGGACACCTTGAGCGCATTCAGTGATTGGTTGAAACAACCGCAAACCTGGGTAGGCGGTTTTGATTTGCCGTTTGGTTTGCCGCGTGAGTTGGTCGCGCACTTGCAGTGGCCCACCGACTGGTTGCCTTGCATGCAGCACTACGCAGCCCTCAGCCGTGCAGACATTCGCGACACCTTCAAAGCCTTTTGTGATGCTCGCCCCGTTGGAGCTAAGTTTGCACACCGCGTGACCGATGCACCTGCAGGCTCAAGTCCTTCGATGAAGTGGGTCAACCCGCCGGTGGCCTACATGTTGCACGCGGGCGTGCCCTTGTTGATTGACGCGGGGGTGAGCTTGCCGCGTTTGCACGCCGGTTCAGCCGAATACAAACGCGTGGCGTTGGAAGCCTATCCCGGTTTGTTGGCGCGCGAGCTGATTGGCAACACCTCTTACAAAAGCGATGACAAAGCCAAACAAACCCCGGAGCGCTTGATTGCGCGCAAACAACTCTTGCAAGCACTGGAGCTTGGACAGACACGTTTGGGCTTGCGTTTGAAACTCACCCACGCCCAACACGACACCTTGGTGGACGACGCCAGTGGCGACAGCCTAGACGCTGTGTTGTGCTTGGTGCAAGCGGCGTGGGCTCACGCCCAGCACGAGGCTGGTCACGTGCACTACGGCTTGCCAGACTGCGATCCCTTGGAAGGCTGGATTGTCACCGCTTCGCTAGACTCGTCCAGATGACACACATGCACCACCCGCATCACGACCACAACCATGGTCATCACCATCACGGTCATCATGGCCACTCCCATGCACCTAAAAACTTTGACCGCGCGTTTGCCATCGGTGTGTTGTTGAATGCGGGCTTTGTGGCGGTGGAGGTGGTGTTTGGCGTGCTCTCCAACTCGTTGGCTTTGCTCGCAGATGCAGGCCACAACCTCAGCGATGTGTTGGCTTTGTTGCTGGCTTGGGGAGCGGGTGTGCTGGCGCGCACACAACCCACGCAGCGGCATACCTATGGCTTGCGTCGCAGCTCGGTGTTGGCCGCCTTGGTCAATGCGGTGGTGTTGTTGGTGGCGGTGGGGGCGATTGCTTGGGAGGCGGTGCTGCGCTTCAGCCATCCAGAGGTGGTGGAGAGCGGTGTGGTGATCGGTGTGGCCACGGTGGGAATTTTGATCAACGGATTCACGGCCTGGTTGTTCATGTCGGGCAAAGAGGATGACGTCAACATCCAAGGCGCGTATTTGCACATGGCGTCGGATGCGGCAGTGTCGTTGGGGGTGGTGTTGGCTGCGCTGGTGATGCAATTCACCGGCTGGTTGTGGCTCGACCCCGTGATGAGTTTGAGCATTGCGTTGGTGATTGGCTGGAGCACATGGGGCTTGTTGCGTGAGTCACTGAACCTGGCGTTAGACGCCGTGCCGGCCAGTATTCACCCCGCGCAGGTGGAGGCCTATTTGAGCGCTTTGCCAGGCGTGGTGGCCGTGCATGACTTGCACATTTGGGCCATGAGCACGACCGAAATTGCCTTGACGGTGCATTTGGTCAAGCCCGATGCGGTGGTGGACGACGCGTTGCTGGCACGCATCCACCACGACCTGCGCGCGCAATTCAACATCCACCACACCACGGTGCAGTTGGAGACGGGTGACCCCACCCATCCTTGTCACCAAGCCCCGGTCGAGGTGGTTTAAATACACCAGCCCATGTCGGCGGGCAAGGCATCGAGCTGCCGCAGGTGTTGAATCGCTTCTGCATCGGTGCGGTACAGGCGCAAGCCATCGTGCGCTTGCAGGCAGCCGGCACGGCGCAGCACGGTTTCCACAGGCAGCTTCATGCCGCTGATGTGCCAGGTGATGCCGCGTTCGCGTAGCAAGGTTTCGAGTTTGGCAAAGCTCTCCACCCCTGTGGCGTCGATGCGGTTGATGGGCAAAGCAAACAAACACACATGGGTCACGTGGGGGTGTTGGGCCAGGTGTTCCATCACATCGCGTTCCAAAGAGCTGGCGGCGGCAAAGTCCAATTCGGCATCCATGCGCAGAGCGTAGAGGTTGGGGGCCAGTGGCGGCAATTGCCACAGGTGACGGTCGCGCAAACTGCCATCGTCATGCAAGCCCACTTCGATGATGCGTGGGTGCAAGCGGGTGTGCAAAAAGTGGCTCAAGCCCATCAACACACCGGCCAAGACGCCCCAGTACAAACGGGGCGCAGACAGCAAGGTGATGACAAAGGTGACCACCGCTGTGGCAGCCTCCACGCGGTTGATGCGGTACAGCTGCACAAACGCACGCGGTTTGATGAGCCCGATCACCGCGGCCACCACGATGGCTGCCAACACCGACTGCGGCACAGGTTGCAACACCGAGGTGAACAACAAGAGCGTGAGCAAAATCACGAGCACCGAAAAAACAGTGGCCCAACCCGATTGCGCACCCGCATACAAATTGAGCGCCGAGCGTGAGAACGACGAACTGGTGGGAAACGCCCCACACAAGCCCGAAGCCACTTTGGCCAAACCTTGGCCAATCAAGTCTTGGTCTTGGTCCCAGCGTTTGCCGCTGCGGTCGTTGTCGACCTTGGCGCTTGAGGCGGTTTCTAAAAAGCTCACCAGCGTGATCACCAAGGTGGGCAACACCAGTTGCTTGAACACCTCCCACTCAATCGCAGACGGCAGATACAAACTGGGCAAGCCTTGTGGCAGGGTACCGACCACGGGGCTGCCCGCTGCCTCTAACCCCAGCAAGGCACTGGCTGCGGCGGTGCCCAGCACCACCACCAACACCGTGGGAAAAGTGGGATGCCAGCGACGTGCCGCCATCAACGCCACCAAGGCGATCAAGCCCAACACCAAGCTTGCCACATCGATGGCACCGGGTGTGACCAGCGAGGCCCACCCCGCTTTGAACCCTAGCAACGCAGGAATTTGCGAGGCAATGATGAGCGTGCCCGCGCCTTGTGTGAAGGCCATCAACACGGGGGCGCTGACCAAGTTCAACAGCCAGCCGAAGCGCGCAAAGCCCAAAGCCACTTGCAAGGCACCGGTCATCAATGCGAGCCACACCGTCAGGTTCACCCATGCTGCTGTGCCAGGCTCGGCCATGCCGGTGAGTGAGGCAGAAATGAGGATAGAGGTGAGCGCCGTGGGCCCCACCGACAAACGGGCCGAAGCGCTGAACAACACGGCCACCAAGGCCGGTAAGAGCGAGGCATAGATGCCGGTGACGAGGGGCATGCCGGCCAACGCGGCGTACGCCACGCCTTGTGGGATGACCATCAGCCCCACGCTCAAACCCGCGAAGGCTTCGTGACGCAGGAGGTGTGAAGAGGGGCGGGGCCAGCTCAGAAAAGGGAGCCATTGCATTGCAGAGCGCATCCGTGAATCGTACTGGCTTCCGGGCGACTCTATCAGCGCTGAGGCATGTCTTTGACCGAGTAGCCCAAGCTCACCGTGGCGTCTTCAGGAATGGGGGGCATGGTGGCCTCCCAGTCTTCCCAGGCTTGGCGCATGGCTTGCAAGCGCTCCGGTTGGTGCTTGCCTAAGTTGGCACGTTCGCGTTCGTCTGCGGGAATGTTGAAGAGGTAGTCGTTGCCATCGACGCGCAAATACTTCCAATCGCCTTGGCGCATGGCACGTTGGCCGCGGTGGTTCATGCGCCAGTGCAAAGGTCGCTCAAAGGTGTGCGAGGCATCGCGCAGGACATCGACGAGCGATACCCCGTCGAGTGGGTAGTGCGCGTCGGGTGTGGCACCCCCCAGCTCTAGCAGGGTGGCAGACCAGTCCATGGTCATGCAATGTTGCTGGCTCACGCCACCTGGCGCAATCATGGCAGGCCAGTGGGCGATCCATGGCACACGGATGCCGCCTTCGGTCAAGTCCATCTTGCCGCCCACCAAGGGCCAGTTGTCGCTGAAGCGCTCGCCCCCGTTGTCGCTGGTGAAGACCACCAAGGTGTTGTCGAGTTGCCCTGTGCGTTCCAGTGCTTGCATGACCCAGCCAATGCCTTCGTCCATGTGGTGAATCATGCGGTGGTAGGTGTGGATGTTGCCGCCATGCAGGTGGAACAAATTGCTTTTGACCTCTTCGGCCAACGCATGGTCTTCGCGTGTTTCCCAAGGCCAGTGCGGCGCGGTGTAATGCAGGCTTAGAAAAAACGGCGAGCCTTGCGCAGCGCCTGGTGCCATGTGTTCCACGTAGTCGACGGCTTTTTTCGAGAGCAAGTCGGTCAAGTAGCCTTCGTCGGTGTGTTCTTCTTCCCCGCTGTAGAGGTCATGTGTGCCGTTGTTGCTGCAGTGGCTGAAGTAGTCCACGCCGCCTGACATGGGGCCATAAAACGCTTCATAGCCTGACTTCAAGGGGCTGAAGGTGGGCGGATAACCCAAGTGCCATTTGCCAATCAATGCCGTGCGGTAACCACTGGCTTTGAGCAGCGAGGGCAACGAGGGGTGCTCGGGCGGTAAGCCCAGTGTGGTGCTGCCTTTGCTGCGACTGTTGATGGGTTCTTCGGCGGCACCACGCAAGCGGTATTGGTAGCGTGCCGTCATCATGGCAAAGCGTGTGGGGGAACACACAGGCGAGTTGGCATAACCCTGGGTCAAACGCAAGCCGTTGGCAGCCAAACGATCGAGGACAGGCGAGACGGGGCCAAATTTGGCGTCACGACCGCCGTAGCAGCCAAGGTCGGCAAAGCCTAAGTCATCGGCGACGATGAAGATGAGGTTGGGACGTTTCATTCGATTTGCATGCCAGTCGATTTGATGGTGGGGGCGTAGCGGTTGCGCAGGCCTTCTAGGCGTTGTGCGGCAGCGGCACCTGTTTCGGCTTCGATGGTCAGGTCAAGCCCATCGAGGCGTGCTTTGATGTCGGGGCGACCCAGCGCTTCGACGATGCCTTTTTGCAAAACAGCCACAACCTCAGAGGGCGTTGCGGCGGGCACCATGGCCACGTAAAACACTTCGAGCGATAACTCTTTCAAACCCACTTCAGCCACTGTGGGTACCTCGGGCGCGAGGGGCGAGCGTTTGCGGCTGGTCACCGCGAGCGCGTTCATCTTGTTGGCTTTGACAAACGGCAACATGCCTGGTGTGGCCAATGCCCCTCCGTCGACTTCGCCAGCGATCACCGCCATCACCGCAGGTGTGTTGCCTTTGTAGGGCACATGGGTCACTTTGACCTTGGCCGCATCCCCCAAAATTTCTGCGGCCAAGTGACCTGGGCTGCCATTACTGCCAGAGCTGAAGGTCAACCCTTTGCCGCGCCCCCGTGCCACCAAGTCGTTCATGGTTTTGATGTCAGTCGCCGGGTTGACGCCAATCAACAGGCCTGATGACGCGATGATGGCAATTGGCTTCAGGTCGTTTGGTTTGAACGGCATGCTTTTGTAAATGCCAGGGTTGATGGTGAAGGTGGTGTCGATGCCAATCAACACTGTGTGTCCATCAGGCGCACTTTTGGCCACCAGATCGGCGCCCAAGTTGCCACCTGCGCCTGGGCGGTTTTCCACCACAAACGGTTGCTTCAACATTTGCTGCAAGTGCTCGGCGAGAGAGCGTGCCAACACATCAGACGGGCCACCGGGCGGCCAGCTGTTGATGAACTTCACGGGCTTGTTGGGGTAGGCCGAGCCTTGCGCCGCAGCGCTGAAACTGGCGGTGAGACTACTCAGTGTGACGAGTGCGCTCGCGATGAAAAAAGTGGTTTTCTTCATGGGTGTCTCCTTGTTGAAATCAGTCCAAGCTCACGCCCGTGGCTTTGATGGGTTTTTCCCAGTTCTTGAGATCGGTGCGTTGTGCCGTGGCCAATTCTTGTCCGGTCGAGCCAATCACGTCATAGCCCAGTTTGACCATGCGGTCGCGCATGCTGGGGTCACGCATGGCTTTCATGACGGACTTTTCAAGACGTTGTTGCACCTCGGGTTTGAGGTTGGCGGGGCCATACATAGCAAACCATGCGGTTGCTTCCATGGGGATGCCTGACTCTTTGAGTGTGGGCACTTCGGGCACTTGGGGGTCACGCTTGTTACCGGTGACCGCGATGATGCGCACTTTTTTGCTGCGGTGCAGTTCGGCTGTTTCCGATACCACGTCAAATTTGTAACCGATGTGTCCACCCAGCAAGGCATTGTTGGCGGGCCCACCCCCTTGGAACGGCACATGGTTGAGGCTGATGCCAGCCGCTTGCTCCATCATCACGCCCATGAAGTGCGGCAGGGTTCCCAACCCCGGTGTGCCATAGCTGGCGGTGTCGGGTTGAGTGCGCGCTTTGGCAGTCATCTCTGCTACCGATTTGACGTTGCTGGCGGGGCCTGACACCACCCCAAATTGAAAACTGGCCAGTTGTGAAATGGGCGTGAAGTCTTTCACCGCGTCGTACTCCAATTTTTTGTACACGTGCGGAAACAACACCATGGGGCCGCTGGGAAGCACGATGACGGTTTGTCCATCGGGCTTGGCCGCTTTGACATACGCCAACGCAATGCGACCACCTGCGCCGGGTTTGTTCTCGACGGTGATCGGGCCAAAGTCATCACGCAGGCCGTCGGCCACCAAGCGTGCCATGACATCTGCCGACCCGCCGGGTGGGAATCCGACCACGATTTTGAGCGGAGGGTTGTCTTGGGCGTGCGCCGGTTGAAAAGCCAAAACACTGGCTAGAACGAGCCATTTGAAGAGGGGAGGGGTGTAGGTCATTGCAACAGCCACGAGAATGAATAACCCTCACAATGTAGGCGCTCGACAGCTAGTTGTTCTAATCAATCGTTCTCCTTGAAAACCCTGATGCCACATGCCACGCCTTCTCAGCGCCTGAACTCGGTCAACGATTTGTTGCTGTTTCGTTTGGGCTTGTTGTCCGCAGAAGCCGGCGCGATGGTGGTGCGTCTTTGCGAAGGTCGTTATGGCATCACGCGACGTGAGTGGCGTGTGTTGGGTCTGCTTTATGGGCATGAAGGCTTGCCGCCTTCTGCACTGGCTGAACGTGCGCAGCTTGACCGTGCGCGGACCTCGCGGGCCATCACCTCTTTGGTTGAAAAAGGGTTGCTCATGCGCGCCACGACACCTTCGGACCGTCGCGGTGCACGCTTGACCTTGACTCCCGGTGGCTTGGATGTGTATCAGTCGTTGATGCCGCAGGTGCAGGAAATCAACCGTCGCATCTTGGCGGTTTTATCGCCCGACGAAATGCAGCAGTTGGACCACTGCCTCGCACGTTTGCACGCCAGTGCACAAAACCTGTCGTGTGAGTTGGCGCCTGAATTGCCCAAGACCTACCGCTTGCGGGGCCGCAAAGCCGGCGACACCTCTCTATGATTCGCATGACGTTTCGTGTCTTGATGGGGGTGGGGGCCATCGCCATCGGCTTGGCGGCGCACGCTTGGCCCGGCGTGGTGACCCATGTGAGCGATGGCGACACGGTGTGGGTGCGAGCTGTGCAAGGTGGCCGGGTGGTCAAGGTGCGCTTGCAAGGGGTGGATGCCCCTGAAATTTGCCAAGCCTGGGGGCCGCAGTCGCGCGATGCCTTGCATGCCGTGGTCTACGAGCAGACCGTGGACGTGCAAGGCCGCTACCACGACAGCTACGGGCGTTTGCTGGCGCGGCTCTCACGTCAAGGCCACGATGTGGGGGCCTGGATGGTGGCGCAGGGCCATGCGTGGTCGTACAGCTATCAGCGTCGCCCCGGTGTGTACGACGCGCAGCAGGCGACGGCACAGGCTCAACACCTCGGCCTGTTTGCTGATGCGCATGCGATTCAGCCGCGCTGGTTTAGAAAACAGGTGGGGTCTTGTCACCTGCCCGCGCAGGGTGGGGCTCAGTGAGGGGTGCCGCACACGGGGCACTGGGGGTTGCGTTGCAAACGCAGTTCGTTCCATTCCATGCCGCGGCCATCGAGCATTTGCAAACGACCCGTGAGGCGTGAGCCAATGCCGGTGATCAGCTTCACCGTTTCCATGGCTTGCATGGTGCCGATCACGCCTACCAAGGGTGCCAACACGCCCATCGTGGCGCAACGCGCTTCTTCGGGCGCTTGGTCGGGCGGGAAGATGCACGCGTAGCAGGGCGATTGGGTGTGGCGCGCGTCGTACACCGCCAACTGACCATCCATGCGAATGGCCGCACCGGATACCAAGGGCACTTGGTGCTTCACGCAGGCGGCGTTCACGGCTTGGCGTGTGGCAAAGTTATCGCAGCAGTCCACTACCACCTCTACCGTGGGTACGAGCGCATCGAGTTGGGCAGCGTCAAGTTTGTGGGGCAACGCCGTCACGCGCACGTCGGGGTTCAGTGCCAGCATGGCTTGAGACGCCGAGTCCACCTTGGCTTGGCCCACACGTGCGGTGGTGTGGGCAATTTGGCGTTGCAAGTTGGTGAGGTCGACCACGTCGTGGTCTGCAATTGTGATGTGGCCCACGCCGCTGGCGGCCAAGTACAACGCCACCGGAGATCCCAGTCCACCCGCGCCCACCACCAGCACATGGCTGTCGACCAAGTGCTGCTGGCCTTCGATGCCGACATCGTCGAGCAGGATGTGGCGCGAATAGCGCAGCAGTTGGTCGTCGTTCACGGTGGTGTCGCCCGTGACTTATTTGTCTTTTTTCTCAGCAGGACGCTCGGTTTGCGTTTTGCTGGCCAACACGGGTTGGCCTTTGAGGCGCTTCAGGGCTTGCTGCAATTGGAAATCTTGCTCGCTGCCAAACTCAGGTGGGCGGCGTTCGCTGTTGGGCTTTTTGGATTCTTCTTCCAAACGCTTCAAGGCTTCTTCGCGGGCTTTTTCTTTTTCTTTCTCTTTGGCCAGGTCTTTCGCGTCTTTGCCTTGACCGCTTTCTAAGTGCTTGTCCAAGTCGGCTTCACGCATGCGCAGAATGGCGTAAGGGCTACCCTCGGCGGTGTCGTCCAACAACACATCGGGCACGATGCCTTTGGCTTGAATCGATCGGCCGCTGGGCGTGTAGTAACGCGCGGTGGTGATCTTCAAGGCCGTGTCAGGCCCCAGTTGACGCACGGTTTGTACCGAGCCTTTGCCAAACGTTTGGCTGCCCATGATGGTGGCGCGCTTGTGGTCTTGCAGGGCCCCGGCCACGATCTCGCTGGCTGATGCCGAACCTTCGTTCACCAACACCACCAAGGGGACGGTACGGTAGATGCCTTTGGTGTTTTGGTGCAAGCGTGCAATCGGGTCATTGCCGCTGCTGCGACGGTAGAACTCGGGCGAAGCTTTGTAGACAAACTTGCTTTCCGCCAATTGCCCGTTGGTGGACACCACGTTCACGTTCTCAGGCAAGAACACGGCAGACACCGCCACCGCGGCATCCAACAAACCACCGGGGTCGTTACGCAAGTCGAGCACCACGCCTTTGAGTTTGGGTTCTTGTTTGTAAATCTCTTCGAGTTTTTTGGCGAAGTCGTCCACCGAGCGCTCTTGAAATTGGCTCAAGCGAATCCAACCATAGTTGGGCTCCACCACTTTGCCTTTGACGCTTTGTGTTTTGATTTCCTCGCGAACGATGGTCACGGGGAAAGTGCGGTTTTCGTCTTTGCGGTAGATGGTCAGCAGCACCTTGGTGCCAGGCTCACCGCGCATGCGTTTGACGCCTTCGTTGAGTGAGAGGCCTTTGACGGCGGTGTCATCAATCTTGGTGATCATGTCGCCCGATTTCAAGCCCGCGCGGAACGCAGGCGAGCCTTCGATGGGCGACACAATTTTGATCAAACCTTCTTCTTGTGTGATCTCAATGCCTACGCCGACAAAACGACCGGTGGTGCCTTCGCGGAATTCTTTGAAGGTTTTCTTGTCGTAGTACTGCGAGTGCGGGTCCAAGCTGGCGACCATGCCGGTGATGGCGTCGCTGATGAGCTTCTTCTCGTCGACAGGCTCCACGTAGTCGCTCTTGACCATGCTGAAAACAGCGGCCAGTTGTTGCAGCTCTTCCAGTGGCAGCGGTGCCATGTTGGCGCGTGCGGCGGTTTGCAGCGAAACGGTGGTCAGTGCGCCGGTCAGTGCGCCAATGGCGACCCAGCCTGCAATCTTGAGTTGTTGACGCATATGCCCTTAAAGGTTGCCCTTGTGTGTGAGACGAAATTCAGAAGTTGCCCAATATACAACGCGCCCTGAAGGCGCGCTGAGAAAAGGATGATTAGGCCTTGCCTTGTGTGGCCACCGCGGCGGCAGCTTTGGCTGCCGCTTCGGCGTCACCCAAGTAGTAGTGGCGAATGGGTTTGAGGTTGTCGTCCAACTCGTACACCAAGGGAATGCCGTTGGGAATGTTCAAGCTGACGATGTCTTGGTCGCTGATGCCGTCCAAATACTTGATGAGCGCACGGATGGAGTTGCCGTGCGCCGCGATGACGACGCGTTTGCCCGACTTGATGGCAGGGGCTAAGGCTTCGTTCCAGAACGGCACCACGCGGGCCACAGTGTCTTTCAAGCACTCGGTCAGTGGCACGGGGTTGGGTTCAAAGCGGGTGTAGCGCGGGTCGTTGCGTTCGCTGCGTGGGTCGTTGGCCTCTAGCTCGGGTGGTGGGGTGTCGTAGCTGCGACGCCAGATCAGCACTTGCTCGTCGCCGTATTGTTTGGCCATGTCGGCTTTGTTCAAGCCTTGCAATCCGCCGTAGTGGCGCTCGTTCAAACGCCAACTTTTCACCACGGGCAACCAGGTGCGGTCCATCTCGTCCAACGCGAGGAACAGGGTGCGAATGGCGCGTTTCAACACGCTGGTGTAGGCCACATCAAATTCGAAGCCCTCGGCCTTGAGTAATTTGCCTGCGTTCTTGGCTTGCTCGACGCCGGTAGGGGTGAGGTCGACATCGGTCCAGCCGGTGAAGCGGTTTTCAAGGTTCCATGTGGATTCGCCGTGGCGAATTAAAACAAGCTTGTACATAGTGAGGTTAAACAGAGTCGAGAAAGGTTGGCCGTGATTTTAGAATGCTGCCCTGACTGGATTCTTTTAACCTTCCCAAACTGGACCCTCTGTGAAATTTATTCTCGATAACTGGATGTTGATTGCCATTGCCTTCAGCAGTGGCTTCTTTTTGCTGTTGCCCGTGGTGCAAGGCGCTGCCGCTTCTGGCATTTCACCCACCGAGGCCGTGCACTGCATGAACCGTGAAAAAGGCGTGGTGATTGACGTGTGCAGCAGCGCTGAGTTTGCTGAATCGCACATCAAAGGCGCTGTGAACGTACCGTTGGACGAGTTGGAGAGCCGCTTGGCCGCCACCGTGAAAAACAAAAGCACGCCACTGATTCTGGTGTGTGCTGCTGGTGCGCGCTCCAAGCGAGCCCAAGCGGTGGCCCAAAAACTGGGTTACGAGAAGGTGCATTCGCTGCAAGGCGGGCTGAAAGCTTGGAAAGAAGCTAACCTGCCGGTCGTCAAAGCCTAAACCTTGGAGAAGCCGCCATGCAAGCCGTCAAGATGTACACCACCGCCGTTTGCCCTTATTGCATTCGCGCCAAGCAATTGCTGACGTCCAAAGGCGTGGCCCACATCGAAGAAGTGCGCATCGACACCGACCCCGAAGCCCGTGCCCACATGATGGAAATCACGGGCCGGCGCACGGTGCCACAAATCTTCATTGGTGACACCCATGTGGGTGGTTGCGACGACTTGATGGCACTGGACAGCCAAGGCGGTCTGGTGCCGTTGCTGCAGTCCTGAGCTGACATAATTCAGCCATCCCGATTTGCTGCCCGCTTCGGTATTGCCGATGCGGGTCTTTTTTTGTACGAGGAAAAAACAATGTCAGACGAACAACAAGCCACACCCGTGTTTCAAATTCAACGCGTCTATTTGAAAGACCTGTCGCTGGAACAACCCAACTCTCCTGCCATCTTGACCAGTCAAGAGCAACCTTCGGTGGACATCCAATTGGGCGTTGGCATGGAACAAGTGGCTGACGGGATTGTGGAAGTCACCGTGACCGCCACAGTGACCACCAAGATCGAAGACAAAACAGTCTTCTTGGTCGAAGCCAAGCAAGCCGGTATTTTCGAGTTGCGCAACTTGCCCGAAGACCAAATGGGTCCCATCGTCGGCATTGCTTGCCCACAAATCATTTACCCCTACTTGCGCGGCAACGTGGCTGACGTGATTCAACGCGCCGGTTTCCCACCTGTGCACTTGGCGGAAATCAACTTCCAAGCCATGTACGAACAACAGCAGCAACAAGCTGCCGCTTCGGTTCAATAAACACAGGCCTAGGCCGTCGCGATGAAGATAGCCGTCTTAGGAGCAGGTGCATGGGGCACCGCGTTGGCCATCAACGCAGGTGCGCGCCATGACGTGACGCTGTGGGCACGCGATGCCCACCAAGCGCAGACCATGCACACGCAGCGCACCAACGCGCGCTACTTGCCTGAGCAGCCCTTCACCGACGGTGTGCACGTGTCTTCAGCGCCGATCGGTGCTTGGTTGGCTTCGCAAGATTTGGTGGTCATTGGCTCCCCCATGAGCAGCTTGCGCGGCATGCTCACCCAACTCGCGCCGATCTTGGGCAACCAAGTGCCTGTGGCTTGGCTGTGCAAAGGCTTTGAAGCAGCGCAAAACGGCGTGGGTTGCATGGCGCACGAAGTGTGCAACCAAGTGGCCCCTGCGCTGCGCGCTGGCGCCTTGAGTGGCCCGAGCTTTGCGCAAGAAGTGGCGCGCGGCATGCCCACCGCCTTGGTTGCAGCCAGTGGTGATGCCTCCGCACGCGACGCCATGGTGCGAGGCTTTCACAACAGCAGCTTGCGTGTCTATGCGAATGACGACATCGTGGGGGTGGAAGTGGGCGGCGCTGTGAAAAACGTGCTCGCCATTGCCACTGGCTTGTGCGACGGTTTGCAACTGGGCCTCAACGCACGTGCGGCGCTGATTACCCGTGGCCTCGCTGAAATTACCCGCTTGGGTGCGGCACTGGGTGCTCGCACCGAAACTTTCATGGGCCTGTCGGGCTTGGGCGACTTGGTGCTCACCGCGACGGGTGACTTGAGCCGCAACCGCAAAGTAGGCTTGGCCCTTGCCGAGGGGCTGAGCTTGCAGCAAGCGGTCGACTCTCTCGGCCATGTGGCCGAAGGGGTGTACTCAGCGCGCACTGTGGTGCAACGCGCGCAGCACTTGGGCGTAGAGATGCCAATTGCCCAAGCGGTGGTGGCTTTGTTGGATGGTCAGATGACTCCGGCGCAGGCGGTCGCCGAACTGATGGGGCGTGGGGCTAAGGGCGAATAAAGGTAACCGAAGATGATGCGCTGGATCTTGTGTGTGTGTTGTCTGCTGAGTGCCTGCGGCGTGTTGAGTGAGCAATCGATTTATGAGGGCGTTCGAGCGAACCAGCGCGCTAAACCAGCAGGTACTGGGCAAGACGAGCAAGCGCTACCCAGCTATGACCGCTACCGCAAAGAACGTGAAACGCTGAAGAAGTAACGACGTTGTTGATGCGGTGTCTGGCTCAAACCTCCAAGTTATCGATCAATCGCGTCTTTCCCAACTTCGCAGCTCCCAGCACCACCAGCGGCTCCGCACAAGGCCCTGTCACAGGCGACAAGTCGTGCTGACGACGCAGGGTGATGTAGTCAGGCACCCAGCCGCGTGTGCGCAGGGCATCCATCGCAGCCGCTTCGGCAGCCGCCACATCCAACCTACCCAAGGCGTTGCCTTCGCGTGCTGCCGCAGCCAACCCCTTCAATGCGAGTGACAGGTGCACGGCTTCTGTACGTTCATCTGTGCTGAGGTAGCCGTTGCGTGAGCTGAGGGCCAAGCCGTCTTCTGCGCGACGGGTTTCGCCACCGATGATCTCAATGGGCAATGCCATTTGTTGCACCATGCGGCGGATGACCATGAGTTGTTGGTAGTCCTTCTTGCCAAACACCGCGAGGTCAGGCTGCACGATGTTGAAGAGCTTGTGCACCACGGTGCTCACGCCCACAAAAAAACCAGGGCGAAACGCGCCTTCCAAAATGTCGGCCAACTCGGTGGGGGGGTGGACCTTGAACACTTGGGGTTCGGGGTAAAGGTCTTTTTCTGACGGGGCAAACACGACATCGCAGCCGTTGGCTTGTAGCAAGGCGCAGTCGTTTTCTAGGGTGCGGGGATAGGTGTCAAAGTCTTCGTTGGGGCCAAACTGCAAGCGGTTGACGAAGATGCTGGCCACCGTCACGCCGCCTTTTTCAGCGCGCTGATCGACCTGTTGTCGCGCCATCTGCATCAGTTCTAAATGGCCTTGGTGCAGGTTGCCCATGGTGGGCACAAAGGCACGCAGGGCAGCTGGTTTTAAAACACGGCGCAGGTCCGCCAGGGTGTGAACGATTTGCAAATTAGCCCCAAGCGTGTTTGGCGTTGTCGGGGAAGGTGCCGTCCTTGACGGCGGCCACATAGGCGCTCATGGCGGTTTGCACGCTGGCTTGGCCTTCCATGAAGTTGTGAACGAACTTGGGGTTCTTGCCCAAGTTGACGCCCAGCATGTCGTGCATCACCAGCACTTGGCCTGCGGTACCGTTGCCCGCGCCAATGCCAATGGTGTGGCAGGTGGGCAGCTCTAGGGTGAGTGCGGTAGACAAAGGTTCGGGCACCATTTCAAGCACCAGCATGGTGGCGCCTGCCTCTTGCAGGGCCAACGCTTCGCGACGCAGTTTGTCGGCCGAGTCGCCACGGCCTTGCACGCGGTAGCCGCCCAGGGCATGCACGGTTTGGGGCGTGAGGCCTAAATGGGCACAGACGGGGATGCCGCGCTCGACCAAAAAGTGCACCACGTCGGTGGTCCAACCGCCGCCTTCCAACTTCACCATGTGAGCGCCCGCTTGCATCAAAACCGTTGCACTGCGTAGGGCTTGTTCTTTCGATTCTTGGTAGCTACCAAAGGGCAGGTCGCCAATGATCCATGCCGTGCCTTGCACGCGGCGAATGCCACGGGCCACGCTTTCAACGTGGTAACGCATGGTGTCCAAGGTCACACCAACGGTGCTGGTGAGGCCTTGGCAGACCATGCCGAGGGAGTCGCCGACCAAGATGCATTCCACCCCAGCGGCATCGGCCACGGCGGCAAAGGTGGCGTCGTAGGCGGTGAGCATGGTGATTTTTTCACCCCGTGCACGCATCTCATTCAAACGCGGCAGGCTGATGGGTTTGCGTGCTGCGACGGGGGAGGCGGGAGGCAAGGTGCCGTAAGGCGAGGCGGTAGAGGTGCTCATCGAACATTCAGGCGAAGTGCCCGTCCTGTGTTGCCGTGAAGGAGAGAGAGTTTATGTTGGGGTGTAGGCCAAGCGCACGTAAATGGGTGCAAAGGCTTCGGCTTGCGTGATTTCGATCAGCGTTTCTTTGGCCAACTCCAACAGCGCAATGAAGGTGACGACCAACACGGGCACGCCTTGTTCGGGTTCGAACAGGTTTTCGAATTCAACAAAGCGCTGACCTTGCAACTTGCGCAGCACGATGCTCATGTGCTCGCGCACCGACAGTTCTTCGCGCGAAATTTTGTGGTGCTGAACCAGCTTGGCGCGTTTCAAAATATCGGCCCATGCTTGCTGCAACTCGACCACATGCACGTCGGGGAAGCGGGGTTGTAACGACTGCTCGATGAACACCTGGGCACGCATGAAGTCGCGGCCAAACTGCGGCACTTCGTTGAGCTTGGCGGCCGCCAGTTTCATTTGCTCGTATTCGAGCAGGCGACGAACCAACTCGGCGCGGGGGTCTTCGGGTTCTTGGCCCTCTGCCACTTTTTTGGGGGGCAGCAACATGCGCGATTTGATTTCAATCAGCATGGCTGCCATCAGCAAGTACTCGGCGGCGAGTTCTAAATTGCGGTTGCGAATCTCGTCCACATAGCTCAGGTATTGGCGCGTGAGCGCTGCCATGGGGATGTCGAGGATGTTGAAGTTTTGTTTGCGGATGAGGTACAGCAGCAAATCCAGTGGGCCTTGGAAGGCCTCGAGGAAAACTTCCAGCGCGTCGGGTGGAATGTACAAATCCTGCGGCATGGCAAACAGCGGCTCGCCATACAGGCGGGCCACGGCCACGTTGTCAATCACCTCGGGCATGACCGAGGCGGGCAGCGCCTCGTCGTGAGGTGAGGGGGGGGCAGCAGGATGCACGGTGGGCGCTTAATCGAAAGGGCTTAGGCCAAGACCGAAGGTCTTTAGGCGTTCGTTTGGTACACGTAGGGCTTTTGCGCCACGCGACCGGCTTGCGTGTCTTGCTGAACTTCGGTGTTCACTTGCTTGTCCCACAGCAACGCACGACCGTCGCGTTGTGCTTTTTCGAGCTGGGGGTTCTTGGCCTTGAGCGATTCGATGAACTGCGTGGCTTCAGAGGTGTAGTGGTCGCGTTGAAAAATCGACATGGTGGGTTCCTAAGGAATATCTTGATATTGCAGAAATTTTAGCGACCGAGGGCCGCGGCCAAACCGAGGGCCAAATCAGGGCTTAAATCTTGTTC
>JBFYKC010000095.1:0-16165 GCA_041311135.1 Comamonadaceae bacterium | reverse complement strand
CTCTAAGTAGTCGCGCGTCATCCAGGCGCGCCAACGCACTTCGAGCAACTGTGTCAGGTAGAAGCGGTACACCGCCACGATGATGAAGCAGGTGGCCAGCATGGCAAACACGCCCAGCTGTTTCCAAAATACCTCGGCGTTGCGGTTTTGCAGCGCGTCGTAGAAAACACGGTTCCAGTCGTTCAGCAACACCATCATGTAGACCATGCCAAGGTTCAAGCTGATGCAGGCGCCGAGCAGCAAACGTGCGCGCCATTTTTCTTCGGACTGAAAGTAGGGCAGCGACAAGGCCCACACGCGGCTGAGTTGCAGGCGGCTTTTTTGCCAATTCGTCGCCACGTTGGCAGCGACGGTACGAAATGCGTTCATGGGTTTCAGACTTCTGTGTTGCGCACGCCACTGGCCACATGGCCGGCAGGAACGTGACGGGCCGCGGATTCGATGTGACCGGTTTGGTCGTCAAAGAAAAAGTCGGGTTCAAACTCGCGCAAGAACTCTCCTTTTTCTAGGCCGCCTAAAAACATGGCTTCGTCCACTTCAATGTTCCAGTCCATCAAGGTGCGAATGGCGCGTTCGTGTGCAGGCGCGCTGCGCGCGGTGACCAAGGCGGTGCGAATTCGGATATGCGGCGTGCCCGCTTGTTGTAACTGATGCAGCGCTGCAAGCAAGGGTTTGAAAGGGCCGGCTGACAAAGGCTGGCCAGCTTTGGATTTTTCGTGCTGCTGAAACGCATCCAAGCCTTGCGCTTGAAACACGCGTTCAGCCTCATCGCTGAACAGCACGGCATCACCGTCAAAGGCGATACGCACTTCGTGCGGGTGTGCTTCTGATGCATGGGCCGAGTGCGGGTACACCTGAGCGGCAGGCACGCTGGCATCGAGTGCGGAGCGCACGTCCGACAAATGGGTGGATAAAAACAAGTTCGCGTTCAACGGACGTAGGTAACGCCAAGGCGATTCACCGCGCGTGAAGGTGCAGCGAATGATGGGCAATGCGTAATGGGCGGCTGACTTCATCACGCGCAGGCCACTGACGGGGTCGTTGCGCGAGAGGATGACCACTTCCACCCGCTGTGCATCGGGTGTGTTGAATGCCAACAGTTTTTGTACCAACGAGAACGCCACGCCGGGTTTGGCAGGCGTCTCTAGTCGATCGAGCTGCAAGTTCATGTACGCACGGTCGTCGCCTTGTTCGAAGACTTGGTTTTCTTCTTCGAAGTCAAACAAGGCACGCGAAGAGATGGCGACTACCAATTTACCGTCGAGCGAAACACCCATAAATTACCTCACCCACTGATTGAGTTGAATGATGGGCAGCATCACCGCCAGAACGATGAGCATGACCATGGCGCCCATCACCACAATGAGCAACGGCTCGAGAATGGTCGCCAGCTGTAGCGCACGACGCTGCACCTCTTCACTGAGTTGCGCTGCCGCACGTTGCAACATGGTGGGCAGTGTGCCGGTTTGTTCACCTAAGCGCGAAAACATCACCAACAAGCGAGGGAAGCGCGGGTGCTGCGCAATTGCTGATGCGAACGGCGCACCTTCGCGTACCAGTATCAACGCCTCTTGCGCATCGCGTTTCAGTGCGGTGTTGTTCAGGGTGTCGGCTGCGGCTTGCAAGGCTTTCAAAATCGGCACGCCGGCAGTCGTTAGCATGGCCAGCGTGCTGGCGAAGCGCGCAGCGTTGTAGCCACGTGCCAATCGACCGACGAGAGGGAGTTGTAACCAGACCGCATCAAAACGTTCGCGTGTGGTGCTTTGTTTCAGTGCCACATGAGTGCCCGTACCCGTGAGCACAATCAACAAACATCCCCAGAGCCAGAAGTTTTGTACAAAGTGGCTCAAGGCCAGCATGATTCGGGTTAACGCAGGAAGTTGCTGCTGATTGCTGCCAAATACTTGTGCCACTTGTGGTACGACGTAGGCGAGTAAAAACATCACAATGAGCAAGGCCACCGCACACACAATGGCAGGATACAAGCCAGCAGCCAGCAGCTTGCTGCGCAAGTTTTGCTGTTCTTGTAAATCGTCGGCCAGTCGCTCGAGCACCAAGCCGAGATGGCCGCTTTGCTCGCCGGCACCAATCACAGCGGTGTAGATGCTGCTGAATTCACGGGGGTGTTGACTGAGGGCCTTGCTAAATGGGGCGCCGGCGTTGACCTCGGTCCGCAAGGCAGACACCAGGTTGCGCTGACGGGGTGTTTCGGCCTCATCGCTCAACGCAGCTAAGGCGCGCTCAAGTGGCAAGCCGGCATTGACCAGGCCGGATAGTTGGCGAGTCCATACAGCGAGCGCGGTGCGGTTAAAGACGTGGCTTTCCCAAATGACGGTGTTCAACCCACTGTTGTGACGCTGCACGGGCTCCACTTTGAGCGGCACCAACGCTTGTGCACGCAACTGACTGCGCGCTGCGCGCGCGGTGTCGGCTTCCAATACGCCGCGGCGTGTTTGACCTTGGGAGTCGAGGGCTTCGAACGCGTAAGCAGGCATGGTGTTATGAGCTCTCAGTCGCGAGTGACGCGCACCAATTCTTCACGGGTGGAAATGCCATAACGCACCAAGCGTTCGCCATCGTCACGCATCAAGGTCATGCCGTTGCGCTGCGCCGCTTCGCGCAACTGCGCTTCGCTGGCTTGGTTGTGGATGAGGGCGCGGATATCGTCGTTGGCGGTGAGTAGTTCGAAAATTCCGGTACGTCCTTGATAGCCACTGTGGCCACATGCTGGGCATCCTTGACCCGAGCAATGCGTGCAGGCTTTTCGCAACAAACGTTGAGCCAGCACACCAAGCAACGAGGAACTGAGCAAAAAGGGTTCAACCCCCATGTCGGTCAACCGGGTGATGGCGCTGGCTGCATCGTTGGTGTGCAGCGTGGCTAACACCAAGTGGCCGGTGAGCGAGGCTTGGATGGCAATTTGTGCGGTCTCGTAATCGCGAATTTCACCAATCATGATGATGTCGGGGTCTTGGCGCAGGATGGCACGCAGGGCTTTGGCAAAGTCCAAGTCAATCTTGGGGTTGACCTGTGTTTGACCGACGCCAGCCAGCTCGTATTCAATCGGGTCTTCTACCGTCATGATGTTGTTTTGACTGGCATCCAAGCTTTGCAGCGCGGCGTACAGCGTGGTGGTTTTGCCCGAGCCTGTTGGGCCTGTGACCAAGATGATGCCGTGGGGTTGTTTCACCAAGCTCTCAAAGCGTTGCAGCGTGTGACCTTCCATGCCCACGGCTTGCAAGGTGAGTTTGCTCTCTGACTTGTCGAGTAAACGCAGCACCGCGCGTTCGCCGTGTGCGCTGGGCAAGGTGGACACACGCACATCGATGGCGCGCTGACCCAAGCGCAACGAGATACGCCCGTCCTGGGGCAAGCGCTTTTCAGCAATGTCCAACTCGGCCATGATTTTCAAACGCGAAATCAAGGCCGCGTGCAGCGCGCGGTTGGGTTGTACCACCTCGCGCAGCGAACCGTCGACACGGAAGCGCACACTGCTGTGGCGCTCGTAGGGTTCGATGTGAATGTCGCTGGCACCGTCGCGCGCGGCTTGCGTCAACAACGCGTTGAGCATGCGGATGATGGGGGCATCGTCGGCGGCTTCGAGCAAGTCTTCGACAGCGGGCAAGGCTTGCATCATGCGGGCCAAGTCGGCGTCGCTTTCGACTTCGCTCACCACAGCAGCTGCATTGCTGTCGGCTTGCGCATAGGCTTCGCTGATGCGCTTGGCCAGCGTGGCTTTGTCCGTGTATTCAAACGCCTGCACCGCATGGCGGCGCGTGATCTCGCTCCACGCACTCAGGTCGGGTGCATCGCTGTGCCACAAAGTGAGCGTGTGGCCATCGTCCTCCAGCAGCAGCTGGTAGGTGCGGGCGAAGGCATAGGGCAGTGGGCGACGCATGGGTTATTGCGCAGGAGCTGGTGTGGATGCGGCGTCGACTGGCTTGGGGGTCGGCACCGGCGCCGGTGGCAACACGGGCGAATTGCCAGAACCCAAGATGGGGTTGAATCCGGGCTGTGCCGCTTGTTGCAAGCCCATCATTTGCTGGTAGCGGTTGTGGCTCAGTGCGTCGGAGGCCGCTGCATCACGAACCACGACAGGGCGCAAAAAGACCATCAAGTTTTTCTTGGTACGGCTGCGGCTCTCGCTCTTGAACAACCAACCCAAGACAGGAATGTCTCCCAGTGCGGGAACTTGACTCGCTCCACCGGCGTATTCATCGGACAGCAACCCACCCAACACGATGATGGAGCCATCGTCTACCAACACGTTCGACTCGATGCTGCGCTTGTTGGTGATTAGCCCTGCAGTGGATGACTTGGTGTAGTCAATGCTCGATACCTCTTGGAAGATGGTGAGCTTGACGGTGCCGGTTTCGCTGATTTGGGGCTTCACCTTCAGCGTCAAACCCACGTCTTTGCGTTCAATGGTTTGGAACGGGTTGACTGCGCCGTTGGTCGTGTTGTTGTTGGTGTATTGGCCGGTGACGAAGGGCACGTTTTGACCCACCACAATCTTGGCTTCTTCGTTGTCCAATGTCAGCAATGTGGGCGTGGACAGCACATTCCCATCGCCGTTTTGTTGCAGAAACGTGGCTAAGTTGCTGAGTACATAGGTGCCATTGATTTGTTTGGCGTTGCCGATGTTGAGTCCACCGCCCAAGGCGTTCAAACCTGTCGTGCTGCCACCTGAGACGCCCAAAATGTTGCCTTGCCCGATGGTGGTGTTGATTGCGTTGTTGAAATTGGTGCCAATGATGCCCACGCTGCCACCCGCTTGTCCGGTGGCGGTTTGCCATTGGATGCCCATTTGTGCGGCTTTGTCTGCGTTGACTTCAGCAATCAAACTTTCCACCAGAACTTGCGCGCGACGTTGGTCGAGCATGTCAATGACGGCGCGAAGCTGGCGGTATTGCGGCTCGGGTGCTGTGATGATGAGCGAGTTGGTGGCTGTATCAGCCTGAATTTGTCCGCCTGTGGCGGCGCCAGTTGACGCACTGGTGTTGCCGATGGTGTTGTTTGCAGGTGGGGTGTTGGGGATGGCGTTGCCCGTGCTGACAGCCGCGTTGGTGCTGCTGCTTGTCGCTTGGCCGTTGATGGCTGCACGCAGGGTGGTGGCCAGTTTGGTGGCATCCGCATTCTTCAAATACACCACATGGATGTTGCCGCTGGGGTTGGTATTGCCAGGTTGGTCCAGTTTTGTGATCAGTGATTTAACCAATGCGACACGCGCAGGGGTAGCTGCACGCAAAATGAGCGCGTTGCTGCGCGGCTCAGCGAGTAATGTCGTTTTGTAATCGCTGCCAGGTTGTCCTGGCGTGCTGCTTGCGGCGACAGAGGGCGTGTTGCCCGACTCCACCAAGCGCAGTACCAAAGGCGCTAAGTCGACAGCGATGGCGTGTTTGAGTGGAATGACTTCAACATCACTCGCGTTAGGCACATCAAGTGCTGCAACGATGCGCGCCATGCGTTGGAGGTTGTCTGCGTAGTCTGTGATGACCAGGGTGTTGTTGCCAGGATTGACGTTGATGGTGTTGTTCGGGCTGATGAGCGGCCGAAGCACAGGCACCAAGTTGTTGGCTTGCTCGAAATTGAGCTTAAAAATGTGCGTGACGATTTGGCCACTGCCTGAGCCATTGCTGCCTTTTTGAATTTCTTGCACATTGCCGCCTTGTAATTTGGCGTCTGCTTCGGGCACGATTTTGTAAAGACCTTTGGTTTCGACCATGGCAAAGCCCTGCAGGCGCAACGCAGCCAAAAACTGCGTCCATGCCTCGTTGGGTGACACGGGTAACTCGGTGGTGAGACTGAGGGTACCTTTCACGCGAGGATCGACGACCAAGTTTCGGTTTGACAGCGTGGCTAAGGTTCTTCCCACAGACTCAATCTCTGCATTTACAAAGTTGAGTGTGATGGGCTCTGCCGAGGCAGCTCTTTTGGCCGGTGGCGCAGCGTGCACAGGCGACAGTTGCATCCATGCAGAACCCAGGCTTAAACCCAACGCTAGCGCCAAAGCCGATGGTTGGAAAAGTGTGTGTTGTTTAGCCATACGCGTTAACCCATTTTCAAAATCGATTTAGCCCCTTGGCGCTGTCCAAGGATGTTCAATAAATTAGACAGTGCCGCTTCTGCATCAGGCGCGGCCGAGGCCTCGCCGTTGAAGCGCACATGCCCGTTGTGCAGTTGCCCGGTACCTTGTAACAGCAAGCTGCCTTCCAATGTGTCGAGTGTGAAGGCCATGTCATCGCCACCTTGCATGCGTACACGGTAAGTGCCTAGAGGACGCAGCGTAGACAAGCGTGTGCCGAGTTGTTGCAATTGCAATTCGGCCTGCCCGTGTAGCTGTTCCTTACCAGCCTGCCGCGACCATTGCAATTGCGTAGTTTGCACCTGCATTTGCCCTTCGGGTTGAATGGTGTTCCACGGTGCCCCTAATCCGACAAGCCAACTGGCAGGCCATCGTGATGTGTGGTCGCTGACCTGTATCAGAACACCTCGCCAAAGGGGGGAAATGGAAATGTGCAAAGGTTGTGGTGTACAGCAAGCCGAGGCCAATTGAAGCCGAATGGCGACACGCATAGGAGAAAAGTCCACGCTAGGGCTCAATTGCCATGTCACGCGTGTGGGCAGCGTGGTGGTGTTTGTTGGGCTTGTTGTATGAGGCGTGGTTGTGTTGTTGAGTGGCCCCTCATTCAGAACCCACTGCGCGGAGCCGTTCCACATCGTGCCTTGTGGATCTGGCAACAGCATCCGTTCTCCACTGGCCTGTTCAATGGCGTGCGTTAGCCAATGCGCGGGGGCTTGCGTGATCAAGGCCAATAGCAAACCCATGCTCGCACCGGCCCACGCCCAACGCGTGCTGTCGTGGTGTGTCTGTAGGTGTGAGTGCTGCAGCATGGTGTCTCAATTGGCGGGCGCACTGCGGTTGGGCAAGCGTAAGACCAGGTTGCCGTCCCATGTCATGGCACTCGCGTTGACAGCGGAGGGGGTGTTGACCGAGCCTGTACCTCGCGTCAAGTGTGCTTCTACGGGCAGGGCTTGTGCTTGGCTGCGTGCTTGCGCCAGCCAGTGGGCCAAGGTTGATGCTGGTACGGCTTTGAGTTGCACGACAACCCGGTCGCCTTGAGGGGTGAGCTGAATGTGCGCAGCGGGCGTCAAGCTTTGCAGGTGCCGGATTGCTTCGTCGCGGGAGAGTGGTGTGCGGGTCTGTAGCGCTTGGGCTTGTAATTGCAAAGACAGCATGTGCGCTTGCTGCTGACTCATTTGAATGCGGCGGTTGTTGCTGTCGCTTAAGACATGCAGGGCTGGGGCAACCGCGATGGACCACAGCAGCACCCCCGCTAGCACAATGCCGAGAGCAGATAAGCCACGTTGTTCACGTGCGCTCAAGGCTTGCCATTGGGCAATGGCTTGGTTGCGAAGGGAATTCATTTCGCCCCCTCCGCCTGAAGTAGCCATGTGTCGTTGCCATCTTGGCGAAGACTTAAACCTTGGGCGTGAAGTCGCGCTTTGGCGACGGCGTTGTCATCGAGTGTCACGCCTTGTATGCGTAACGTATGGTTGACGAAATGCAGTTGTTGAGGGGTTTGTCCTGCGGGCAGTACGTCGGCCAAACTTGCAAGCAAGGGTTCGAAATCGGTGCGAGAGGCCGAACCAGTTCGTTGTTGCAACAGATCCACTTCTCGTTGCATTTGAAGCGGTGCATCGATCACCAAGGTCACCGATGGAAAGCTTGTTTTTAAGATGCTTTCCAATGACGCCTGTTGTGTGTTCAAGGCGCTGCGTTCACGCCAGGCGAGGGCGTTGAGTCCGATCACTTGCAAGGCGATCAATGCCACCATGCCCCAGCGTACAGGTCGCCATGCAGGGGCGTGTCGCAGCTGTTGCCATGCCGCTCGCGCTTGGCGCTGCATACGCTGGAGGGGGCCTTGTGCCCAATCGCCTTGGGCCAAATCCCAAGCCGATTGGCTGGATTGGACCCAGCGTTGCGCGGTGCTGAGCAACAAAGGGGGGCGTTGCAGTGCGGCTTGTACGCGGGCCACCATGGCGGGTTCTGCGTAGACTTGGAAGTCGTCTTTGGGGTCCAGTGCTGTCACAGTGCGCCACTGAGCGGTATGGGGAGGGAGCTGTGTCACGCCTTGTGCATGACAGAGGATGCTGAGTGAGTGGTCAGGTTCCCCCACGACGTGCAGCACAGAGGTGTCGCAGGGCGAGAACTCGGGAACGATCCGTTGCACGGTCAGGCCTGCTGCTTGTAACGGGGCAAGGGCATCGCGTAGCCACTGTTTGTCACACACGGCCACCAGGGTTTCACCGCCGGTGTGGGCGATGCGCTCCGCGTTAGGCGCCATCACGATGTGCAATTGGTCAGGCTCGTCGAGCAAGCGATCTTCTAGCAAACCATGCAATACGCTTTGCAAACGTGAGCCATGGCTGGTCGGCGGGAGCTGTACGCGCAGCCAAGCCAAGCGGGTGTGTGGCACCACGGCGACGACCTCTCCGGCATGGAGCGATAGTGTGCTTGCTGGGCCTGAAGCGCTGCGCAACACGCTGTGCCCATCCGAGTGGACGTGGGCATAGCTTGCGATGGCATTGGCGGAGTGGGGGAGCGCGACGATGAGCATGAGAGTTGTCATTGTAGAAAGCCAGACTCGCGCCATAGCACTTTCAGATCTTGCCCGTCTCGTTGCACCAATGAGCGCTCTTGCAGCGTGGTTTGTGGCATGCGCAGACGCCCTTGAACTTCAAAATAGCGGCTGTTCACGCTGTGTGTGCTTTCTAGGCTCATAGGGCGTCCCACTGCTTTTTGAAAGGCTTCCAAGTTGGCCCAGTGCTGACGTTCGCGCAGCTGAATCAAACGCTGAGCATCCGATAAGCTCAAACCCGGTACGCTGGCGAAGAGCACTTGCAAACTCGCGGTGTTGAGGTTGACAGGCGTGCGGTTGGGTAGAACGGTGATGTGGGGGGCTAGGGTCTGCAAGGTCTGCTGGGACAGGCCCAGCCAACTGAGTTCCCCCACGCGTTGAGGCATCAAAGGTGACGTGCTGTTTTGCTTTTGCGCAGACACAAGCCCTTGGGTGAGTAAGTTCAGTTGCGCAGAGGGAAGCCCCAGTGCGTCAAACAAACGTTCAAACGCGATGACTGATTTGCCGTCCAATTGCTCGCCCTGCAGCAGGTTGTTGACATTGAGGCGGCCCTGCAGATCGTTGACTTGACCAGATAGCAACACTTGCTTGGCCAGTTCGTCCTCGTTGGGTGTGTTGCCAGTGCCATCTGGTAGAGCGGCCAGGAAGCTTGATAAACGCGCCTCTTGGAGTGGCACCGCCCAAGGTTCGGCCAAGTGGTCGGTGGGGGCGTTGGCATCGCCTGCGCGTGCGTCTTCGCGCAAGATGACACGAGCCCAGTCAAGTGCCCCGGTCAGTAACCAACGTGCTTGCGTCCGTTGGCGCTCTGCCCCTTCAATCTCGATGGTCTTCCATTGCTGCCATAGCGCGCCTGCAGCAAAGGTGGCTACCAACGCGACGGTCAGCATGGCTGCAAGCAACGCTGCGCCATGTTCCTTGTGATGTCTCCTGTGCTTCATGTTTTGGTGTTGCTGAAGTTAGGGCGCACCCAGTCCAGGGTGATGCGCCCTTGTACGCCGGTCGGGGCTGGTAGATCGATGTGTAAGCGAATGGCATCAGGCAAGACGTCTGCTTGGAGGCCGTCTGTTGTACTGCTACTTGAGAGGGGGTTGCTCCATGCATTGCCACGAAAGTAACTGAGTTGCCATGCGTCAAGTGGAAGCAAAACCGTTTCAAATGCGAGGTCATCGCTGTTTGGGTTGTTTCCCCAGCGCTCGGCCTGGGCCCAGGCTTGCTGCCAGGCCGCGCGCGTTTGCAGCGGGGCCGATTGCCAGCGTAGCCATTGGTTGTTGCGCAGCGTCCAGCCGATGACCCATACACCCGCATTGGCCTTATCGGCACGCCAGGTGGTAGCGCGCCGCGTCAGCCGTAAGGTCCGTCCGTCCCATTGAACGCCAGATATGTTGAGGCCTGGCACAGGTTGTATCGCATTGAGGTCCGCTTGCCACTGTGCGAGTACGGTTTGAAGTACGGCTGTTTTGTCTGCTTGGGCTTGCGTGGTGTCACGGTTGCGCATGAGGCTGTCTAGGCCGCGCCAACTCAAACCCGCCAAAACAGCCATGAGACTGATGGCGATGAGCAACTCAATCAGCGTGAAGCCTTTTTGTTTGTGCATCAGTAACGCCCTAACACGGTGGTGATGTTCATCAAGGGCGTGCCGGCGTCAAAGACCTGTGCGTCTACGCGACGAAATGCGGGATTGGGCGTGGTGCGCACGGTGAGGGCAACATCCAAGTTGCGTCCCACTTGTGTGCAAGGGATGCGTGAAGTGCCCACGCCTGGTAGTTGCTGTGACAGGCGCAATTGATTGAGCGCGTTGTTTGCGCAAATTTGTGCAAGCAACACGTCACTTTGACGCTGCGCGTTGCGCGTGAGTGCCCCGCTGATTTTGAGTCCACTCATCAGTGCAATGGAGACGATGGCGAGCGCCACCAATACCTCGATGAGCGTGAATCCGCGGTCCTTCATGGCAGCACTTGGAACGGTCTGAGTCCGTCAGTGCCAATGCTCACCGATTGCCCTGAAGAAGCGCTGCGATCGGGCGTCACGCTCAGTGTGATGCGAGTCGGTGCAAGGATAGGCTCAGGACCTAGCACCACTTTGTTCTCTGGCGCAGTCGTGGTCGCCTGCATCGTCAATGCGCCAGTGGTCAACCAAGTTTCTGCACGTGCCTCGGACAAGGGGCTTTGCACGATAAAACCTTCTGCCGTTGCTTGCCAAAGTATGGGGACACCACTGGTGCGGGATTGTGCTCTGCTGGCCTCAAGGACGGCAATCAAGCGTTGCGCTTCGCGCTCGAGTTGGCTTTGGCTGCTGTCTCTCAGCGAAAGGCTCACCCCTGCCACGGAAAAGCTGATGATGGCAAGCACCACCAACAACTCCAGCAGAGTAAAGCCGCGCTGGTGTTGCATGACTGGCGTGGTAGCGCTTTATTGCCAGCTACCGATGTCGGCGTTTTTACCTTCACCGCCAGGCTGCCCGTCGGCCCCCAACGACAGCACGTCAACTTCGCCTTTGATGCCGGGGTTCATGTACTGATAAGGACGGCCCCACGGATCGTTGGGCAGTTTGTCGATGTAGGGCTTCCAATTGAAGGGCGCGGGGCCCGTCGTGGGCTTGACGACCAAGGCACTCAGGCCTTGCTCGGCGGTGGGGTAGTTTTGGTTGTCTAAACGGTAGAGCTTGAGCGCTTGCATCAGGTTGCCCACGTCCGTTTTGGCGGCGGTGACGCGCGCATCGTCAGCACGGTTGAGTACGTTGGGGACGACGAGTGCAGCGAGTACGCCGATGATGGCGAGCACCACCATCAATTCAATCAGCGTGAAACCGCGCTGGCGTTTGGTTTTGGGAGTTGCTTGAGGCGTATTCATAGGATCAATCATAATCCGCGGATGCTTGGTTTCCGGCCTTCTTCTCTCGCTGCTTTTCGCATTCCTTTGCGCGTCCTGTTGCCGGCCTCTTCGTTGTTGGTGTGGGGCCTAGTTGCCTTTAGCGCAGTCGCTTGGGGCTTGCGTTGGTCCGTCCCTGCGGCCAGTCCTGTGAATGCTATGGTTGCGGTGCAGTCTGAAGTGGATATGACTGCTGCAGCCCGTAGCTTGGGCGCAATGCCTGCGCAAGTTCCGGTTGCGCCCAGTTTGGCGAGTCGTTTTCAGCTGCAAGGCGTGTTGGCGGGGGGGGGCTCGCAAGGGGTCGCTTTGATCGCTGTCGATGGCAAAGCTGCAAAGCCCTACCGTGTTGGCGCTTTCGTGACTGAGGGGGTGGTGTTGCAGTCAGCACGAGGCCGTCGTATCAGCTTGGGCGCAGGTTTGGATGGGCCAGAGATGGTGGTGCTGGAGTTGCCTGCCAAGAAATAAAAAAGGGGCGCGATGCGCCCCTTTTTGCTTGCGGTGCTTGCTGGTTATTTCTGCAAGAACAAACGATAAGCTGGATTCTGCGTTTCTTCCACATAGGGGTAGCCTAAGGCTTCCAAGAAAGCCACGAAGGCTTTGTTGTCGCTCTTGGGCACTTGCAAACCCATCAAGATGCGGCCGTAGTCCGCGCCTTGGTTGCGGTAGTGAAACAGGCTGATGTTCCAACCGGGGCGCATGGCCAGCAAGAACTTCATCAACGCACCGGGACGTTCGGGGAACTCGAAGCGCAAGATACGCTCCTCATGGGCCAGTGCTGAGTGGCCACCCACCATGTGGCGGATGTGTTCTTTGGCCAGTTCGTCGTGCGTCAGGTCAATCGCTTCAAAACCATGCTTGGTGAAGTGTGTCGCGATCTTGCTGCTTTCGCCTTTGATGCCCGTGGTCAAACCGACGAACACATGGGCCTTGGCTTGGTCGCTCATGCGGTAATTGAACTCGGTCACGTTGCGCGGTGTTTTGCTGCCACCAAAGCTGGGCAGTTTGCCAATCAGTTCGCAAAAACGACGCAGGCTGCCGGGTTGCTCGGGGATGGTCACGGCAAACAAGGCTTCGCGTTCTTCGCCCACCTCGGCGCGCTCAGCCACAAAGCGCAAGCGGTCGAAGTTCATGTTGGCGCCACACAAAATGGCGGCGTAGGTTTCGCCCTTGGTTTTGTGCTCGGTCACGTATTGCTTGATGGCGGCCACGGCCAATGCGCCGGCAGGCTCCACGATGCTGCGGGTGTCTACAAACACGTCTTTGATGGCGGCGCACACCGCGTCGGTGTCCACCGTGATGTAGCTGTCCACCAAGTTTTTTGACACGCGGAAGGTTTCTTCACCCACCAGCTTCACGGCCGTGCCGTCTGAGAACAGGCCCACGTCATGCAATGCCACGCGTTTGCCTTTTTGCACCGACTGCATCATGGCCGACGAGTCGTCCATTTGCACGCCAATCACTTTGATTTCGGGACGCACGGCTTTGATGTAGTTGGCTACGCCGGCAATCAAGCCGCCGCCGCCGATGGCCACAAACACAGCGTCTAAGGTGTGGATGTTCAAACCTTGTAGCTGGCGCAGCATTTCCATGGCGATCGTGCCTTGGCCGGCGATGACGTCGGGGTCGTCAAACGGATGCACAAAGGTCATGCCGTTTTTCTTCTCGAGCGTGAGGGCGTGGGTGTAGGCGTCGGAATAGCTGTCGCCGGCCAGCACCACGTCGCCGCCCAAGGCCTTGACGGCCTCAATCTTCACGCTGGGCGTGGTGGTGGGCATGACGATGATGGCCTTGGTCCCTAAGCGCTTCGCACCCAGCGCCACACCTTGTGCATGGTTGCCGGCAGAGGCGCAGATGACGCCCTTCTTGAGCTGCTCGGGTGTGAGGTGTGCCATCTTGTTGTACGCGCCGCGCAGCTTGAAGCTGTGTACGGGCTGTTGGTCTTCGCGCTTGAGCAACACGGTGTTGTGGATGCGGCGGCTCAGGTTTTTGGCCACTTCCAGCGCGGATTCGGTCGCCACGTCATACACACGGGCGGTTAAGATTTTTTTCAGGTAATCGGCGGGCTGCAGAGCGCGGGCCTTGGGGGTGCGGGTAGACATGGGCTGATTGTCTCTTATGAAAAAATCGGTTCAGGCGAAAAAAAACCCCGAGTTTTGCAACTCGGGGCTGAATCCACTTTTGAAGGTGGAGGAGACAAGCCTGCAGTGTATACAAATTTTGTTGCATTGCAACAATTCGATGACAATTGGGCAACGATTTTTTGGAGAACGTTCATGGAATGCACCGTCAGCTGGACCGGCAACTCAGGCACCCGTTCAGGCATGGGCTTTGTGGCAGAAACCGGCAGCGGCCATGTGGTGGCTATGGATGGCGCGCCCGATGCCGCCAAGCCAGAAAACGGTGGGCAAAACCTTGCGCCGCGTCCCATGGAGCTGTTGTTGGCCGGCACAGGCGGTTGCACGGCGTATGACGTGGTGTTGATCTTGAAGCGTGGTCGTCACAACGTGCAAGGCTGTAGCGTGAAGATCGTCAGCGAGCGCGCTACCGAAGACCCCAAGGTGTTCACCCAAATCAACATGCATTTCACCGTCACAGGCAAAGGCGTTCCTGCAGCGGCGGTGGAACGTGCCATTGCCATGAGTCACGACAAATATTGCTCGGCCAGCATCATGTTGGGCAAAACGGCCGAAATCACCACCAGCTTTGAGTTGGTGGAGGTCTAAACGGGTTAGATGCGATGCGCCACGGTGGTCATCACCTTGGCGGCCACCTTCATCAAAGATTTCATGGGGGCGGGCAGTTCGGCCGCGCCTGCGGCAAGCGCGTCACGCGCGTGTTGCGCTTCATCTACCTTCATTTGCGCCACGATGGCGCGGCTGGGGCCATCGTTTGCGGGCAGCAGCCCAAGATGACTTTCTAAGTGGGCTTCTACTTGGCGCTCGGTTTCCACCACAAAGCCCAAGCTCATGCGATCGCCGCCTAGTTTGGCAGCGGTGTAACCGATGGCAAAGGCCCCGGCGTACCAAAGCGGGTTGAGTAGGCTGGTGTGGCCGCCCAGTTCTTGCAGGCGCTGCTCGGTCCATGCCAAATGGTCGGTTTCTTCGTTGCAAGCCGAGCTCAGGTGCTGGCGCAGCGCGTGGTCGCGTGTGGCCAAGGCCTGTGCGGTGTACAGCGCTTGGGCGCAGACCTCACCCACGTGATTCACACGCATCAGGGCAGCGGCTTCGCGCTTTTCTGTGTCGGTTAATGGAGGCGTGGGCGGGGCCTCAGCCGCCCACATGGGCGTGGGGCGGTTGGCGTGGTGACGGGCAAACACGGTGCGCAAAGCGCTGTCGGCGGCGGTGAGAAAGGCGTCCATATATGCAGTTTAAGTTCAGTCACCCGAGGCCAATGTGATCTAGGTCAGGCATGCGCATGTTGTAGTGGTTGTCCTAACTCATCAGGGTTTGCGAGAGCAGGTGTCTGGATGTGTTGCACGGATGCAACGAATGCGCTGAGTTTTTCAGGCAAGTTGTTGGTTTCAGGGGGGTAGTCTGGTTCAATACATCCAACTTCCCGAAAACGGAGGTTGGCTTTGGAAACTCCAAAGCCCCCATTCAAACCTTGGAGAACCTTGAAATGAAAAAAACCCTCGTTGCTATCGCAGCATTGGCCTCTGTGTCAGCTTTTGCACAATCTTCTGTGACTATCTATGGTCAATTTGATGCTGGCGTTTACAGCTTGAAAGATGTTGGTACAGCTAAGAAATCAGCTACTGTCTACGGTGATGGCGCTACTTTCTCTAACATCCTGGGCTTCAAAGGCACTGAAGACATCGGCGGTGGCTTGAAAGCTGGCTTCGACTTCCAAACTGACGTGCAAACCAACAACGGTGGCTTGAACACTTCTGGTTTGTTCCGTCGCCAAGCAAACGGCAACATCGAAGGTAACTTTGGCCAAGTTAAATTGGGCTTGACTACCAACCCAATCATCGCCACCAACGGTTTGTTGATGCCTGTGTCTGGCAACTCTGTGTCTACAGCTACTTCTTCAGCTTTGGGTTACGCAGACTTCTATACCAAGAACGCTGTGACTTACACCACACCAGCCGTCATGGGTTTGGTTGGTCAGTTCCAAAAAGGTATGTCTAACAACCTCGACTCTGGTTCTGCAGGTTCTGTGACAGCTTGGAGCTTGAACTACACGAACGGCCCATTGGCAATCCGTGCAGCAGCTCAAGATCGCAAGGAAAACGGTGTTTCTTCTTCATCAAACGCTGCTACCTCTGGACTCGCCACAGCCAACACAGCTGGTTTTAACAAGAAGGGCTCAATCTTGGGCGTTTCTTACGCAATCGGTCCTGTGACTGTTGCTGCTGCTTCTATGAAGACAGAGAACGCAACCGCATTGGGCGGCGCTACTACAGAGCGTAAAGGCAACCAAATGGGCGTGGGCTACACAACAGGCGCATGGACATTGGGTGGTTCTATCACCAAGGCTGAAGACAGCAAGTTGACTAACTTGCAAGCTCGCTATGCGTTGAGCAAGCGTACTAATGTGATCGGTACATACGGCGTTGCTGACAACTCTTCTAAAGGTTTGGTGAACTTCGCTCCTTTGTCCTTCAACACTGGTAACGCTCCTGCTCAAATCGTGACAGGTTACGCAGGTACTACT
>JBFYKC010000077.1:0-3011 GCA_041311135.1 Comamonadaceae bacterium | reverse complement strand
ACGATGAGCAGGTGTGCGACATTGCCGCAGCCGTGAAGCCTTCTGCGCGTGGCGAGTTGGAAATTACCGATGTGAACAAGCGCTATTTGGAGATGGGGCAGTTGCAAGTCGAGATCATGGGACGTGGCTATGCATGGCTAGATACGGGGACGCATGACAGCTTGTTAGAAGCCGCTAGTTTTATTGGTACCTTGCAAAAACGCCAAGGGCTGATGGTGGCTTGCCCAGAAGAAATTTCCTTTCATCAACAATGGATTGATGCCGCAGCTTTGCAAAAACTAGCCGGTCCCTTGGCGAAAAATGCTTATGGTCAGTACTTGCTCAATTTGTTGAAATAAGCCATGCCATACCAAGTTACCCCAACGCCCATTGACGGCGTTTTAGTGCTCGAGCCAAAAGTGTTTGGCGATGCGCGCGGCTTCTTTTTTGAAAGCTTCAATGCGCGTGATTTCGAGCAAGCCACGGGCTTGAAGCGGCACTTCGTGCAGGACAACCACAGCAAATCGAGCAAAGGCGTGTTGCGCGGACTGCACTACCAAGTGCAACATGCACAAGGCAAGTTGGTGCGTGTGTCGCAGGGGGCAGTGTTTGATGTGGCGGTGGATATTCGGCCCAACTCCCGCACGTTCGGTCAATGGTTTGGCTTGGAGCTGTCTGCCGAGAATAAAAAGCAACTGTGGGTGCCAGAAGGTTTGGCACATGGCTTTTTGGTGACCAGTGAGAGCGCAGAATTTCTGTACAAAACCACCGACTACTACCACCCCGAGTTTGAGCGCAGCCTGCTGTGGAGCGACCCCGCATTGGGCATTGATTGGCCCTTGGCGACGCTGAATGCGCCGCCCCTGTTGGCAGCCAAAGATGCCAATGCACCAGGCCTGAAAGATTTGGATGCAGCAGGCACGGTTTAACCGGTGGCAGCAAGTCGCTTTCAATGCGACGGCTTTTTCAATTCTGGGTTTGTTGTTTGTGGCACGACCCACCACGTTGGTTCCGTCGGTGATCCTCTTGTTGGCTGGCTTGGCGGCGTTGGGCTATGCCACTTTCAGAGCGCGCTGTGTGGCGCTGGTGGCGACCGGTGAGTTCAGGTGGATTGCCAGATCGCTGTTGGCATGGTTGGGTGTGTCGCTGTTCTTGGCTTGTGTTCATCTGAGCGAAGGTGCCTTTGATTTCCCAGACAACGAGTTACGCATGGTGTTGGCATTGACGCTGCTGGCCATGACGGTTGCACCTGATGCTGAAAAATGGTTTTTGCGCGGTTTGGCACTTGCGGGTTTGGCGGCCTTGTTTTGGGGGCTTCGTGCATGGTGGGGGCTTGAAGCGCGCGCACAAGCGACGACCAACAACCCCATTCACTTTGGAAATCTCTCCGCCATTGTTTTGTTGTTGTCACTGACCGTGGCGTTGCTGGCGAATCAGTTGGGCGCGAAGCTGCGATTTCTCTTTGTCTTCGTGGCGCTGGGTGCTTGGGTGGGGGTGTTGTCTGCTTTGTCGCGTTCGTCATTCATTGTGCTGTTGTGTGTGTTGCCCTTGGGGTGGGTTCTGACGGACGCGACCTTGCGAAAAAAGATGCAAGCCGTTCTTGTGGGTGTGCTGGTACTGGGAGTGGTGGTGCTGGCGTTATCAACCACGATGCGCGACAAGCTGCGCATCACGGAGGCGCAAACAGATTTACAACAAATTGCACAAGGCAACTACATGTCCTCGCTCGGTGCGCGTGCAGCCATGTGGAAGACCGCTTGGTTGATTTTTGAAGAACATCCGCTTTTAGGGATTGGTGCTGGACGCTTTGAGTCGGAAATCGTGCATCGCATCGAAGCGGGCGAAATTCCCTCAACGGAAATTTACAACCAACCCCATTCGGACATCATGCATGCGTTGTCTTCTGGGGGCATGTTGAAGTTCGTTGCGTATTTAGGGATTCTGATGGCGCCATTTGCATACTTCCTTCAGCAGTTTCGGCGCTTGACTGGTCAGCGTGCTCGGCGTTTGATGCCGGTGTTGGGAATGCAGGTGGTGGCCGCGTATTTTTTGACCGGGCTTACCAACTCAAACTTAGATTTACAAATTTACAGCGTTACCTACGCGGTGTTGGTGTGTGTGTTGGCCAGGTTGTGCGTGGCATCACCGCAGGCGTGACATCCACGCTGTGAGCATCAACAAGCCCACGCTGCTGAGTGCGGCAAACCACCACATATGCTGCGCGGCACTCCAACCGGTGTCCCAAGCGATGGGGGCGACCAGCATGAGCGCTTGCATAAACGTGAGCCCAATGCAGGCCAACGAATAGCCAGTTGCTGCTTGTGTTTGAAATGGCCGGTGACTGAACGCGGCTGACAAGCAAGCACAGCCTTGCCACAGAACCAGCGGTGCAATGTAGTGCCATACGCCAAGCCACTGTCCATTGAGCCATGCTTGTTCGAGCGCCACTGCGCAGGACGCCCCCAATGCCATAACCACGACAAATGCGCTCAGACCCAACCACCAAGGTGCGGCCCAAACTGCAGACCGAGGTGAGGCGTGTTCTGGCGCATCCTGCGCCAACGCGACTTGTGCCCATGCCATGTGCACCACGGCGGGCAAGAAGCCGAGCACGCGTAACAAGGCGCTCATCCAACCAGTCTCTTCAGCGCCGTAGAGACGTTGCCACACGACAACCACAGCCGTGGCGAGTAATGCATCTGCCAAGGTGTGCGCCATGCGCAACGCGGTGCTGCGTGTGTCGCCCGCCTGTTGCTGGGTGGGTGGCTGAGGCGCATTGGGGGCTGGATGACGCCAAGCAACCCTTAGCCAAGTGGCCCCCAGGGCGTAGCCCAGCAGGGCTGCGACGACCAATGTGGGGCCAGACCAGTCGAGCCAGTGTCCCCACAAGGCGCCAGCCAGTGCCGTCAATGCCGCAGTCAGTGGCGGGAGCACCCGCACGTTCACTTGCTGCCAACGCGAGCCGGTGCGTAGCGTGAGGCTCTGTGCCAACAGCCAAGTCATTTGAAAAAATGCCAGTGATGCAACCCATA
>JBFYKC010000075.1:0-6513 GCA_041311135.1 Comamonadaceae bacterium | reverse complement strand
AAGTGCGCACGCTCGGGGCCTTCTGAGTTGATGACGGCGGACAGCGCGTCCATCCATTCACGCGTTTCTTGACTGTCCACGTCGGTGCGCAGATCGTTCGGTTGTGCTGACATGTTTGTCTCCTCTTGTTGCACTGTTATGACTCGAATGTACGAAGTTTCTCACAAATTTCTTAAATTTCAAATAGCAATCTTCAATTTCTTATTGTGAAATAATGTAATTATTTTGAGATGGCGTCTATTGGGGTGGACATAAACTTATAGGAGATGCAGAAAACACCGTCAAACTCTCCGCTGCACACCATTTCCGCCTCGTGGCTCAAATGGTGGCGAGCTCAAACTCCGAACCGTCAAGACCGTTTCGCTTTCATTGCGCCACTGGCCGCAGTGGTGATGTTCATGGCTGCGATCACTGCCGCGTTTTGGTATTTGCGCTACGAGGAGTTGGACCGCGAACAAGAAGTCGTCCGTCGAGATGTGGAATACGCACAACAACGCTTGCGCCTCAGGTTGCTGGACAAGCAAGAGCAAATCGTGCGCATGACACGCGCCATCGCCAACCAAGAGATGGATTTACGCGGCTTCCAAAACGAAGCCCAAGTGGTGATCAACCAAAGTCCAGAAATATGGAGCATCACGTGGATGGATGCAAGACGACGCGTGCGTGCAGGCTACGTCAGTAGCTCAGCCGCAGCCTACGTCAACACCCAAACCAATGAGTTGCTCAACCACCCCGAAACATCGCACACCTTTGAGCTGACGCGCGATTTGTTACAGCCTGTTTATTCCCAACCGATCATCGAAAAACGCGCCAACGCACAAACCTACACCGAACTGCAATTGCATGTACCCATCGTGAGCCATGGCAAGTTTGAAGGTGTGCTATTGGTTGAATACACGATGGAGAGCATGCTGCGCTACGCCGTGCCGATTGAAATCAGCAGCAAATACGCGGTGTCCTTGCGTGATGCCAACAACACGGTGCTGGCAGGCCAAGTCAGCCGACCACGCCCCAAAGTCACAGAAGTGCTGCCCTGGCTGCGACAAACCAATGAGTACGAAGTACCGATCACGCCCGTGGGCTATGCCTTGTCGCTGCACGCACAAACCTACCGCACCTCGCAAAGTTTGATAGGGAATGGCTTGTTTTGGCTGGTGGCTGTGCTCAGTGCCATGACCGCTTGGATGCTGATTGGTACGTGGCGCCACACCCGCCGCCGCGTACAAGCACAGCAGGCCTTGATTGCCGAAACCAACTTTCGCCGTGCCATGGAAAACTCCGTACTCACGGGCATGCGCGCCATGGATTTGAAAGGCCGCATCACCTACGTGAACGCCGCGTTTTGCCAAATGACCGGTTGGACCGAAGAAGAGTTGGTGGGTTGCGTCCCCCCCTTCCCCTACTGGCCTGAAGAAGACCGCGAAACCTTGGAGCAAAAGCTCCAGCAAGAACTGCAAGGTGAAACCACCACCAGCGGCTTTCATGTGCGCGTCAAGCGCAAAAACGGTTCGGTGTTTGATGCGCGCTTGTACGTATCCCCTCTGGTGGATGCGCGCGGACAACAAACCGGGTGGATGACATCGATGACCGACATCACCGAACCCAACCGCGTGCGCGAACAACTGTCTGCCGCACACGACCGTTTCACAACGGTGCTCGAAGGTTTAGATGCCTCGGTGTCGGTAGCCCCACTGGGCAGCAAAGAACTGTTATTTGCCAATAAGTTGTACCGCCAATGGTTTGACGCCACCACTCAAGGCCATCTGAGCTTGGTGACCCAAGCTGGCCAACCCCGGGCACCCACACTGACCGAGGTGTCGACCGACGATGCACAAGACCAAGACGATGGCTTGATGGGTCTCCCGACCGACGAAATCACCGAGATCAAAGCCGAGAACGCCGAGGTCTATGTGCCCGAGCTCGACAAATGGTTGGAAGTGCGCTCGCGTTACCTCAACTGGGTCGATGGACGCTTGGCTCAAATGGTGATTGCCACCGACATCACCCCCCGCCGACAAGCCGAAGAACAAGCACAAGTGCAAGCCGAACGCGCGCAATCGGCCAGCCGCTTGATCACCATGGGTGAAATGGCGTCCAGCGTGGCGCACGAGTTGAACCAGCCGTTGACTGCCATCAACAACTACTGCAGCGGCATGATCTCCCGCATCCAAGCCAACAACCTGAACCACGAAGACTTGCTCAAAGCGCTGGAGAAAACAGCACACCAAGCGCAACGTGCGGGGCAAATCATTCAACGCATTCGCAGCTTTGTGAAGCGCAGCGAACCCAATCGCACGCTGTCGGACGTCAGCGCCATCGTGGCCGAGGCGGTCGAATTGGCCGGCATTGAAATGCGCCGCCGCCAAGTGCGCTTGACCCAAGTGGTGGCGGCACGCTTGCCCGCCATCAACGTCGACCCTATCTTGATTGAACAGGTGCTGGTCAACCTGATGCGCAATGCGGCCGAATCGATCGACATGGCCCAACGCCCCCTGACCCGCCGCGACGTGGAGCTGAAGGTGTTGCCGCGCCAAGAAGAAGGCCAAGCGACCCTCGAGTTTTCAGTCACCGACACCGGGCGCGGTTTGCCGCCTGAGGTGATGGAACGTCTGTTTGAAGCCTTCTTCTCCACCAAGTCTGAAGGCATGGGAATTGGCCTCAATTTGTGCCGTTCCATCGTCGAATCCCACCAGGGTCGGATGAAAGCCGAGAACCTCTACAATGGTGAGGAAATAACGGGCTGCCGCTTTTCCTTCTGGATACCGGTCCGCTAGGTTGGAGTTTTTTGATGAGTTTGATCCCCAAAAAAGGTACGGTCTATGTTGTCGATGACGACGAGGCTGTGCGCGATTCGTTGCAATGGTTGTTAGAAGGCAAAGACTACCGCGTTCGTTGCTTTGATTCCGCCGAAACATTTCTCAGCCGTTATGACCCACGCGAAGTGGCGTGCTTGATCGTCGACATTCGCATGGGGGGCATGACCGGTCTCGAACTGCAAGACAAATTGGTCGAACGCAAATCGCCCCTGCCCATCGTGTTCATCACCGGTCACGGCGACGTGCCCATGGCGGTTGACACCATGAAAAAAGGTGCGATGGATTTCATCCAAAAGCCATTCAACGAAGCCGCGTTGGTCAGTTTGGTTGAACGCATGTTGACCCAAGCCAATGAATCGTTTGCTGAATACCAACAAGCCGCCAGCCGTGACGCCTTGATGGCCAAGCTGACCACCCGCGAAGCCCAAGTGCTGGAGCGCATCGTGGCCGGTCGTTTGAACAAACAAATCGCCGACGACTTGGGCATCAGCATCAAAACCGTGGAAGCACATCGTGCCAACATCATGGAAAAGCTCAATGCCAACACCGTGGCCGACTTGCTGAAAACTGCACTCGGACAAACGGCGCCCAAGGCGTAAGTTGCGCGAGACGCACGCGTTTTGCATACCCCTTCAACGCCCGTGACTCACGGGCGTTTTCAATTCTCACCTTCATTTGTATACACACCATGACCGCACAACTCATTGACGGCAACGCGCTCTCCAAACAGCTACGCACCCAAGTGGCAGCTGACACCGCCAAGCTCAAAGCCCAAGGTTTGACACCCGGCTTGGCCGTGGTCTTGGTGGGCGACAACCCCGCCAGCCAGGTGTATGTGCGCAACAAAGTCAAAGCCTGCGAAGAAGCCGGCTTGCATTCGGTGCTCGAGAAATACGAGGCCAGCATGACCGAGGCCGACTTGCTGGCCCGCGTTGATGCCCTCAACAACGACCCAACCATTCACGGCATCTTGGTGCAACTGCCCTTGCCTGCCCACATCGATGCGCAAAAAGTGATTGAAGCCATCAGCCCTGCCAAAGACGTGGATGGTTTTCACATGGCCAGCGCGGGTGCACTGATGACGGGCATGCCTGGCTTCTGGCCCTGCACGCCCTACGGCTGTATGAAGATGCTGGAGAGCATTGGCTGCGACCTCAAAGGCAAACACGCCGTGGTGATTGGCCGCAGCAACATCGTGGGCAAACCGATGGCGTTGATGCTCTTGCAAAAAGACGCCACCGTGACCGTGGCGCACTCGCGCACCAAAGATTTGAAAGCGCTCACCCTGCAAGCCGACGTCATCGTGGCGGCCGTGGGCAAACGCAATGTACTGACCGCCGACATGGTCAAACCCGGCGCCGTGGTGCTCGACGTGGGCATGAACCGCAATGACGAAGGCAAACTCTGCGGCGACGTAGACTTTGATGGCGTCAAAGAAGTGGCCAGCTACATCACCCCTGTCCCCGGTGGCGTGGGACCGATGACCATCACCATGTTGTTGGTCAACACCTTGGAATCGGCACAACGCGCCTTATCTGAGAAACATTGAGTTTGTTGCACTCGTTGCGAGTGCCGTCCCTCTGCCAAGGTAAGTAGCCAGCGCTTGCTGCGCTCCTCGCGAGGCGAATGTCGCTGCATCAAGCGCTGATCACTCACCTTGGCGACGGGATTGGGTCTACCAACAAGGCTTAGGTTCATCTTTCATCAGTAAAAATTTCTATGTCACACACCATCAATCCGCTGCTCGATTTTTTGGACCTGCCACTGTTCAACGCCATCCAACCTGCGCACATCGCGCCTGCGTTGGACGAGTTATTGCCTGCTGCCGATGCGGCGCTGGAGCAAGTGACTGCGGCTGACTTTCCTGCGCAGTGGCGCCGCATGGCTTCTGTGTTGGACGTGTCCACCGAACGCTTGGGCCGCGCATGGGGCGCCATCAGCCATTTGCACAGCGTGGCAGACACACCAGAGCTGCGTGCCGCATATGCCGAGGCCCTGCCCCGTGTGACCGAGTTTTGGACGCGCCTAGGTGCTGACGAGCGCCTGTACGCCAAGTACAAGGCCATGGATGTGAACAACCTCAACGCAGAGCAAAAGCATGCCCACAGTTTGGCCATGCGCAACTTTGTGTTGTCAGGTGCAGAGCTCACAGGCTCAGCCAAAGAGCGCTTTGCAGCCATTCAAGAACGCCAAGCGGAGCTGAGCCAAAAGTTCAGCGAGAACGTGCTCGACGCGACCGATCAGTGGTCGCTCATCGTTACCGCCGAAGAATTAGCCGGTGTGCCCGACGACGTGTTGCAAACCACACGCGCAGCTGCTGAGAAAGATGGCGTGGCTGGCCACAAGCTGAATTTGAAAATGCCGTGCTATCTGCCCATCATGCAGTTTGCGCACAGCTCATCATTGCGCGAAAAGCTCTACCGTGCATATGCCACGCGGGCGTCAGATCAATCTGAAACTGTGTTAGCCGAAAAGCCTGAGCAAGACAACACGAAATACATCCAAGAAATCTTGGCCCTGCGCCAAGAAGAAGCCGAGCTGCTCGGTTACGCCAACTACGCTGAGGTGTCGCTAGCCGCAAAGATGGCTCAGTCACCTACCGAGGTGATGACCTTCTTGCGCGACCTCGCCAAACGCGCCCGCCCCTACGCCGAAAAGGACGTGGCCGAGATGCGCGCCTTCGCTGCCGAACACCTGAACCTGCAAGACCCACAACCGTGGGACTGGCCGTACATCGGCGAAAAACTGAAAGAAGCGCGTTACGCCTTCAGCGAACAAGAAGTCAAACCCTACTTCACCGCACCCAAAGTGCTGGCTGGCTTGTTCAAGATTGTGGAGACCTTGTTTGAGGTCAGCATCCGTCGCGACACTGCACCGGTGTGGCACCCCACGGTCGAGTTCTATCGCATTGAACGCCATTCGGAAGCAACCCGCGCCCGCGGCTTGCCGCCTGAATTAGTTGGGCAGTTTTACCTTGACCCCGGTGCACGCGCCGGCAAACGTGGTGGCGCTTGGATGGACGATGTGCGCGCACGCTGGTTGCGCCCAGACACCCACACCCTACAAACCCCCGTGGCACATCTGGTGTGCAACTTTGCCGAAGGCGTGGGTGGGAAGCCTCCGCTGTTGACGCACGACGACGTGATCACCCTCTTCCACGAATGCGGTCACGGCTTGCACCACATGCTCACGCAAGTGAACGAACGCGATGTATCAGGCATCAGCGGTGTAGAGTGGGATGCGGTCGAGTTACCCAGCCAGTTCATGGAGAACTTCTGCTGGGAATGGTCGGTGCTGCGTCACATGACCGCGCACGTGGACACCGGTGAACCGTTGCCACGTGCACTATTCGACAAAATGTTGGCCGCTAAAAATTTCCAAAGTGGGTTGCAAACGCTGCGCCAAATTGAGTTCTCACTGGTGGACATGCGTCTGCACACCGAGGGCGCAGCCGCGCAAGACTTCATGCAAGTGCTGCGCAACGTACGCGCCGAAGTGGCCGTGTTGCAAAGCCCGACCTGGGGCCGCACCTTGCACACGTTCAGCCACATCTTTGCGGGAGGTTATGCCGCAGGCTATTACAGCTACAAATGGGCTGAGGTATTGTCGAGTGATGCCTATTCGTTATTTGAAGAAAACGGTATTTTTGACCGTGCGACAGGTGAGGCATTTTTAACTCATATTTTAGAAAAGGGCG
>JBFYKC010000086.1:0-5997 GCA_041311135.1 Comamonadaceae bacterium | reverse complement strand
GAAAACTCAGCTGATCATCTACGTCGAGCAGGGTGCTCACATCAAACTCATCGCTCATGCTCTCGATCAAAGCGGCTTGGTCGTCCAGCGCTTGTTGCAAAGGCCGTGCCGCAGGGCGTTGCGGTGTGGTTAGCACGCGTGCTTTCGCGGCGAGGGGTTTGACCGCACCAACGGCATGGGTGAACAAATTGCGCTCGGCTTCTGCGCGGCGTTGAGCTTCGCGACGTGCTTCTTCTGCAGCGGCCGCAGCCTGTGCGGTGGCGTTCACCTGCTTGCGGATGGCGCCCAGGTCTTGCAGTGATTTGGCTTTCACAACAACCCCTCTTCTGCCATCGACAAATACTTGCCCTGCGCGACGATGATGTGGTCACGCACGCCCACGTCAATCAAGGCCAGCGCTTCTTGCAAGGTGCGAGTGAGCTTCATGTCTGATGATGAGGGTTTCACCGTCCCACCTGGATGGTTGTGGGCCAGCACCACGCCGTCCGCACCCAGTGCCAACGCTGTTTTTGCAACTTCGCGTGGATACACCATGGTTTGGGACAGTGAGCCGCGAAACATAGGTTGGTAAGACAGTAGGCGGTTGTGAGCGTCGAGAAACAAAACTGCAAATACCTCGTGTTTGAGTTGGGCCAATTCGAGTTGCAGATATTGTTTCACTGCTTGGGGCGAATTCATCACTGCGGTTTCCGTTAATTGTTGCGTCAGTGCACGGCGCGCCATTTCGAGTACGGCCACCAGTTGCGAGCGTTTGGCGTCGCCACCCATGCCCTTGAAGGTTTTCAGCTCAGCCGCACTGGCGTGAATCAAGCCCGCAAACCCCTTGAAGCGGTCTAACAATTCTTGTGCCATGACGAACACGCTTTTGCCCTTGATGCCCGTGCGCAAAAACAAGGCCAGCAGTTCGGTGTCGGTCAGGGCGGAAGCCCCGTGCTTGAGTAGTTTTTCACGTGGACGCATTTCTGCAGGGAGTTGTTGGATCGACATGGGTTCGGTCATGGGGTTCCTCCGAGAGCTTTCTACAATAGGAGGCTAATCACAAAGAGTCCTATGACTGCATCCAACGCTTACCCTACCATCGGCCCAGCTTCTTTTTTAACGCTGCACTACCGGCTTTCGGGACCGCAGGGCGATGTCATCAATACGTTCAACGACAAACCTGCCACCTTGTCACTGGGATCGGGCGAGTTATCGCCTGCGCTGGAACAGTGTTTATTAGGTCTGGTCGAAGGGGCGCACACCACATTTGAATTGGCTGCAGGCTTGGCCTTTGGTGAACGCAACCCCGACATGCAGCAATGGGTCAGTAAAAGCTTGCTCAAAGAATTTGGCGACCCCGACGAACAGTACAACGTCGGCGATGTGGTGCAGTTTCCAGCACCGACAGGCCAAGGCTCATTCGCCGGTGCCGTGCAACAGGTGACCGACGACGCGGTGCTGTTTGACTTCAACCATCCGCTGGCCAACCAGCCCGTGACGTTTGAAGTGCAAGTCATTGGTATTTTGTAAAGCAGCGCCATGAGCTTTGAAGAAATCGTCTTGGCTGAACCCCGGGGCTTTTGTGCCGGGGTCGATCGCGCCATCGACATCGTGGACCGCGCTTTAGCCAAGTTTGGCGCGCCTGTGTATGTGCGTCACGAAATTGTGCACAACACCTTTGTGGTGAACGACCTCAAACAACGCGGTGCCATCTTCATCGAAGATTTGGCCGATGTGCCTGCCGGTGCCACGCTGGTGTTCAGCGCCCACGGCGTGCCCAAGTCGGTCGAAGAAGAGGCGCAAAGCCGTGGCTTCACTGTTTTTGATGCCACCTGTCCTTTGGTCACCAAGGTACATGTAGAAGTGGCCAAGCTGCACAAAGAGGGCTACGAGTTCATCATGATCGGCCACAAAGGTCATCCCGAAGTGGAAGGCACCATGGGGCAATTGTTGGACGGCATTTATTTGGTGGAAGACGCGGCCGATGTGGACCATGTGACGCCTAAACAAACCGAGCGCTTGGCGGTGGTCACACAAACCACCCTCAGCGTGGACGATGCGGCACACATCACCGAGGCGGTGGTGGCACGTTTTCCGAACATTCGCAAGCCCAAGATGCAAGACATTTGCTACGCCACGCAAAATCGCCAAGACGCGGTGAAGGTATTGAGCAACGAGGTGGAATTGGTGATCGTGGTGGGCAGCCCCACCAGCTCTAACAGCAACCGCTTGCGCGATGTGGCGCAACGTTCAGGCGCGCAAAGCTACATGGTCGATAACGCGGACGAACTGCAAGAGGCTTGGTTCAATGGCGTGACCCGCGTGGGTTTGACCGCCGGCGCTTCGGCGCCTGACATCTTGGTGCAGCAAGTCATTGCCCGCATGCGCGCCTTTGGCGCTGTCTCCGTACGAACCCTGGATGGGGTTCAAGAAACCATCAAATTCCCGCTCCCCAAGGGGTTGAAGTAATTTTGGATACCTTGTTGCAGGTTCCGCATCGCGGAATATAATGCGACCATGATCCATTCGTTTCTTTGTCCACATACGGAGGCTCTGTTTCACAGTCGTGCGGTTCCTCGTTTTAAAAACATTGAACGCGTGGCACGAAGAAAATTGTTGCAGCTACATGCTGCAACAGACTTGACTAGCTTGCGAATTCCGCCTGGAAATATGTTGGAAGCCCTGAAGGGCGAGCGCATCAAGCAGCACAGCATACGCATCAACGCGCAATGGCGCATTTGTTTTTTATGGCGTGAAGACGGCGCACACCAAGTTGAAATTGTCGACTATCACTAGGAGTAAAAGTCATGACTAAATTACTCGATGAAATTCACCCTGGTGAAATCTTGTTAGAAGATTTCATGAAGCCAATGGGTATCTCTGCGCGCCAACTGGCGGCTGACATTGATGTATCCCCGAGTCGGATCAGTGATGTGGTGAATGGTGTTCGTCCCATCACAGCGGATACCGCTTTGCGCTTGGGTTTGTTTTTCAAAATGGACCCACGTTTTTGGATGAACTTGCAATCGGAATTCGACATGCGTGTGGCTTCGCGCACCTTGCACGACAAGATTGCACCCCGTATTCGCGTATTCCAACACGCTACTGTTTAAATAACCCCGAAGAAAATCTCATGCTCGACATCAACCAACTGCGCCGCGATCTGCCCAGCGTCATTGCCAAACTTGAAACCCGTAAGAAGCCCCAAGCGTTTTTGAATGTTGAGGCCTACCAAGCGCTTGAGGCGGAACGCAAAACCTTGCAAACCCGCACTGAAGAGTTGCAAGCCAGCCGCAACGCGCTGTCCAAACAAATTGGCATGCTCAAAGCCAAAGGCGAGAGCGCCGATGGCGTGATGGCGCAAGTGGCCGACATCAAAACCGAACTCGATACTTCTGCCGTGCGTTTGGATGCACTGCAAGCCGAGTTACAAACCCTGCTGTTGGCCGTGCCCAACCTGCCGCACGACAGCGTCCCGGTGGGTGAAGACGAACACGGCAACGTGGTGCTGCGCAGTTGGAGCCCTACCGGTACCGCGCCTGCGGCTTTGGGCTTCGCACCCAAAGACCACGTGGATTTGGGCGAACCCCTGGGGCTTGATTTTGAAATGGGCGTCAAGCTCTCTGGCTCACGCTTCACGGTGATGAAAGGCCAAATTGCTCGCCTGCACCGTGCGCTCGCGCAGTTCATGCTGGATGTGCAAACCCAAGAGCATGGCTACACCGAGTGTTACACGCCGTATATCGTCAATGCCGATAGCCTCAAGGGCACAGGCCAATTGCCTAAGTTTGAAGAAGACTTGTTTGCCGCCAAGAAAGGCGGTCAAGAAGGCGAAGCCACCAGCGAAAGCACGGCCTTGTATTTGATCCCGACCAGCGAAGTGCCGTTGACCAACTTTGTGCGCGATGTGGTGTTGGCCGAGAACGAGTTGCCCATCAAGTTGACTGCCCACACACCTTGCTTCCGTTCAGAAGCAGGCAGTGCAGGGCGCGACACCCGTGGTCTGATCCGCCAGCACCAGTTTGACAAAGTGGAGATGGTGCAAATCGTTCACCCCGACAAGAGCTACGAAGCCTTGGAGCAAATGACCGCGCATGCAGAAGCCGTGTTGCAAAAACTCGGTTTGCCATACCGCGTGATGGCTTTGTGCACCGGCGACATGGGCTTTGGTGCGACCAAGACACACGACCTGGAAGTGTGGCTGCCTGCGCAAAACACCTACCGTGAAATCAGCTCGGTGTCGAACTGCGAAGCCTTCCAAGCGCGCCGTTTGCAAGCGCGTTTTAAAAACGCGCAAGGTAAAAACGAACTCGTCCACACCTTGAATGGTTCAGGCTTGGCCGTCGGCCGCACGCTGGTGGCCGTGCTTGAGAATTACCAACAAGCGGACGGCAGCATCCGCGTGCCCGACGTATTGCGCCCCTACATGGGGGGCGTGAGCGAATTGCGAGGTTGATATGAAATATGTGTTCGCGCTCTTGTTGACAGTGGTGTTGACCGCATGCGGCACCACGGCTAACTCTGACAGCAACGCCGACAACGGTCAGCGCCCCAACATGGAACAACTCGGACGCATGCCCTTGCCCGTAGGCACCAAGCTGCGCACGGGCGAGTCGTTGATTTTTGGTGTCGGCGAAGGCTGGTTGGGTCGTGCGGTGTTTGAGTTGCCCAACGACGCGAACAGCAGTTACAACTTCTTTGCCGAACAGCTGCCGCGTCAAGGTTGGAGCATGGTGGCTTCGGTTCGTGGCAAGAAAAGTTTGTTGGTCTTCACGCGTGCTGAGCGTGCAGCCACGATTGAGATTGAAGACAGTGGCTTGTTCTCAGGTTCTATCGCCAGCATGACGGTCAGCCCTGTGGGCAGCACGAGTGGCGCGCCTGCTGGTGCGGGTGTGGTGGTGCAGCCTTTGGGTGGCGCTGGCGCACGACGGCCCTGATAGAATTGCGGCTTCGACAAACCGCACAGAATCAGGAGAAGTGGCAGAGTGGTCGAATGTACTTGACTCGAAATCAAGCGTAGGGGCGACCCTACCGAGGGTTCGAATCCCTCCTTCTCCGCCAGCTCATGAACACGCCCCTCACGGGGCGTTTTTCATGGGCGCTCTGGGTTTTGGCTAATGGCTGAGTGGCATGGTTGGCCGCACAATGCAAGTCACACCTACTAACGGAGACCTGCATGCGTGCCCTTCTTTTCAAATCCATCCCCTGGTTTGTCGCTGCGTTCAGTTGTTTGCAGGCTGTGGCCCAAAGTACGCCGACGCAAGTGCAGTGGCTGGGTCAGTCGGCATTCAAAATTGTGTCGCCTACAGGAAAAACGATCGTCATTGATCCTTGGCTCAAAGCCAATCCACTGACACCTGTGGAATTCAAAACCTTAGAAAACCTCGGCAAGGTGGATGTGCTGTTGGTGACGCATGGCCACCTCGACCATTTCGCTGATGCGCCCGCGTTGGCCAAGCTCAACAACGTGCCGATGTATGCGCCCGGAGACATGAACTCGACTGTGGTGGCCTTGGGCATCTTGCCGCCCGAGTTGGCACCTCGCTTCAACAAAACAGGCATGGTCGAGCCCGCACCGGGTATCAAAGTGACGGCGGTGCATGCCGAGCATTCATCGGTCATCGTGTGGAAGAGCCCTGCCACCGGCAAGGACGAAACCCATGTGGGTGGCGAGCCCATCGGTTTCATCATTGAGCTGGAAGATGGCTTCAAGATTTATCACATGGGCGATACCGGTTTGTTCGGTGACATGAAGTTCATCGCCGACTACTACAAGCCCGATCTGGTGCTGATGCCCATTGGCGGCAACTTCACACTGGGCCCCCAAGAGGCTGCGTATGCAGCCAAAGAGTTGTTGAAAATTCCAGAGGTGATTCCCATGCACTACGGCGCAAACCCCTTGGCGAAGGGCACCTTGGCTCAATTTGTAGGCTTCATGGGAAAATCAAAAATCAAAGTGCACCCAGCCAAGCCCGGTGACATGCTTCAGTTCCAAGCGAGGAAAAACAAATGACAAGA
>JBFYKC010000060.1:0-6146 GCA_041311135.1 Comamonadaceae bacterium | reverse complement strand
CAACACCGCCAGCCAACTTGGCCACGCGCTCTTGCAGTTTTTCACGGTCGTAGTCAGAAGTGGCTTCTTCGATTTGAACGCGGATTTGTTTCACACGTGCTTCGATGTCGCCAGCTGCGCCAGCACCGTCGATGATGATGGTGTTTTCTTTGCCCACTTCGATGCGCTTGGCTTGACCCAGGTCTGCCAATGTCACTTTTTCGAGTGTCAAACCAACTTCTTCAGCGATCACTTTACCGCCGGTCAAGATGGCGATGTCTTCCAACATGGCTTTGCGACGATCGCCAAAGCCAGGGGCCTTCACAGCCACAACTTTCAAGATACCGCGGATGGTGTTGACCACCAAAGTAGCCAAGGCTTCGCCTTCAACTTCTTCAGCAATGATCAACAAAGGACGGCCCGCTTTTGCAACGGCTTCCAATGTGGGCAACAAGTCACGGATGTTGCTGATTTTCTTGTCGAACAACAACACGAAGGGGTTGTCGAGCAAAGCTGCTTTCTTCTCGGGGTTGTTGATGAAGTAGGGCGACAAGTAGCCACGGTCAAACTGCATGCCTTCGACGACGTCGAGTTCGTTTTGCAGGCTCTTGCCGTCTTCAACGGTGATCACGCCTTCTTTGCCCACTTTGTCCATGGCTTTGGCAATGATCTCGCCAATGCTGTGGTCGCTGTTGGCGGAAATAGAACCCACTTGAGCGATTTCTTTGGTGGTTGTGGTGGCCTTGGTGGCTTTCTTCAACTCTTCGATCAAGGCTGCAACCGCTTTGTCGATACCGCGCTTCAAGTCCATGGGGTTCATGCCAGCGGCAACGTACTTCATGCCTTCGCGAACGATGGCTTGAGCCAACACGGTCGCGGTTGTTGTACCGTCACCAGCGTTGTCAGAAGTCTTGGAAGCAACTTCCTTGACCATCTGGGCGCCCATGTTCTGGAGCTTGTCTTTGAGTTCGATTTCTTTGGCCACGGACACACCGTCCTTGGTCACGGTGGGGGCGCCGAAAGAGCGCTCGAGCACCACATTGCGACCCTTAGGGCCCAAAGTCACTTTGACCGCGTTGGCCAAAATGTTCACGCCTTCAACCATGCGTGCGCGGGCTTCGCCGCCGAAAATTACGTCTTTTGCTGCCATTTTTTAACTCCTTAAATTTATTCCACGACCGCGAACAGGTCTTCTTCTTTCATGACCAACAGTTCGTCGCCTGCCACCTTGACGGTTTGGCCGCTGTATTTGCCGAACAACACGCGGTCGCCGACTTTCACTGTCAATGCTTTGGTCTCGCCTTTGTCGTTGGTTTTGCCTGGGCCGACAGCCACAACTTCACCTTGATCAGGCTTTTCAGCAGCTGAATCAGGAATCACGATGCCAGAGGCGGTTTTGGTTTCGCTTTCGATACGTTTAACGATCACGCGGTCGCCGAGAGGACGAAGTTTCATTGCATCTCCAAATAGGAACTAAGGGTTTTGAAATCAAAGCGCCCACCTGGGTGGACGCGGGTTAACCACTGACGGGTTGTTGTTAGCACTCCTCGCCATTGAGTGCTAATTTTAGGGCAAGTCTTCGGACTTCAAGAGGGCAAGGGTTGAGAGATATAAAAAAAGCACCGCCTTAGCGGTGCTTGATGTTTTTCCTGAATAAGTGTTGGTTTTCGCTTCCGCAGGCTTAAGGTAGTTCCAAATTTTCGGCTGGCGCAGAAGCGTCACGCGGGCCCACCATGCCCAGTTTGGCTTTCAGCGACTGGGGTTGGCCTGTGATCAGCGCGGCGTAGTTGGTGGTGTTGGACAGCACTTTTTTCACGTAGTCACGGGTCTCGTGGAAGGGCACGTTTTCGGCCCAAATAGCCCCTTCCAGCACGGGGCCTGTGCCGTCGTTGGGTGCTCGCCAGCGGCGTGAGCGGCTGGGGCCCGCGTTGTAGGCGCCCGCGGCGAGGGGCATGGAGCCCTCAAAGCTGTCGAGCACCAATTTCAAGTACCCAGTGCCAATGGCAATGTTGGTGTCACGGTCGTTGATTTGGTCAGGCGTGAAACCGGTCAGTCCAATTTTGCGCGCGGTCCACTTGGCCGTGGCGGGCATGACTTGCATCAGACCCGAGGCGCCAACGCCCGAGCGTGCATCGGTGACAAAGCGGCTTTCTTGGCGAATCAGGCCATACACATAGGCGGGGTCGAGTTGGATGGCTTTGCTGCGTGCAATGACAGCGTCTTTGTGCGGCATCGGAAAGCGTTGCTCAAAGTCCATCAGTTGGCGTGTGCGGTCGCTGGTGTTGATGCAGCGGTCCCACACCTGGTGGTCGCAGGCCAGTTGTGCGGCGGCCAGCAATTCGCGGTCGCTCATCGTGCCGGCTTGGCCCTGGGCGTTGACAAGGTTGGTGGCGTAGTTCCATTCACGCACACCTTCGCTGCGCAAGCCCATGGCGATGGCATACAGCGCACGTTGCAGTGAGGGATTGCGACGCGCGGCGTCCATTTCGTCTGCTGTCGGCGCAGGGGGGCGCGCGGGAGCTGTGATTTTTCGACCCAACTCTTCCAAGGCCAGTTGTTCGTAGAAGCCACGTACGCCAGCAATGCTCTCGAGCATGGTGTTGGCTTCTTGTTGAATTTGGGGTGTGGTTTTTTTGCGTGCCAACAAAGCGCGTGCATGCCAGTACACCCACGTGGGGTCTTTGCGTGCGTCGGCGCTCATGGCGCTGATGGCGCTTTCCACCACGTTCCATTTCGGCGTGTTGCCGGCGCGCAGGGCGGCGCGCGTTTTCCAGCCGAGCATGTCGTCGTTCAGGTCTTTGTCGTGCGCCACGCGGTTGAAGTGCGCGAGTGCGTCGTCATCCAAACGCATGGCAGATTGACGGCCGATCACGCCCCACACCCAGTGACGTTCTTCGGCGGTGAGGTAGGGCTGCCACTTGGTGCGCATCAGCTTGTCGGCTTTGTCGGGATCGGTGGTGGCCACCTTGACCAAGGCCATCACCACCAACTCTTGACGCACTTTTTGTGGCGCAGCGATGTGTTTGGCCAAAAACTTCTCGGCGTTGTTGACCACATCGGGCACGGTGTTGGCAACCTCGGGCGCCACAATTTGCGCGGCATTGCGCGCGGTGCGTGGGCGGTTGTGTTCCACCATCAAACGGGCTTTGCGCCAAATGTCGAGGGCGGTGAATTGTTTGTTGAAGTACAGACGGTCGGCGGCCAAGGTGCAGCCGTCATCGGCTTCGCGCATGCCCATCCAGTTTTTACGCACTTCGTCTGCAATGGCGGGGTTGGCCTGTGGGCCTTTTTCAAGCAGCTCCACTGTCAAGAAGTAGCAACGCAGTTCGCGGTCATCGCGCATGCGGTAGTGGGGATGTTCGTCGCTCAGAGTGGTCCAGTCGCGGCGTTGGCCCAGCAGCAGTAACCAGTCGTTGCGTAAGCGGTCTTCTTGGTAAGTCGCGGGGTAGCGCGCCAAAAAGGCGCGCACTTCTTGGGTCGAGGCTTCATCCAAGCGCGCGCGCAATTCCCAGTACGCGGCCCAAGGCTCCAGCAAGTGCCCTTTGGCTTGTGGCAGCAACGCCGAGAGGCGTTTGCGGTCACCGCGTTTAAAGGCCTGCGCCATGTCGGAGATGACGGCATCGGCTTTGGTATCGGTGTTGACCGAGGCCGCTAAGGCGGAAGGCAATGCAGTGGATAGGAGGCCCAGCGTCAGTAAAACGCTGAAAAAGGATGACACAATGACTCGAAATTTCATGCACTGATTATCCGTGGACAAAAAAACGTTGCGCCAGCAGCTCATTGAAGAGCGTTTGAACTTGCCCGACAGGCTGGAGCGGGCCGACATGTTGCAGCGCGTGATGCGCATTTGGTTGTTTGGGCGCACCGACATCGTGATCGGTGCGTACTGGCCCATCAAAGGCGAGTTCGATCCTTTGCCCGTGCTGCATCGCTGGAAAGAAGACGGCGAGTTGCTCGACCAACCGCAGCCCCGTCGCATTGGCTTGCCGGTGGTCGACAAGGCGCACAAAACACTCACCTTCCATGCGTGGTATCCCGGTTGCCCCATGGAGGAGGACGCCTACGGCATTCCCAAACCCAAAGACACCGAGGTGATCGTGCCCACCTTGCTGTTTGTGCCGTGTGTGGGTTATGGCCCAGGTGGTTTCCGCTTGGGGTATGGCGGTGGTTTTTATGACCGTACCTTGGCCACGTTGCAACCCAAGCCGTTCACGGTGGGCTTGGGCTTCACCCATGGCTTCTTGCCCGACTTGATGCCTGAGGCTCACGACATGCCGCTGGATGCCTTGCTCAATGACAACGGCGTGGTCTGGCCAGTGGCCTGATCACTTGGTCGTCATCAACGTTTTGAAATCGGCCTCGTAGCCGCGCAACGTGTCCACCAGGCGCTGGCGCTGAGCCGGTGTGGTGCTGTTGTGTAACTTGGCAAACCCTTCGCAGTTTTCTTGCCACAGTGCTTTGCTGTAACTGCGAAAGCGTTCGTTGGGTGAGGCGAAACTGCGGTCCACCAAACCGCGCAACAAAGCTTGCACTTGGTCTGGTTTGTTGGTGCCCTCTTGTGCGATGCGTTGAAGGGTTTGCAGCGTGTCGACTTGGCGACGTTCGCGGTCGGCATAGCTGAGGACGGGGTCAAACTGCGAGGTGCTTAGCCATTGCTGCAGCGCTTCACGTTGCGGTTTGTCCAGACGTCCGTAGAAATCTTCTAAGCGGTTGGTGGCTTGTTTGGTGCGGTAGCGCAAACGGTCTTCTGCGTTGGGTTCGAGCCAATCGGCGCGCCAGTCTTTGTTGGTTTTGTCAAAGCGTTTGCGCACGCTGCGCAGTTGGTCTGGACTGAGTTGCACAGCCAGTTGTGCCGTAGCGGGCTCTACGTGGCGCAGCAAGCGAATGAAACTGTCTTTCATGTCTTCGGTCACGGCGCAGACCTGTGCAGGGGTGATGTCTTGGGGTGCCAAGGTTTGCATGCGTTTGAGCAAGGCAATGTATTCGGGCAGTTGTTGTTGGCGGTGCCAACGTTGTAAATCGGCCAGCGCTTCGCGTGTGAATTGTTTTTGACCGTCTTGCAAATCGGCATAGCCATCGAGCCACCAGTACAGCAAATCGTCGCTTTGGTTGTAGACCAATTTGATGGTGCTGCAACCACTCAGCAACACCCAGGCGGCCAGCATCAGGCCCCAAGAGGCTTGGCGGATAATTCTTCGCACGATAAGGATGAATGACATGACAGCGTTGGATGTGGTGATCATGGCGGCCGGCAAAGGCACGCGAATGAAGAGCAGTATGCCTAAGGTTTTGCACCGACTCGCCGGTAAGGCTTTGGTGCAACACGTCATCGACACGGCGCGCACGTTGAAGGCGCGAAACACCATCGTCATCACGGGTCATGGTGCAGAACAAGTCGAACCGGCGTTGTTGGCAGAGAACACGGCCGACCACTTGCAGTTCGCGCGTCAAATGCCGCAGCTGGGCACGGGCCACGCAGTGCAACAAGCCTTGCCTCTGCTGGCCGATGATGGCGTGGTGGTGGTGCTGTCGGGTGATGTGCCTTTGACCCAGGCCGACACGCTGCAAGCCTTGCTGGACTTGTGTGGCGGCAAACAGCTGGCGCTGTTGACCATCGACTTTGCGGACCCCACCGGTTATGGACGCATCGTGCGTGGCCTGAGTGGGCAAGTGCATGCCATCGTGGAGCACAAAGATGCGAACGAACAACAGCGCGCCATCCAAGAGGTATACAGCGGCATCATGGCGGTGCCGGCCAAATTGCTCAAACCCTGGTTGGCGCGCTTGGACAACAACAATGCACAGCAAGAGTTTTATTTGACCGATGTGGTCAAGTTCGCCGTGGCTGATGGCGTGCCTGTGGTGGCCCACAAAATCGGCGATGCGGCACAAGTGGCAGGCGTCAACAGCCCCACGCAATTGGCTGAGTTGGAGCGCGCGTTTCAGCTGCGCCAAGCGCATGCGTTCATGGCCGAAGGGGTGCGCATCATCGATCCCGCACGTTTCGATGTGCGCGGCCACTTGGTCTGCGCGCAGGATGTGGAAATTGATGTGAACTGCCTTTTCCAAGGCGAGGTGTCACTTGGTCAAGGCGTCAAGATTGGTGCGAATTGCGTCATCGCCAACTGCCGCATTGAAGCGGGTGCGGTGGTTTACCCGTTCACCCA